>CALWWB010000146.1 GCA_944385175.1 uncultured Oscillospiraceae bacterium | reverse complement strand
ACCTTGGCGCCGCCCAGCACGGCCACGAAGGGGCGCTTGGGATCGTCCAGTGCCTTGCCCATGATGCTCAGCTCCTTGTTCACCAGCAGGCCGGAGTAGGCGGGCAGGTAAGCGGCAACGCCGGCGGTGGAGGCGTGGGCGCGGTGCACGGTGCCGAAAGCGTCGGAGACGAAGATCTCTGCCATGTCGGCCAGGGCCTTGGCAAAATCGGCGCCGTTCTTTTCTTCACGGATATCGAAACGGAGGTTTTCAAGAAGCATGATCTGGCCGGGCTGGAGGGCTGCGGCCTTGGCCTGGGCATCCTCACCGATGATGTCCTTGGCAAAGATAACTTCCTGGCCCAGGAGCTTGCTGAGATGCTTTGCAACGGGTGCCAGAGTCAGTTTCTCCTTCCACTCCCCTTTGGGCTTGCCCAGGTGGGAGCAGGCGATGACGGCGGCGCCGTTGTCCAGAAGGTACTTGATGGTGGGCAGAGCGGCGACGATGCGCTTGTCGCTGGTTATCTCGCCGGTCTCTTTGTTCTGAGGAACGTTAAAGTCGCAGCGGAGAAGAACCTTCTTGCCCTTGACGTCAACATCATAAATTGTCTTCTTGTTGTAGTTCATGATTTATCCTCCTAAAAAATGTTTGCTTTTTTATTCCGACATCGAGCCGGTTTGAAGCAGGCCGGGAAATCCCTGCTGTCTCAACGCCTCATATGCCAGTATAGCAACGGAGTTTGAAAGGTTCAAGCTCCGGGCTTCACTTATCATGGGGATGCGTATGCATCTGCTGCGGTACTTTTCTCTAAGCCACTGAGGCAGCCCCGCCGTCTCCTTGCCGAAGATCAGGGCCACATCCCCGCTCATATCTGCCTCATGGTAGGCCATTGGAGCTTTGGTAGTAGCCAGATATATATTAGTATCGCCGTTTTTTAAAAAGTACTCATCTATGCTTTGATACTCGTAGATGCTGACCAGATACCAGTAATCCAGGCCGCAGCGCTTTACCATTTTATCGGAGATATCAAAGCCCAGGGGATGGATGAGATGGAGCCTTGCGCCTGTGGCGGCACAGGTCCTGGCTATGGCCCCGGTATTGTGGGGTATCTCCGGCTCCACAAGGACAATATCCACCATGTCGGCCCTTCCTTTGCTGCATTGAAAAAGTAATCTCTATATCTTTTTCCACTACATATTAGCACAAAAATCAGAAAAATCATGTACTTTTTTTTGATTTTTTGCGATTCTTGCATATTAGACAAATAGGGGCTATAATGAGCAGTGTCAAAGGGGCATTTATTGTCAATTTGCATATGTTATATTATTATCAAATACGCTTTTAAGGTGATTACTGCAATGGAAATTACATGCAATATATGTCCCAGGAAATGTGCTGCCCTGCGGGGTGAAAAAGGCGGCGGCTTCTGCCTCAGCCCTGCCCTGCCCAAAGTGGCCAGGGCCGCTCCCCATTACGGAGAAGAACCCTGTATCGGCGGCAGCCGTGGCACCGGAGCGGTGTTCTTCACCGGCTGCAATCTCCGCTGCGTGTTCTGCCAGAACCGGGAGATAAGCCGGGGCCAGGGCGGCCGGGTGCTCACCGTACCTCAGCTGAAAGAGCTGTTCCTGAAGCTCCGGGACACCGGTGTATCCTCCCTGGATCTGGTTACCGGCACACATTATACGCCTTGGATAGCCGAGGCCCTCAGCGGCCTGGAGCTGGGCATCCCGGTGGTGTGGAACAGCTCCGGCTACGAGAGCGTGGAGAGCCTCAGACTGCTGGAGGGGCTGGTGCAGGTTTACATGCCGGATTTCAAATATTGGAAGGGCGACCTTGCCCGGCGCTACTCTGGGGCGGAGGACTACCCCGCCGTGGCCGGGGCGGCCATAAAGGAGATGTACCGCCAGGTGGGGCCATATGAGCTGGACGCGGAGAGGCTGATGAAGCGGGGAGTCCTCATTCGCCACCTTATACTCCCCGGCCAGGACCTGAGCGCCATGGACGTGATTGACTTTGCCGCCGAGGAATTTCCCCCGGACTCGGTGCTCTTTTCCCTCATGAGCCAGTATACCCCCATACCTGGGCTGGAGAAATTCCCGGAGCTGCAAAGCCCCATTGAGCCGGAGCTGAATCAGCGGCTCATAAGCTATATGCAGCGGCGGGGGCTTGAGGGTTACTGGCAGGAGACGGGCTCTGCCACGGAGGAGATGATACCGGACTTTGATCTCACCGGACTGTAGTCCTTGACAAGCCTCCGGATTTGGCGGATAATGGTAAAAGTACATAGTCAGAACACAAATTGAAAAAAACATTATAAATTAAGGAGAGGATTACCATGAACTACAACGAGATACTGGCCGCCGCCAAGGACTGTGTCGGCCCCTACTGCAAAGCCTGTCCCGTGTGCAACGGCAGAGCCTGCGGCAATGCCATGCCCGGCCCCGGCTGCAAATATCCCGGCAATGTGGCTGCCCGGAACTTCGACAAGTGGCAGGAGATCTGCGTGAATATGGACACCCTGTGTCCCAACGCCGAGTCCGACGTCTCCTTTGAGTTCTTCGGCCACAAGTTCGTGGCCCCCATTTTTGCCGCCCCTCTGGGTTCCATTGATCTGCACTACGGCCCCAAGTACAAGGATCAGCAGTATAACTCCATTCTGGTGAAGGTGGCCGCCGAGTACGGTCTTATGGCCCTCACCGGCGACGGCGTTGACCCGGACATCATGATCTCCGCCGTGGAGGACATGAAGA
>CALWWB010000145.1 GCA_944385175.1 uncultured Oscillospiraceae bacterium | reverse complement strand
GTTGTCCCCGGCGGCGGCACTGCCTACGTCATAGCTTCCAAGGCCGCCGAGGCCGAAGTCGCCGCCCTTGAGGGCGACGAAAAGACCGGCGCCGCCATCGTTGCCAAGGCTCTGAAGGCCCCCATTATGCAGATAGCTGCCAACGCCGGTCTGGAGGGCGCAGTCATCCTGAACAATGTTGCCGGCAGCGCCAGCAGCGCCTACGGCTACGACGCCGCCAACGAGAAGTACGGCGACATGATAGCTCTGGGCATCGTCGACCCCACCAAGGTCTGCCGCAGCGCTCTGGAGAACGCCGCTTCCGTGGCTTCCATGGTCCTGACCACCGAGAGCCTGGTTGCCGACATCCCCGAGAAGAATCCCCCCATGCCCGCCGGCGGCGGAGACATGGGCGGCATGTACTGATAAATCGGCAGGCAGCCGAACAGTCAAGCCCAACAGTTAAATAATCCCAAGCATAAAACCCAAGCCCGGAGGCATCTGCCTCCGGGCTTTTGGCTATACAGCGTTATTCTATATCTAAGCAAAAGGAATTTCAGCCGTATTGCTCCATGAGATAGATACCCGCCCTGGACTGTATGATCCTGGCAGTCTCGGCGGCATCCCTGTCTCCTGCAAAGAACTTCTCCGCTTCCTCATCCATTATTTCCTGAATCGGCAAATGTCCGGCCAGATTGTGGCTGCTGTGCTGGATAAGCTCCCGGCAGGTCTCCAGTGCGCTCTGAGAAAGGGGGACATATTCCTTCTTCTCATAGTCAAATATTCCCTTGCCTGTGACCCTGTCATAAAGGCTTTCCAGCCCGTCCTTCGTGACCGGCCAGCAAAAATCGGCAAAGCCGGGCTCCACACCCGTGCTCAGCACATGGTAAACAAAGCGCCATGCCCCTTCCTTATACGGACTGGCGGATGAAATGCCCAGGGAAATGCCGCTGAACATAAAGGCCGTCCCGTAATCATAGGCTATTTCAAAGTTTTCTCCCAGCACCTGTTCCAGATACTGTACCCTTTTCACTCCCGGGATCAGTTCCGGCAGATACATGGTTGCGGCCATCTGCCGCTCCACATCCAAATCGGTGACATCCGGGCTGTCGGGAATCCGGGCGCAGCTTTCCAGTATATCCAGAAATTCCTCCGTTTCAAAAGAGCACTGCCCTCTCTCTGTATCCACATGATTCACCATATACAGGCCGCTGAGGAATTTCCAGATATCGTCCCTGCTGTAGTAGACGGGAAATACATATGCTTCGCCCGAACTCACTTCCGGCAGCATCAGCGCCTGGCTGAGCTTCATATCTGAACCCTCAGTCATAGCCTTGTTCCTTACAACGGCGCACAGCTCCATAATGCTGGGTAAAGTATACAGCTTTCCCTCAATCTCCACGGAGTTCCGGACGCTTTCCAGAACGAAATCCCTTCCTCCCGGAGCATACTCATCCAGATAGGGATAAATATCCTCCATAATGTTTTCCGGGCTTATACCTTTAAAATGTCCGTCGCCGCCGGTAACATATATATCCGGCGTGTGGCCTGAGGCGATCATCGCAGCTGCCTGTTCATCCTCAAGCTCCTGCATATTGAAAACGCTGAGCTCATAGTCCGGATCGGTCTGGTTAAAGCTGTTTACATAGTATTCAAAGCTGAAGTCCGTACCGTCTGCCCACAAAACCAGCTGGGCCTTTTCATCCTGAGCCCGGGGCACAAGACAGGGGATGTGGGTTCCGTAGGAGCCGGCCAGCAGCATTGCCTCCCCCCGTGCAAAGATCTCCGTAAACTGCACCCGGCTTATTCCCGCCCGGTACAGGTCAAACACCGTCTCTGCATCTCCGCCCACGGCAGGATACCTGCTGAGGCTGTAATTTTCCGATACAAGCAGGCTGTCCCCGTCGCAGCCGAAAGCGTTTACATATCCCTCCAGTCCGGAGACGACCGTCTCAAAAGCGAGCTCTCCGGGCTCCTTCAGCCTCCACACCTCCGTGGTGTCGCTGCCCCCATCGGCCGCCGAATTATAAAGGCAAATATAAAGCCCGTCCCGACCCGTGCTCTGAGCCGTAAAAGAGCCTCCCTCCAGATGGAGCTTGTTCAACAGATTGCCCCCGCTGTCCAGCCGGTATATATCCGCGGGCATCATCAGATAAAAGTAGCCGTCCATATATCTGAGAGACCTGATCCTTTCACCGATGCATATCTCCTGGGGGAGAGATATCCGCTCCGTCAATGCCCCCTCCCGGTTGAAATAAAGGATGCTCAGCTCATATTCATCCTGTTCATTGAGCATCTCTATCCCGTCGGGATTTATCCACTTTTCCGGCCTATCCCCTGCCAGCACGGCCAGCCCATCGTCAGTGCCGCAGCAGGCATGGACAAAAGCCGTATCTTCCGGCAGGCCGTACGAAAGCTCTACCTCCCCGTCCGTGCCTATGAGCAGAGGCCTTTCCTCGTAGTCCATTCCACAGACATATATAGCGTCTTCATCGGCATACAGGCTTACATACAGGGCCATTTCCCCTGGCAAAGCCTGATATTCCATGCTAAATCCCTGCTGCCTTGCCTCTTCCTGTATATTCTCGGTCTGAGGCCCAGCCTCCTCCTTCCCGCAGGCGCAGAGCAGCAGGCTCTCCAGAAGCAGTATGAAGCACAGTAGCCTTTTCATTTTCTTTCCCTCCCGAAGTATATCTGTTCAAATACCGCTCCGGCACAGAGTGTGCCGGAGCGGTCATCTTGTCGAAGAAGGTCAAGCCTTCTTCGACAAAAGGGATTGCACTTCGCTCCATGCCTCAGTTGTACGCCAGAGGCGTACAATTCGACACTTCGCTCCGTGAGATGTGTTTTCTGCGACGTACACGCCGCCGCAGAA
>CALWWB010000144.1 GCA_944385175.1 uncultured Oscillospiraceae bacterium | reverse complement strand
ACCTAAACTAAGCGCAAATAGCGGCTAATACATCGAGTAGGAACAGGATAAAGGCTATTATTCAGAGGTTCCTTAGAAAAACTTTCCATATTCTCTATAACAATATTATACGATTTCTCGCAGTAAATCAATAACATACGTGCCATTTCACATAAATTTAACATTACCATTTATTGGCAGAATGTTCGAAAAATTACCAAAAAATAACATTTTATCCCATAAACGCACTGACTTTCGTGCCGGTATTATCCGGGCTGACTGCTGCAGCAGCGGAAATCCACCGTGGATTTCGCTAAGTCTCAGACTTGCGCTGCTTAAGAAAATGCCGTTAAAACTATCTGAATAGGATAAAATTGCTGTTGCATTTGTCTTGAGGCTGATATATAATCCAAATAGTAAAAAGAGAGAAAAGGTGATGGTATGTATAAAAATATTGGAGAACTTATTTCCAGGCGCAGAAAGCAACTGGGCATGAACCAGACCCAGCTGGCTGCCTGTCTGAATATGCTGGGCTTTCCCCTGTCCAATCAGGCAATCTCCAAGTGGGAGAACGGCTCCACTCTGCCTAACGCCCGGCAATTCCTTGCCCTGTGCGATGCACTGGGTATTGACGATATCCGGGGTGTCTTCTCCGGCCACGGAGAGGGCCTGCTCACGGGGCTGAACTGGGAGGGGCGGAAAAAGGTTATGGATTATGTGCAGCTGCTGCGATGCAGCGACCGATACAGCGACCGGCAGGAAGAGGAGGAACTGCGCAGTCTGCCCCTCTACTCGCTGGCAGTCTCCGCCGGCACAGGACAGTTCCTGGACGGAGAGGACTATGAGATGGTGGAGGTGGGCCGGGAGGTGCCCGAGGGGGCAAACTTCGGCGTCCGTGTAGCCGGTGACAGTATGGAGCCAAAATTCCATGACGGCCAGACCATATGGGTCCGGCAGCAGCGCAGCCTCATGACCGGAGAGATAGGCATCTTCCTCTATGACGGCAGCGCCTATTTAAAACAGCTGGCTGTAAAGGGGGAGGCTTTGGCCCTCCACTCCCTGAACCCCAAGTATGAAGATATAGTAATCTCCCCGGAGCTGCCCCTGCGGGTGCTGGGCAAGGTTATAAGCAAATAAAACAGACTATGCTCAAAAGTCCCGCCTGACGGCCGGGACTTTTTCAGTATATGGAGGAGAACCCTCTGAGAAAAAATTTCCCGGCGGCGTGATATACCCTGTGATTTGGCATCTTTATGGGTGAAACACAAGAAAGAAGGGAGCAGGCCATGGACGACCAAAAAATAACTGCCCTGTTCTGGGAGCGCTCTCAGGAGGCCCTGGTGCTGGTGGACAGAAAATATGGGGGCATCCTCCGCGCCGCCGTCCTGAACATTCTCAAGGACCCCAGAGATGCGGAGGAGGTGGTGGCGGACACCTACATGAAGCTGTGGGACAGCATCCCGCCCCAGCGGCCCCGGCAGCTGCTGGCCTATGCCGCCAAGATAAACCGCAACGGCGCACTTATGGTCCTGAGGCAAAAGCACCGGCAGAAGCGGGATGACAGGGGGGATGTACTGTACTCCGAACTGGATGAGTGCCTGGCATCCTCAGGGAGCATTACAGAGCACATGGAGGCAAGGGAGCTGGCGGAGTTTATAAACGGCTATCTTCGCACTCTCAGCGAGGAGAACCGCCGGCTGTTTCTACGCCGCTATTTCCTCATGGAGGACCTGGACAGCCTGGCAAAAGATTTCGGCGAGACGAAAAAAGTACTGTCCTCCCGGCTGTACCGCATACGCCGGGGGCTGAGGGACTATCTGAAAAAGGAGGGCATCGCAGTATGAAACGCTATGATTGGGACCGTATACTTCAATACATGGACGATGAGCTGCTTGAGGAAGCCCTGTCTCCGGCGGCGGGCAAAAGAGCCAAGGGAGGCTCCGGAAAGAGAGTGTACAGAACCCTGCTGATTGCGGCCATTATCGCCTCCTTCATGGTCACCGCCGCCTTTGCCGCCGGGCTGCTGGATTTCCGGGCCCTGCTGCTGGAAGACACTGTGGAATGGGACGGGCAGGAGCTTTCCCAGATATCACTTACCCAGCCCCAGGCTGTCCCAGAAGAGACGGAAACAGCCGGGTCCCAGGAGAACGCACTGAAGGATAAGGATGAGCTGGAAGAAAAGCTGGCCGCATCCAAGGCCGCCTGGGCGGAGTGGGAGGAATACTGCAACAATGGAACAGGCCTGCCGGAGGCCTTCAGCTTTGTGAAAGAGAAGAGCTGCGGCTTGGAGTTTACGGAAAACAACGACGGCAGCGTCACGGTGGAAATAATCGATAATGGCGAGAGCGAGTTTGTGACTGTGAGCGCTGAGGAATACGAGCAGTTTGAGGCCTGGGCCAATAGGCAATCCGGGTCATCATATGGGGATTACGACTTCAATTATCAGGTGCATTCCCAGGAGGATGCAGACAAGCTGGAAGAGATAGCCGCAAAGTACGGCCTGAAGCTGCGTAAGAGCCAGCAGCTGATGTGGAGCAGTGAGACCACCGGCATGAGCGGGGATAAATTCCTCACCAATCAGCAGCTGGCTGAAAAAACGTCGGAGATGGGCTGCGCCGGGAATATTTTCTACAAAACCCCGGTGGGTTTTGACAAGGTATACTGGTTTGATGAGGGCACCTTCTGCGTCAGCTACTATGTGGATCTGCCCTCCTCCGGGGAGCGGGTCACCTGCTACGGCTATAACTCCATGTACTCCACCCTGTCCAGCGGAAAGGAAGTCATTAACTGGGAGGAGGACATAGACTCCTTTGCCCAGCGCAGCCACACCACTCCCGACGGCACGGAGCTGACCATACTCTCCAACGGCATCAACGCCTACATATATGTGTATCTGGAAAACTCCTTCTTTGCAATGCATATTCGCAGCGAAAAGGGCATTACGGAGGAGGATGTAAATTACATCGCCGACGGCCTGAACTACAGCCTTATAGGCCAGGGCTGATACCAACAAAGAGTAAATAAATAGCAAAAAAACAGCGGGCAGTTCTGAACTGCACCCCATTTGTTAGACAGTATGGTATACTGGATAACAAGTGGGGTGCTTTATTATGCCAAAAGGAAT
>CALWWB010000143.1 GCA_944385175.1 uncultured Oscillospiraceae bacterium | reverse complement strand
ATCAAAGCCCAGCGTAAGCGGGTTTGATTCGGAAAGGAGCTGCAACGGAATGTATGAGCAGTGGCCACTGCCGCCACTGCGAAGGATATGGAGTTTGCAGCGACGTAGCGCAGCAGCATTTTGCCAAAGGCAAAATGCTTGGCGGGCGAAGCTTGTCAAAAAAGTCTTTGGGGACTTTTTTGACAAGCTGGCCGGGGCTCTTATGAGCCCCGGCCTTTTGCGGCTGAAGAACGCGGCAGCACGAACTAATGGACTGGGCTTCATACAAGCCCCAGGGGCAAGACCTGCTCCGGGTGCATAAAATAGGCTGCACCGAAGATAAGCCTAAATTCTCAGTTAAGGAGGAAATCGGAATGGCATTTAATTTTGGCCCGGCCAATGAATATAACGTATTTCTTTTCGGCGATATGAGCATGAGCAATACCGATGCCGAGGGCCGGGTTGCCGTGGGCGGTAATGCGATACTGAGCAACTACGGCTTGGGGGCGGGGATTTTCCCTCTGCCTCCGGCAGGCACCGACCCGTCCTTTGTTATCGGCGGAAACGTCAGCGTTTCAGCCGGGTCCAACGCCAGCGGCAACACTGTTATAAGCCCCAGCAGTACCGTGATAAGCTATACCATGGGAAATCCCAACGGTATGCTGGTCACCGGTACGCCTATAGATTTTCAGGAGACGGAGAGATATCTGAAATGCGCCTCCGCTTTCTGGGGCGGCCTGGAGTCAAACGGCTCCGGTGAAGTCATATTCAACCAACTGAACCTGACGGGCACCGATGAGAGCCTGAATGTGTTCAGCTTTGACGGCGGGAATATTTATGGCAGCGGGCTGTCCCTGAGCCAGCTCAACGGCATAAATATAATTGCCCCTGCATCATCTACTATTCTGATAAATGTTGCCGGTGCTAATATCCTGTACGGAAGCTATCAGATATTCCGCAACGGCACCGCCGCTACCAGAGAAAATGCCCGGAAGATATTGTGGAACTTCCCGGAAGCACTGACCTGGTCAAACAGTACCACTGCGATCTACGGCTCCGTGCTGGCTCCCTTTGCCGCGGCCAACACCACCTTCAGCCAGATCAACGGAAACATCGTCTTTGACAGCTACACCGGGAATGCAGAGAGCCACAACGAACTCTTTGAGGGTGAGCTGCCGGAACCCGTCTCCTGCTTCTTGACCACCAGTTCAACCACTTCCAGCACTACCACAAGCACTACAATGACTACCAGCACTACCAGTACCACCAGCACTACTACGGCTGCTCCGGGCAGCCGGAGCCAGGCCATTTCGGATCTTTTTGAGTCCGTGGCTTTGCAGCAGGCGGCCCTGTCCCATATCCTCAATGGGGAGGGGGAGAAGCTGCAAAAGCTCCTGTCTTTTGAAGATGTGACTCATGAGACGGTGCTTAAAGCCAACAGATCCGTGGAGTCCATGGTAAACTCAGTAGCTGAGCTGGAGACAATTTTGAAGATGAAACTGGAGCTGTTCGAAGGCTGCATCTGCCCCGACAGCAGCAAGTAAATTTTTGGCGCAGCAGTACCCTGCTGCGCCAAAACCTTAAATTAAAAAGCCGGAGGTATGAATCGTGAAGGTTGCCGTTTTGACTATGTTCTCCGGACTGTCAAGCACCTATTCACTGGTAAACGTGGTGGCAGATCAGCTGAAGATGCTGCTGCAATACGGCGCGGAAGTAAAGATGCTGGTTTGTGAGCACTGCCCGGATGAAGAACGCAAGGGGATATTCAAAGATGAGAGAATCCAATGGGTAAAGATAACCAACACCCTTAACGGCAACAGGATAATCTGGCATGATTACTCCTTGCCAAACGGGGAAGTACACGAGACTTTTTTTCAGGAGGCCGAGCATATTGCCCAGGACCTGATAAAACACCTTAGAGATGTGGATGTCTGCATAATGCATGATATATTATACCAGGGCTGGCACCTGATACACAATGTGGCAGTGAGAATGGCACAGAAAGAGCTGGGGACTGTGCGCTTTCTGGCTTTTACCCATTCCCTGCCGGTCAACCGGCCCAGAGAGATTAAATATCCTTTCTCCGCCAGGTTTACCGGCATGCCAAATACCAGGTTCGTTTATCCCACTTATTCAGGAATATCCGCTCTGGCAAAACAATACGACGTGCCGGAGGGGAAATGCGCCGTGGTATATAACACTCTGCCTTTGCTGGAGACCCTGAGTCCGGATGTGGGGAGGGTGGCAAAGCATATTGATCTGCTTGGCGCCGATATACTGGCTGTATATCCCGGCAGGCTCAGTCCGGGAAAGAGATTTGAAAAGGCTGCGGCTCTGGCCGGCGCAATAAAAAGCGGGGAGGAGAAAAACGTAAAACTGGTATTCTGTGATTTCCCCAGCGCCGATATCCCGCCCGGAATATACAAAGCCATGATACGCATGGAAGGGAAAAAATATGGGCTTGACACTGGGGACATCCTGTTTACCAGCGATGTGGGCTATCCGGAGGGATTCCCGAGGCAGGGTGTGCTGGAACTTTTTCAGCTGTCTAACCTTTTTATCTGCCCTTCGTATTCCGAGTCCTTTGGACTGACAGTGCTGGAGGCCGGCAGCAGGGGGAATTTTCTGGTGCTCAATGAGGCTGTGCCTGCCCTCAAAGAACTGGGAGAGGTGCTGGGGGCTTACTTCATGCGCTGGGATGCGAGAAATTTCGGATATGACACCAGGGAGAAATATGAACCCTCGGAGAGGGCCTACTACGAGGAGCACGGAAAAAAGATAGTGGAGCTGATGAGAGAGGATCGCAGCCTCAATTCATCCACCGTTATCAGAAACAAATACAATTGTGAGTGGATATTGAAAAATCAGCTGGCGCCGCTGGCCCGGCTGGGGCGGGCGTTTGGTATCCATCTGATACTTGCCACCCAGCGCCCCGACGCCAACATTCTCCCCGGTCAAATCAAGAACAACCTGGATTTCCGGGTATGCGGCAGGGCGGATGATATTCTTTCGGGTATCATCTTAGGCAACAACAGCGCCGACGACCAGATACCCAAAGACGCGAGGGGCCGGTTCATCACCGGGGACGGCACAGTGTTCCAGGCTTACCTGTTCGACGAGGGACGGCTCTAAGGCTGGGGGCGGCTCCTATGGCAAGGAAAAAGAAGGTCAACGACTACGGCACCGGGATACCTGTCCATGAAGTGGACGCCCTGGCCCGTATCCTACTCCCCAAAATTCAAGCCTTTTTTGAG
>CALWWB010000142.1 GCA_944385175.1 uncultured Oscillospiraceae bacterium | reverse complement strand
GGCAGACCCGCCACCTCGGCTCATCCCTCCTCGCTCCAGCCCTTCTGCACTGCCCACTTGCACCTCCAAGCCCTCCGCTTTCCGCCATGCGCACGCCGTCAAACGCTCCCATAAACATCATGGAAAGCCTAAAACCGTGTCACATACATCATTGCCCCAGCTATCACTTCAGTATTTCACCTGAAATTTAGAGATGATGGCGAAACACGGAGAAGCTCTGGCATTGAACTATCAGTGGAATACACCAGACGGCTTTGGAACCGGCGAGGCAGGTGATTTCGTGGTAGAGCTCAGGATGGCCGGGAGTTCAAGAGCAGAGCTAAGAAAGACCAGTAGTCCTAAAGCGAAGCTAAGGCGGGCAAGCGCCCATGACTGCTAGACTCCATGGTTGAACCCAACATAGGAAACCGTCTGCCTAGAGGTACAGGCCCGGCAGAGGAGAAGGGGACAGACAAAAGCTAAGGAGTAGGCGACAAGCAGAGGCTGAGGCAAGGCATTGGAGGCAGTGCAGGCAGGTCAGCCACGGCTATAGGAGGAGAATCAGGGCTGGGGCAGGCATCAGCGGTGCGGTGGAGAAGCGGTGCAGGGCAAGCGCGGTTACGGCCAAGCTAAGGCGCTAAGACGGCCCGGAGGCAAGCCGCACCGTGCAAGGGGGCTTTGATCAGGAGGCCCAAGCTGCAGGGACAAAAGGCGAAGAGCAAAGCAAAGATGCTCCTGTTTCACCGGCTGGGCATGGCACAGAAAGCAGGGGATCCGGCACAGGCCGGCTCCCAGGATCCTTTTCATTCTGTTTTAGGCCGGCAGGGGAGGGGGCTTTTCTTTGTCTCTATTTCAGGCTATTATTTGACTATTATTAGAAGGGCTCCGGGGTGTCCACCGCCTGGGCTCGCAACTGGAGCTCCCGAATCCCCAGGAGGCCCGGCTCGATAACCCGCCTGCCCGGCCCGCCTCCGCCGTTCTCTCTCCGGTTTTCCATCTGTTCAGCTGTTCTTTGCTCATTTGCGTATTATTCCCATATTATCCGCCTATGGTATGGATATGTTCTGCGCATGAGATGCACATGGGGGGTAATTTATGGATATATAAAATGCCTATTATTTGTATATTTTTCAGATATTAAATGCGCAATAAATGGATGTTGTATGGCTATTGGGATTTGAGGGGCTGGAGCAGGTGGAGTGGTGAGGCCTGGGCGAGGCGCAGGGCTGGATAGGTGTCTTACCGGGGGAGGTGCGGGCTGAGGAGCTCTGGCGCGGGTGCTGCCGCCAGATACTTGATTGTGCGCCATGGGCTTTTGCGGAGAACAAAGCCGTGCCGGGGCCGTTCTGGCCGGCTCCATGCTCTTTGGCTGTTAGGTGCAGCTGAGGCACCCCGCCCGGCATACCGCTGCACCCGGGTTGGCTGGAGCCGAGAGAACTGGTGTCTGGCCAAAGCGGGAACTACAGGGACGGGCGGCATCGAGCAAGGCCGCTCGGAACGGGTGGCACGAGCCGCAGGGCCGGCAGCCACAAAAAAAATCCCCCGCCGCTTTTCTTCGTAGAAAAGACAACGGGGGACAAGTCAGCATATTGCAATACATGAAAAGAGCCAGGAAGCCACCCTGGTACTGAACTTTAGGTTCCTGCAGGATTGCCCATATGACACCCACAATGAGGGCACCAATCTGAAAGCACCTCCACAGCTTGCTCTCCGTCCTGGTAGTTAAAGGCATCCCGTCGGCACTCTGAGCAGTAGTGGAACCCAGCATCCTCGCCGGTATGTTCAACCCAGTGGCCGTGCCGCTCTTCCGCAGCTTTAGCGGCCGGCAGAGCATCGATCTTCTCATGCAACTGATCCATACTCCAGCCCCAGGATCCGGCGCTCTCAACCAGCTTCAGTACCTCTTCTTTTTCGATGCACTCCTGCATGGCGATTTCCCCTTTCTAAGTTTTCAGGCTATTTTCCAAGCCCACACAGGTAGGCTTCTACATTCTCATATCTGATCCCATCGACAGTCTGCGGTTCTCCCCGGTACAGAACCGTCTTTGCCATGATAGGACCAAACCGGTGCTCGGTCTCGGCACACTTCTGAGGATCGGCCAAATGCCGGTATTGGGCCGGCACAACTTCTGTGCTGTGCTTGATCTCGAAAATCTCACAGTTTGCCGTAGTCGGGTCAAAGACCACCATGTCGAACTCTCCCACTGGGAACTGAAGTATAAACACCTGCTTGCCCGGATGGGCCAACTTGGTCTCCAGCAGGACAATGTCCTCCATCATTCGGCCCATAATTTCGGACAGGATGCGCTCCTGTACCGCATTGCGTTCTGGGAGAGACAGGGCGCTGAATGTTTCGTCCAACAGCAAACTCTGAATCAGGGCGGACGCCTGGGCGTACCGGAGTCCAGGCTGGGCAATCACAGTACGAGCCCCCTTTTCCCCCACATGAGGCAGATGGAGCACCTCAATGTCTTGGGTTAGATCCAGCAGATCCAGGTATTCTTTGATCTCTGCAGCATGGATATCATCGAGCGGGACGGTTTGCTCCTCTTTATTGCGGATTTCAAGCAGGGCCCGCAGGGTCTCGGTCACAGCGGCCACATCTACCCGGTCCAGGATGTCGGTGGGGTTGGCCCGGTCCCGCCGGAGGTTGCCGGCCGAAATGCTCAGGTCGCTGGATTTGAAGTCCCGGGTAAGCACTTCCAGCGTGAAGCGGTGGTTGATATCTTCCACCACCCGGTTGATGGCGCTGGTCAGCTCGCCGGCCTCATACAGGTCCCGGAGATGGCGGAAATGGCCCTCGTTCTGGTAGCAGCGCAGGGAGTGCTGAATATTCCGGGCGATGGCCGTATCCACATACTCATCCGCCCGCTCTTTGGTGGCAAAAGTGGAATACTCGTTATAATGGACACCGCCCAGGCTCATGGTGCCTCCGTAGCGGATATATTCATCGATTCCGCGGATGCCCAGCACAGACTCGAACTCCCGATAGGGGATAAAGGTTGTGTGCAGCAGGATACAGCGGTCATAGAGCTGCTCATCCTCCGCAAAGAGGAACCCCAGGGAGTCGGTTCCAGAGAGGACTATCTTCATGCCACAGGCGGCAAAGATATCGGAGAAGAGCGCAGCGCCCTCGATAAAGTCCTCCAACAGCGTAACCTCGTCCAAGAACACATACCGGAACCCCTGTTTCTCTAGGCAGCGGAGATCACGGTTTATCTCAGCCAGGGTGTTTTTGGGGCCCACCTGAATAAAGGCCGCCTTGGATAAATCAGCATCAGCCATCTCCGCAAAGAGCTGGCGGATCAGGGGT
>CALWWB010000141.1 GCA_944385175.1 uncultured Oscillospiraceae bacterium | reverse complement strand
ATGAGGGCCTCTTCCACACTGCTCTCCCGGCGGCGATACCTTTCAATGATGGCAGTTTCAAAGGAGATTCCCTTGAGCTTAGGCACCTTGAGGGTAACATCCCCGGAAGTGGTGGTAAGGTTGCGGTTGTAGTGGCCGCTGCGGTAGCCCTGGCGCTGCTCATTACGCTCATACCGGGCAGCTTGGGTCAGCTTGTTGGCCTCTGCTGCCTCTAGCAGCTCGTTGAGCGTCTCCTCTACACTGCCTCGTACGAGTTCCTTGAGTTGCCCCTTGATAACTTCCTCGTTTAGCTGTACAATCTTTTCAGGCATGGTTTGCTATCTCCTTTCGAATGGTGTGTCGCAACTTCATTCTACCAGAGTTCTGCAAACCATGTCTTTTTATTTTTGCGAAACTTATTGTACCTTATCGCACACGATGGCATTATCTGTATATTCCCTTGCAAGGTGTGAAAAGTACGGGTATAATAAAAGCCGACAATTTTTGCCGCGCCGCTTCTGTCGGCGCGGCAGGCTCAGAGGTGAACATATGTCCAGATGTGTGATAATAGGCGGGGCAACAATAGCCCGCTATGAAGATATAAAAAAATATCTCCGTCAGGGAGATTTCCATATTTTCTGCGACAATGGGCTGCGGCACGTAGAGGGCCTGGGGGTGGAGCCTGACCTGATAATTGGAGACTTCGATTCCCATGAGGCGCCGGAGCTTCCGGTGGAGACGATATTTCTGCCCAGGGCAAAGGACGATACGGACAGCGTATATGCTGTAAAGGAGGCTTTAAAAAGGGGCTTTGAGGATTTTTTGCTGCTGGGCGTGATAGGGGAGCGCATTGACCACTCTCTGGGAAATCTTTCAATTTTGTTGAAGCTGGACAGCCTGGGCAAACGTGGCCTGATTGTGGACGACTATTCCGAGATGGAGATAGTATCCCACAGTCCGGCTTTGGTGGGGCCTGAATTTCCATTTTTCTCCCTGCTGAACATCAGCGGTACGGCCCGGGGAATAACAGTTGAAAACGCCAAGTTCCCTTTGGAGGACAGCGAGATAGACTGTGAGTATCAGTATGGGGTAAGCAATGAGCCCCTTCCGGGTATGAGTGCATGCATAAGTGTTAAAGAAGGGCGATTACTGCTGGTGAAGGTTAGACGGGACTGAGGGAGACAGCCTAAGAAATTAAGATAATGTCATGTTTTCCTTGCGAAAAGCAACGATATGGCGTATAATATCTTGCTAGATGTGCATTGACCATGCGTATCTGCTTCATCAGAACCCGAAAAGAGGTCTAGAATGAAAGGTAAGAAGAACTCAAATACCGGACATGGGCTGCGCCTTCTGGGTATTATACTTATTGATATACTGATCATCAATCTCTCCGCCTTCCTGGCTATCATGCTGCGCATGGACTTTTCTATGGAAGATGTGGCTATACACGGCTTCCTGCGTACCCTGCGCATGGGGGCCATACCCGGCACTATAAGTGCCTTGCTCATGTTCAAGGTTTTCGGCCTGTACAGCAGCGCCTGGGAATATGCAGGGGAGCGGGAGCTCATATCCATGGGCTTTGCCTCAGTGTGCGCATCAGCCCTGTACTACATGGCGGTAAAGCTCATGGGTTGCCTTTTCCCCAGAAGCTTTCCTTTCATTTATACAGTGGTGCTTTTCCTGGCAATTTCCGTCTCCCGCGTGGCATACCGGCAGGTACGCAGAAACATTATTGCCCACAATGCCGTCAAGGATGGGAGGCTGCGCCGTACCATGCTCATTGGAGCGGGGGATGGGGCAGTGCTTGTAATCCGTGAGCTTGAGAATAACCCCCATGCCAAGAATCAGGTGCTTTGCCTTATTGATGATGACCCGGCCAAAAGGGGCAGCCGGGTGCGTGGCATCAGGGTCGTGGGCGGCCGTGACAAAATAGTAGAAGCCGCAAAGCGCTATGACATTGAGGATATCATCTTTTGCATACCCTCGGCACCGGACAAGCTGAGAAACGAGATCCTGGAGATCTGCAGTCGTACCGGGGCCCAGCTGAAAACGCTGCCGTCACTGGATAAGCTGATAAACGGAGAGGTCACTCTTACCCAGATAAAGAACGTGAGCATTGAGGATCTGCTGGGCAGAACCCAGGTTCACACGGACAATGCGGCCATCAGGGACAAAGTCCAGGGAAAGACGGTCCTGGTTACCGGAGGCGGCGGTTCTATCGGCAGCGAACTGTGCCGTCAGATGGCGGCATTCTCCCCGAGCCGACTTATCATCTTTGATATCTATGAGAATAATGCCTATGATATCCAGATGGAGCTTCGCAGCCGCCACCCTGAGCTGAATTTGGTGACACTTATTGGATCGGTACGGGACGAGCGGCGGGTGCAGTATGTGTTTGATACATACCGCCCGGATGTGGTCTGCCATGCCGCTGCACACAAGCATGTGCCTTTGATGGAGGACAGCCCGGCAGAGGCTATAAAAAACAACATATTT
The DNA here is from genome assembly GCA_944385175.1 of uncultured Oscillospiraceae bacterium. GTDB lineage: Bacteria > Bacillota > Clostridia > Oscillospirales > Oscillospiraceae > Limivicinus. Next base: position 843 of record CALWWB010000141.1, on the reverse strand, counting down.
GGCACCTACAACGTGGCAAAGGCCGCAGGGGAATATGGTACCGGCCTGTTTATTCTGATTTCCACCGATAAAGCGGTGAACCCCACCAATGTGATGGGCGCCTCAAAGCGCATGTGCGAGATGGTTGTCCAATCAATGAACGGACTGTACCACACGAAATATATTGCCGTGCGCTTTGGCAATGTGCTGGGCAGCAACGGCAGCGTCATTCCTCTTTTTAAAAAGCAAATTGCCCAGGGCGGACCGGTTACCGTGACGGACAAGCGCGTGACCCGCTTTTTCATGACCATACCTGAGGCAGTCTCCCTCATCCTTCAGGCCGGGGCCTATGCGGAGGGAGGAGAGGTCTTTGTACTGGATATGGGCGAGCCCGTGCGCATAGACGATATGGCCCGGAAGATGATACGCCTCAGCGGCTTTGAGCCGGATGTGGATATAAAGATAGAGTATATCGGCCTGCGCCCGGGAGAGAAGCTCTATGAGGAGCTGCTGCTGAAGTCTGAGGGACTGCAGAAAACGGACAACAAGCTCATATACATAGGACATCAGATTATTTATACTCCTCAGGAGATAGAGGAAAAGCTGGATACACTGCGTCAGGTGCTCTATGCGCCAAATGCCCGAGTCAGGGAGTGTATGCTGGGGATTATAAAGGAGCCTGCAGATTTGATGTACGAGCCAATACCCGGGGCAATAAATCCCAAAGACACCATAGAGGTATAAGGCCGCAGAACCATAAAATATCTGTATCCCCGCCGCTTAGAGATGAACCGCGCCAGATTGTGCGGACAGCACAAAAAAGCCCCTGGTGCAGGAATATTGAGTTCTAGGAGGAGAGGCGTC
>CALWWB010000140.1 GCA_944385175.1 uncultured Oscillospiraceae bacterium | reverse complement strand
CGATCCGCCTGGGCTCTGAGAGAGTGGACGGCGGGTCCTTTGCCCAGGTTCAGCATGCGGTACTGGATACAGGCCTTGTCTGCCGCCTTTGCCATCTCGCCTCCCAGAGCATCCAGCTCCCGCACCAGGTGGCCCTTGCCGGTGCCGCCTATGGCGGGGTTGCAGGGCATGTTGCCCACGCTGTCCAGATTAACGGTGAAGCAGACCGTATCCATACCCATGCGGGCAGCGGCCAAGGCAGCCTCAATGCCCGCGTGGCCCGCGCCTATTACCGCAATATCACATTTTCCTGCATTATATTTTATCAAGTTATTAGCCTCGATTCCAAGGGTTTTGCTCATTATAGCAAATCTTCCTTCATTATGCCATAGTTTTATTTCCTTGACGGGGGGAGCGTCAGAGAATATAATGAGGGGGAATAATGACCGAGGGGAATTTTTGAAAAGATGGAGAGAGTTTCCGCTTGCCTGGGACGGATAATGCTGTCCATACTTATTGTCATAACGGCTCTGGCTCTGGTGCTGGCCTTTACGGAGGGACTGGAGAGTCCGTCTTACCTGGCGGCCCTGGCCGCCGGGGATGTGGCTGCCGGTCTGCTGTTGTGGCTGAGAAAGAAAAAAAAGGTGTTCGGCGCCTTCGGTGGGCTGTGCAGCCGCCTGGGGGAGCGCCGCTGTGCCCTTATAATAACTGCCCTGTGTTTCGGCCTGGGGCTGATATGGATAATGCTTGTGCCCATCGAGCCTTTCAGCGACTATAAGACCTACTGGGACTGCGCGGTGAGCATTGCCAATGGCCAGGAGGTGTACAGTACCGAGTATGTGGCCATGTACCCTCATATTCTGGGCTATGCCAGTTTCCTGGCATTGTTTATAGGTATATTCGGGGAGCATGTGTTGATGGGGGTTTTGCTGGGTTTGGTGCTCAGCTGCCTGTCCGGACTGCTAATATTCTCAATTGTCCGCTTTGTATCCGGGCTTCCTGCCGCCGTTCTGGCGGGTGGGCTATGGGCACTGTATCCAGGCCGGATAATGCTGGGTTCCCTGATATTTTCCGAACCGCTGTACACCTGCCTGGTACTGCTGCTGTTCTGGCTGCTGCTCAGACTCCGCAGAAAACAGGATAAAATAAAAAAGCGCGTGATACCGGCTCTGCTGTGGGGCCTGGTGCTGGGCCTGGTGCTGGAGGCCATAAACGCTGTGCGGCCCATAGGTGCCATCCTTATAATCGCTCTGCTGATATGGCTGCTTCTGCTTCGGGGCGAGGAAATGAAGGACGGCAGACTGTGGCGTTTCTGGCTGCTGCTTCTGGCGGCCCTGGCGCTGAGCCTCCAGCTTTCCGGAAAACTCTGGGACAACAGGCTGGAGGATATCCTGGGGGAGGAGCCTGCGGGATTGCCAATATACAATCTCTATGTGGGCTTCAATATGGATACCCTGGGCCAGTGGAGCAGCGAGGACATGGATCTGCTCTTTGAATACCGGCGGCAGGAGGGCGGCAGTGCGCCGGAGGCCCAAAAGAGCATGCTGCCCCATGTGCTGGAGAGGCTCAAGTCCGACGAGCTGGATCTGGGCAGGCTGTTTTCGGCCAAGCTCTTCACTTTCCTGGGAAATGATGAGCTGGGGGGATATACCTACCGCTTCACCAGGTCCGAGAGCTTTGTGAAGATTTGCATGGTGATATGCAACTGCTTTTACTATATGGTGATCCTTCTGGCCCTGGCCGGACTTTTGCGGCTGTGGCGATCCTGGAGGGACTCCGTTTTCCTGCTGCTGCCCCTCTACACTCTGGGCCTTACCCTGGCCCATATGCTCATTGAGGTGTCCAGCCGCTACCACTATTCACTGATACCAATGTTCATAATATTTGCGGCCCTCTGCTTTGGGGAGGGCAATAAAAACAAAGGAGAAACGACATGACTACGCCCAGACTGTTTATAGTCATTCCCTGTTACAATGAGCAGGAGGTGCTGCCAATCACTGCGCCCATGTTCCTGGACAAGCTGAAATCCCTGGCCGAGGCCGGGAAGATAAGTGCCGACAGCCGGGTGCTCTTTGTCAACGACGGCAGCAAGGATAAGACCTGGGAGATAATTTCAGAGCTGGCCAAGGAGGACGAGCACTATATCGGCATCAGCCAGAGCCGGAACCGGGGCCACCAGAATGCCGTACTGGCTGGGCTCATGGAGGCTAAGGACAAGTGCGACATCACCATATCCATAGACTGCGACGGCCAGGACGACATCAATGCCATGGACAAGATGGTAGACGCCTATCTGGACGGCTGTCAGGTGGTCTATGGGGTGCGATCCAGCCGGGAGACGGATACCTTCTTCAAGCGGGCCACCGCCCAGGGCTTCTACAAGTTCCTGGCTATGATGGGGGCGGAGGTGGTCTATAACCACGCCGACTACCGCCTAATCAGTTCCCGGGTCCTCCAGGAGTTTGCAAACTTCAAAGAGGTGAACCTGTTCCTCCGGGGCATGATCCCACTGGTGGGTTTCAAGAGCACTTCCGTCAGTTACTCCAGAGCCGAGCGCCTGGCGGGGGAGAGCCATTATCCTTTGAAGAAAATGATAGCTCTGGCTGTGGACGGGATAACCAGCCTGTCGGTAAAGCCCCTGCGGCTCATCACCGGCTTCGGCGTGTTTGTAGCCTTTGTCAGCTTTATCGGTGTGCTATGGGCCATAATCACCGCTCTGCTGGGCAGGACCGTGGCCGGCTGGGCCAGCACCACCTGTATAGTCTGCTTTGTCAGCGGGGTGCAGCTCATCTGCCTGGGCATCATAGGGGAATATATCGGCAAGATCTATATGGAGACCAAGCAGCGCCCCAGATATATAATCAGCGAGCGCACCTGGGAGCAGGACTGAGCCTGAAGGGAGAGCGCCATGTTTCCTGAGATGCGCAGAAAAAAACAGCAGCTTTCCCGGGAGGAGACGGAGAAGATATTCCGCAGAGGCAGCCACGGAGTCCTGGCTCTGCTGGGCAATGAGGGCTGGCCCTACGCTCTGCCCATAAGCTATGTGTACAATGAGGGCAAGCTTTATTTCCACTGCGCAGCCGCCGGTCACAAGCTGGAGGCCATAGCCCGGGACCCCCGGGCCTCCTTCTGCGTGGTGGATGCCGATGAGGTGATCCCTGAGCTGTTCACCACTGCCTACAGGAGCGCCATTGCCTTCGGGCGCATCCGGGTACTGGAGAAAGGGCCGGAGCTTGTCCGGGCCCTGGAGGCCCTGTGCGGAAAATACTCCCCGGATATAGAGCCGGAGGAGGAGATCGAGAAGTTTATTGACAGCGTGCGGGTGCTGGAGATGAGCATAGAGCACATGAGCGGAAAGGAAGGGCTGGAACTGCTCCGCCGCCGGGAAGAAAAATAAAAAGCTAAAATGTAATAGGAAAACTGCCGGTCCAAAAGGACCGGCAGTTGAGACTGTCGAAAAAGCCTCGCAGAGTTTTTTCGCCGCAGCGAAAAAATAAATACAATCGTTTTCTGCGGCGGCG
>CALWWB010000139.1 GCA_944385175.1 uncultured Oscillospiraceae bacterium | reverse complement strand
GACACTTCGCTCCGTGAGAAGTGTTTTCCGCGACGTACACGCCGCCGCAGAAAACGATTGAATTTATTTTTTCGCTGGGTTGAAAAAACTCTGCGAGGCTTTTTCGACAGTCTCGGCCGGGGCGTCAGCCCCGGCTATTATTTACTTTATTTCTCAAACAAACACATACTTCTTCAGCCGTTCCATGGCCTCCTCTGCCAGGGAGCGGGGCAGGGCAAAGTTCATGCGTATGGAGTCCGGCAGCAGGAAGTCCTCTCCGTTCTGCCAGATTACCCCGCAGCGCACTCCCCGCTCCTGGAGCCGGGAGATGCTTATGCCGTGGCTGCGGCAGAAGTCCCCGCAGTCCAGAAACAGCATATAGGTGCCCTGGGGACGCATCACTTTTACACCGGGGAAATTGTCCCGTATAAAATCGCAGGCGTATTGCAGATTGCCGTTTACTACCTGTATCATCTCATCGGCCCAGGCCTCCCCCTCGGGGCTGAAGCCGCCGATGAGGGCGTGGACAGAGAGAACGTTGCAGTCGTTGTAGTGGCTCAGGCGGCTCTGCCTCAGTATCCGGTCCCGGAGATATTTGTTGTAAATTATATGGTATGAGCCCACCAGACCCGCCAGGGAGAAGGTCTTGCTGGGAGCGTAGAAGGCCATGGTGCGCTCCCTCGCGTCTTCGGAGATGCTCTGGGTGGGGATGTGCTTATAGCCGGGCATGATGATATCCGACCATATCTCGTCGGAAATTACCAGGCAGTCATGGGCGGCATATATCTCCATAGCTTTTTCTATTTCCCAGCGTTCCCAGACCCGGCCGCAGGGGTTGTGGGGGGAACAGAAGATGGCAAGGTGGATGTCGCCCTCCCGGAGCTTTGTGTCCATGTCCTCATAGTCCATGCGCCATATGCCCTGCTCGTCCCGCTTCAGAGGGGAGTGCACCGCCACCCGGCCCGTATCCTGGAAGGTGTGGGTAAAGCCTACATATGTGGGGGAGTGCACCAGTATCTTCTCCCCTGGGGCAGTGAAAGCCTGGAGGGCGGAGCTTACGCCACCAAGCACCCCATTTTCGTAGCCGATGTGCTCCGGCAGCAGGCCATCCACACCGTTTCGTTTCTGCTGCCAGCGGATGATGCTTTCAAAATATTCCTTTGGCAGGGGGAAGTAGCCGAAGTTGGGCATTTCCATGCGCTTATATATGGCCTCCATAACCGGCGGCGCTGCCTTGAAGCTCATATCCGCTATCCACATGGGTATAGCAGAAAAGCCTTCGTCCACTTTGAAGCCCTCAAAGGGTATTACATCTGCCGCCGTGGAGTCTCTGCCCCGCCGGTCCAGAACGGCGGTAAAATCAAATTTCATGTGTATTTATCCCTTCCCCATATATCAGACTGCCGGAAAGCATAGGCTTCCCGGCAGAAAGTTTTTGTTCAGTTCAGAAAGTCCCGCAGCTTCTTGGAACGGCTGGGGTGGCGCAGCTTGCGCAGGGCCTTGGCCTCTATCTGGCGTATGCGTTCACGGGTGACGTTGAACTCCTTGCCAACCTCCTCCAGGGTGCGGGTGCGCCCGTCCACGATGCCAAAGCGCAGCTCCAGCACCTTTTTCTCCCTGGGGGCCAGGGTGTCCAGCACTTCCTCCAGCTGCTCCCGCAGCAGGGAGAAGCTGGCGGCTTCGGAGGGCTCGGAGGCGTCCTCATCGGGGATGAAGTCCCCCAGATGGGAGTCCTCCTCCTCGCCTATAGGGGTCTCCAGAGATACGGGCTCCTGGGCGATCTTCAGTATGTCCCTGACCTTCTCCACGGGCATGTCCATTTCCCGGGCTATCTCCTCGGCGGAGGGGTCGTGGCCCAGCTCCTGGAGCAGCTGGCGGGATACCCGAATGGTCTTGTTGATGGTTTCCACCATGTGTACCGGGATGCGGATGGTGCGGGCTTGGTCGGCAATGGCCCGGGTAATGGCCTGACGTATCCACCAGGTGGCGTAGGTGGAGAACTTATAGCCCTTGGTATAATCGAATTTCTCCACAGCTTTGATAAGGCCCAGGTTGCCCTCCTGGATCAGGTCCAGGAACAGCATGCCCCGGCCTACATAGCGCTTGGCAATGGACACCACCAGGCGGAGGTTGGCTTCGGTCATGCGGTGCTTGGCATCCTCGTCGCCCTGGGACATACGGGTAGCCAGCTCTATCTCCTCTTCGGGGGTGAGCAGAGGAACCTTGCCTATCTCCTTGAGGTACATGCGCACCGGATCGTCGGTGGAAAAGCTGTCCACCAGGGCGTCGGTGTCATTTATCTCCTCCTCGGTGACCTCCTCTATCCCGGCCAGGTCCTCCACGTCCGGCAGCACGTCGTCTATGGGGGGCAGCAGGTCGGCTCCGGCGATGTCTATATCCACGCCGTTTGCTTCCAGAGCCTCATAGAACTTATCCACAACCTCACTGTCCAGGTTCAGTTCCTCTATACATTCCAGCTCCTTGGCAGAGAGCTTTCCCGCTTTCTTACCTTTTTCCAGCAGCTCGTTGAGCTTCTCCTCCGGAGTCTTGACCGGCTCATCGCTATCTTTTTTCTTGCCGCTTTTCCTGCGGGCCTTGGACTTGTCCTCCGGGTCGGAGTGCTCATGCTGGAGCTCATCTTCCTTCAAAAGCTGATCTGCCATGTCCTTCAGTTCCTTTTCGGTGTAAATATGTTCTTCTGCCATAGTCTTATCCCTCATATCCTTTTCTTTCTCTGTATTTATTTGCCAGCGCTCTGAGGTCTGAGGCCTGATCGCTCTCCTCCCGGCGCTCTTTTATTTTGTATACGTAGTCTCTCAGGCTCTGCCGGCTGCGGCTGAGCACCTCCGGCTTTTGCAGCAGAGAGACCAGCAGGCTCATCTCCTCGCCGCTGAGAGCCTCGCCCAAGGTGGAGGTGTTGGCCGATTCCCCCCGGCGGAGCCTGTCCAGTATGGCTCTGTAGATATGGGCCAGACTCTCCTGGGAGAACTCCTCCGGAGAGGGCAGGCAGGCTTCCCCTATAAGGGCGGGCTCCAGATACAAAAGCCGGATCACGCCCTCCTCTGCGGCGGCGGAAGCGGGGTCGGTATATTTTATGCCGCGCCCGCCGCTGGGGGGAGCCCGGTCCACCCTGGTCTGTTCCCGGCTCTCGGCCTTCCTGGCTGTGGAGAGCAGGCGTTTGCGCCTGCGCTGGGCCTCATCGGCCACCACATTCTCCGGCACTCCGGCCATGGCGGCCACCCGCATGGAGTATACCTGGCGTTCCACCGCACCGGGGAGCCGGGCCACCAGATCCGTGGCCTCCTTGAGAAAGGTCACCTTTTCCTCGTCGGAGCTGAGATCGTATTTCTCCGTCACCGCCCGGAGCCGGTAGTCTATCTGGTTTTCCGAACCCTCCAGCAGCTTGCGGAAGGCTTCGGGGCCTTTGAGCTTTATGAACTCGTCCGGGTCCTTGGCCCCCTCCAGCCGCAGAACCTTCACCTTCAAGTCCAGCTTTTCCAATATGCTTATTGCCCGCTGGGAGGCTTTTATTCCCGCCGTGTCATTGTCGTAGGCGATGATGACCTGATCGGTGTAGCGGGAAATGAGCCGGGCCTGCTCCGGAGTCAGGGAAGTGCCGAGGGAGGCCACGGCCGAGTCAAAGCCCGCCTGGTGCAGGCTGGCTACGTCTATATTGCCCTCTGAAAGGATTATATATCCGCATTTTGATTTTTTAGCCAG
>CALWWB010000138.1 GCA_944385175.1 uncultured Oscillospiraceae bacterium | reverse complement strand
CCCACGCTGCCCGCCTTCCTCAGCTCCAATGTGGCCAAGGTGCTGGTGGACAACTTTGGTATCGCCGGCATCGGTACCGTGGAAGAGGATATGAAGCTGTTTTTTGGCAAGAACTGAATAGAAAATCCGGCAGGCTATGCCTGCCGGATTTTTTATCGATTGAGATACCAAACACCCAAGTTGAGGTAGGCGGCAAAACTCACCCACAGCAGGTAGGGGAGCAGCAGCCAGGCGGCAATGGGGTCAATCTTGCGGAAGGTGAGGAACATCCAAAGGATCAGCGCCCATAGCACCACCAGCCAAATGAGGGCAAAGCCGAAGGCCTGGAGATTGAAGAACAGGATACTCCAGAAAAAATTGAAGGCCAGCTGTACGACATAGAGCGCCAGTCCCCGGGTTCGGAGGTCCGACGGCGGCGAGAGCCAGATCCGGGCGGCGGCGATGGCCATCAGGGCAAAGAGAATGCCCCAGACAATGGGAAAGACGATGGCAGGCGGGGACAGGGGCGGCTGTATAATGGACTGACTGTAGGCCTGAGCTCCGCCCCGGGTGAGCCAGCCGGAGAGAAAGCCTATTCCCTCCGTGATGAGGATAAACAGGGCATAGATTTTCCAGGGAACTTGTTTCATATCGTATCACCTGGAGTCAGTATATACAGGGCCGCGCCCCATTATACCTTACGGGCCTTCGATGTCCATGGTGGCCATCTGGGTCTGGGAGTTCCCGAATTGCGCGCCCCGGCTCAGCCAGTACCGGTTGGCGGCCCGCAGGAACAATCCCTTTGTCAGCGGCATGGTGATGGAAAGCTGAACAGAGCGGCCTTTTTGAATGGATCGGGCCAGCTTTTGGATCTTTCGACGGGCCATCCCCATAAACGGAGTGGTTGGGAAGGCCTCGCCGCAGCCCATCCGCAGAACACTTCCCAGCTTATGCCCGCCCCGCTTACAGAAGAGCCGGATCATGTCTATCGCCACATCGTTCTGATGGGGCTCCCGAAAGCCGCAGTTAATGATCACATGGACGGTAAGGGGGGCGGTAGGTTGCTCCAGCATGGCCTTCAAAAATTCCATCAGACCGGAAGGTAGGCCATCGGTATAGAGGGGAAAAACCAGCAGCAGGTCGGAGCATTCCCTCAACTGTTCCAGGCAGGCGGTGTGCTGCCGCTGGAGTACGCTGTACTGTTCATATGAGCCGGACCAGGCGGACAAAAAGGCCTGAATGTATTGCTTAGAGTTGGATTTAGGGGCCCGGGGGCTGCCGTTGATAATCATCAGTTTGCCCATGTCTGTACCACCTTTCCGGCCAGCGCTTCCGCCTGGGCCTGGGAGTCCGCGAAGTGAATGGTGTAGTGCTCTGCAAGCGTGTTCAGAGCATTGCGGGCCAACCAGCGGTCGAACACAGCTTGTTCCTCCTTATCCTGAGCTCCGTAGGCCACCACCGTCAGTTCTTTTGGCTTCACGGCACGCTGGACGTGGTGACTTTCTCCGTGGTGAAGGCGGATAAAGGCCTGTTGATTGGGGAGGGAACGCTCCATCAGCCGCTTCATAGGCAGATCATAACAGCCTAGAAATAAGTGACTGACCACTAGTAACCGGTTACAGCGGGCAATATCAGGGTAGATGGACGGGGCGTCATCCCGAATGACGCAGCGGCCCGGTGTCTTGATCCAGCAGCTAAAGCAGCCAACGCAGGGAGCAATCGCCTGCTCCGCCACGTTGACCAGCCGCAAATCACTACCTGCGGGCAGAAGAGAGAGGGGGCAGTCTGTCAATATTAGGTCCATGGGTATGCTACGCTCCTTTTTTCTGTGGGGATACAACAGCTAACAGTATATCATAGATGAGGTGAAAATCCTAGCAAAATAATATGAATAAAGAAAAAAGAAGGACCTGCTGTCGGGAGGGGCAGCAGGTCCTTGGATCAGTACGCTTAAAGGTCGGCGCACTGGGCCTCAATGGAGGCCTCACAGTCCTTCATGGCCTGAAGGGTGCGCTCCAGCAGGTCGTTCAGTTCCCAGCCCAGCAGTTGGGCGCCCTGAGCGATGGTTTCTCGGGAGCAGCCGGCGGCAAAGCGTTTGTCCTTGTACTTCTTTTTCAGACTGGATAACTCCATATCCTGCACGCTCTTGGAGGGACGCATGAGGGCGGCAGCCCCGATCAGGCCGGTGAGCTCGTCGACAGCAAAGAGAACCTTCTCCATCTGGTGCTCCGGCTCTGCGTTGCCCTCGGTCATACCCCAGCCGTGGCTGACCACCGCGTGGATGAGGGCGGGGTCCAGGCCTTGCTCCTCCATGATCTCCCGGACCTTGACGCAGTGCTCGTCGGGATACTGCTCAAAGTCCAGATCGTGGAGGAGTCCTGCTGTGGCCCAGAAGTCAGCTTCCGTCTCATAGCCCAGCTGACGGGCAAACCAGCCCATGACAGCCTCTACGGTAAAGGCGTGACGGAGATGGAAGGGTTCCTTATTGTATGTTTTCAGCAGGTCCAGGGCCTGCGCGCGGGTCAATTCCATGATAACGGCCTCCTTTTGTGCTTTGTCACATTATAGCACAGAAGAACGCCCGATGCAAAGCAATGTGCAGACCTATGGCTGCACCGGCGGAGGAAGAAAGGTTTGCCCGCCGATACCCTCCAGAGGAAAGAGGGGCGCGTGGTAACGGGCAGCAAAGCGCTCCAGCTGGTCCATGGAGTCAATCTGGCGGTATTGAGCGCTGATGCGGTCCTGTACATGAGCGGGCAGGTGGTCAAAGTATTCCTGCGCTCTGGAATCGTGGCGAAACAGGACATAAAGATCCCTGTAATATGCTCTCATCATATCACCCCGAAGTTAGGATGTGCGGTATGAAGCTGCTCTATAGGTGGAAAAATGAAGGAGTTGCTGCAAGAATAGGTTCGTCGATTTGGCCAGGGAAAAAGATGAATGAAAAATAGGTGCTGATATTTGCGGCAAACCTGGAAAAAACGACACTCTAAAAAGGCAATCAAAATAGAATGATAGTTTACATAATTAAATGCATGAGAGGCGGAAATATGAGGGCCAGAATGGAGATGTCTGATTTGTGGATGAATTTGTCCACATATCCACAGAGATTTCCACAATGGGGAAAAGAAGAAAAAGGAAACTGCCTGGTTTTCGGTAACATAATGCAAAAATAAGGCGCAGATGAAAGAACACAGGGGGCACCTTTCAAAGTGGGGTGGCGAAAAAGGCGTGCACAAGAAAAGCACTTGCGGTTCCAGGAAAACCGGTATAAAATAAGTTGAATAAACATTACAGTGTAAACTGGGAGGAATATTACACCTATGGAACAGGCAAAGGTATACTACTCTGACCTGCGCTGTCAGCCTGGGAAAAACCTGCTGAATAAGTTGGAGAAGCTGATCCGCACTGCCGGGATCGGCGAGATTGATTTTGACCATAAGCTGGTAGCTATCAAGATGCACTTCGGAGAGCCGGGCAATCTGGCCTTTCTGCGGCCCAACTACGCGAAAGTGGTTGCGGATGTGGTAAAGAGTCTGGGCGGCGTGCCCTTCCTGACCGACTGCAACACCCTGTATCCCGGCCGGCGGAAGAATGCCCTGGAGCATCTGGATGCCGCTTTTGAGAATGGTTTCTCTCCGCTGTCTACCGGCTGTCAGGTTATTATCGGCGACGGCCTGCGTGGTAACGATGATGTGGAGGTGCCTGTGGAGGGCGCGGAGCACATCACCACGGCCAAGATCGGCAAGGCCATTATGGAGGCTGACGTGATCATTTCTCTGTCCCATTTCAAGGGCCATGAGCAGACCGGCTTTGGCGGCGCCATCAAGAACCTGGGCATGGGCTGCGGTTCCCGCCGGGGCAAGATGGAGCAGCACGCTCAGGGTA
>CALWWB010000137.1 GCA_944385175.1 uncultured Oscillospiraceae bacterium | reverse complement strand
GGTCGATTATCTCGCCCACCTTGGATATGCCCTCGCCGTACATGATGTCGAACTCCGCCTCCCGGAAGGGGGGAGCCACCTTGTTCTTGACCACCTTGGCCCGGGTGCGGTTGCCTATCATCTCGCTGCCGTTTTTAAGGGTCTCCACCCGGCGCACATCTATGCGCACGGAGGCGTAGTATTTCAGTGCCAGGCCGCCGGGGGTGGTTTCGGGGTTGCCGTACATGACGCCTATCTTCTGGCGCAGCTGATTTATAAAGATGACGGTGCAGTTGTTTTTGGAGATAGCCCCCGCCAGGCGGCGCATGGCCTGGGACATAAGCCGGGCCAGGGCGCCCACCACGGTGTCGCCCACTTCACCCTCCAGTTCCACCCTTGGTATGAGAGCGGCTACGGAGTCCACAACCAATACGTCTATGGCGCCGGAGCGAACCAGGGATTCGGCGATATCCAGGGCCTGCTCTCCGGTGTCAGGCTGGGAGATGAGCAGGGAGTCTATGTCCACGCCCAGAGCCCGGGCGTAGGCAGGTTCCAGGGCGTGCTCCACGTCGATATATGCGGCGTCGCCGCCGTTTTTCTGGGCAGAGGCCACCACATGGAGGGCAAGAGTGGTCTTGCCAGAAGCCTCAGGCCCGTATATCTCCACTATGCGCCCTCTGGGGACGCCGCCTATGCCCAGAGCCAGGTCAAGGGACAGTGAGCCGGTGGACAGAGCCTCCACATTTACCGATATATCATCGCCCAGGCGCATTATAGTGCCCTTGCCGTAATCCTTTTCTATCTTGGCAATTGCGGTCTCCAGGGCCTTCTTTTTATCTCCGGCGGCGGGGGCCACTATTGCGGGGACTTTTTTCTTTTCAGCCATATAACTTTCCTCACTATCTCAATGTAATTTTATGTATAAGGTTCATATCCGGCCTATGACCACCCGGTCTGTGCCCTGGGTATCTTTGCGCTTCATGGTGCGGTAAAAGCCTGCCGCCATGAGCATGTCGCAGACATCCTGGGCCTGGCCCTCGCCAACCTCGAATACCAGAAAGCCGCCGGGGCGGATGATGGATTTCCAATACTTGATAATGGCCTTATAAAATCTCAGGCCGTCCTCTCCGCCGTCCAGGGCCCAGATGGGCTCATAGTCCCGGACGGAACGATCCAGTTTTTGTATCTCCCCGCTCTCGATGTAGGGGGGATTGGAAACTATCACATCGAAATTGCCTATGCCCAGGGGCGGGGAGGCGGTGGCGTCCGCCTGGATACACAGCACCCGGGAATTCAGTTTATGGTCGGTGACGTTGCGGCGGCAGATCTCCAGAGCGCTGGCGCTGAGATCTACAGCCACCAGGCGTGTGGCGGGCAGCTCGTGGGCCACGGCACAGGTGATGCAGCCGCTGCCGCAGCAGAGATCCAGCACTCTGGCATCCATTTTGTTGCCTGTGAGTATCTCTTTTACTGCATCCACCAGCACCTCCGTGTCCATGCGGGGGATAAGCACATCCGGCGTGACCACCAGATCGATACCGTAAAACTGCCAGGAGCCGGTGATGTAGGCCACAGGTTCGCCTTTAAGCCTGCGGGCAGTATAGTCCAGTGCCCGGTTTTCCACCTCGGCAGTAGTGTATAGTTTCAGATCCCGCAGAAGGTGCTCCACGGTTTTGCCCGCAGCTCCGGCCACCAGTATCCTGGCCTCCAGGTCGCAGGCCTCTATGCCGTTTTGACGCAGCAGGTTTCTCGTGGTCAAATAGATGTCGTTATATGTCTTCAAAATTCCTTACCTCATTTTCCCCATTCATCAAGGCCCTTTTCCTCAGGGATGACAAGCTCCATAGCCCTGATGGCACATTCTATCATGCCGTCTTCCGGCTCGTTGGTAGTTATGCGCTGGAGCCATTTCCCCGGCGCAGACAAGGCGGCGGAGACGATGTTGTCGTGCCGGCCGCACCAGCGGTTTATCTCATAGCTTATGCCCACCACTACCGGCAGCAAAAGCAGATGGCAGCCCATGCGGGCGAAGCTGTTGTCAAGCAGGACAACGGAGTTTACCAGGATGCTCACCACGATGACCACCAGAAGGAAGCTGGTGCCGCAGCGGGGATGGAAACGGCTTTCCGTGCGCACGTTTTCCACGGTCAGCTCCCGGCCGTGCTCGTAGCAGAATATGGTCTTGTGCTCGGCCCCGTGATAGGCAAAGAGGCGCTGCACGTCGCTTACCCGGGTGCAGAGCTTCATATATATAAGCAGTATGGCCACCTTCAGCACACCTTCGGAGAGATTGCGTATCACATAGCTCTCCGTCAGGGGCTTTATAAAGCCCACGATCAGTGTGGGCAGGAAAATAAACAGCAGCAGGGAGAGGGCAATGCCCAGCACCACCGCCACACCGATTATCAGCTTCTGAGCTTTCTCGGCGGGGAAGTGATCGCTTATCCACTTGTCCAGCTTGTCCGGTTCCTCCTGCTCATCCTCCGGGATAAGGCTGGCAGAATAGGTGAGGGCCTGCATGCCCTTGTACATGGAGTCAAGGAAAATGGCACAGCCCCGTATAAAGGGCCAGCCCAGTATGGGGTGCTTTTCCTTGTCCAGTTTAATATCTTCAACTTTTTCCACAAGTCCGTCTTTGGTGCGGCAGACGATGGCCTGTTTTTTCGGCCCCCGCATCAGTATGCCCTCTATCAGGGCCTGGCCGCCGATGGACGTGCGGAATCCGCAGCTTTGGTTTTTCTTTGTCATGGTTTCTCCTTAGTTCGAGGTGAGGGGCAGAGTGACGGTGACTACGCAGCCGCCGTCCACAGCATTTGCCACGGTGAGCTCTCCTCCGTGGCGGCTGACAATCTCGTCGCACACGGAGAGACCGATGCCGGTGCCCCGGTTTTTTGAACTGCCCTTGTAGAACTTCTCCTTCACGTGGGGCAGTTCGCCCTCAGGGATGCCGTGGCCGTAGTCCCGGAAGGTGATGCGCACATGGTCACCCTCCTCCCGTAGGCGCACATCTATGCGCTCACCGTCGCCGCCGTGCTTGGCGGCATTGTCAAGCAGGTTGCAGAAAACCTGCTTGAGCCGCTCCGGGTCCCCGGGGATGAGAGGTATCTCGGCGGGAGGTCCGGAATAGTTGACCTCCATGCCCGCCTGTTTCATAAGCTCGCCGTAGGTGAAGAGGGCGTCCTCAAGCTCGGCGGCAATATCAATGAGCTCGATGCGCAGATTAAAGCGCCCGTCCTGTATCCGGGTAAATTCCAAAAGCTCCGTCACCATGCCCGTGAGGCGCTCTGCCTCCTTGGAGATAATATTGATGCCCCGGAGGGAATCCCCCTGGACTGCCGGGTCAAAGGCTATGGTTTCGCTCCAGCCCATAATGGCAGTGAGGGGGGTGCGCAGTTCGTGGGAGACCTGGGATATAAAGTCCGTCCGGGATTTCTCCGCCACGGCTACCTTCTCGGACATGTTGTTGATCTCCTGAGTGAGCTGGCTGATCTCATCATCGCTGTATACTTCCAGTTTAACGCCGTAGCTTCCCTGGGCGATATGCCGGGAAAAGCGGGTCAATTCCCCGATGGGGTCGGTGACATAGCGCCAAAACCACAGGTTCAGCCCTACAATATATATACAAATCAGCACCAGCAGCGTCACCGACAGGTTCATAAAGCTGCGGGTAACGCACCATATGCTCAAAAGCAGCAGCGCCAGGGCGGCGATGCTGGAGAGCAAGAGCTGGTTTTTAAGACTGCTCCACATCTATACTTACTTCCTATCCTCTCAGTAACCCCATTTGTAGCCGTAGCCCCAGACGGTGGTGAGATATTCAGGCTCTGTCGGGTCGGACTCTATCTTTATGCGCAGGCGGCGAATATTTACGTCCACAGTCTTCAGCTCGCCCTTGAAGTCATTGCCCCACACGGCAGTAAGGATGTCCTCCCGGCTCATAGCCTTTCCGGGATTTTCCATAAACAACTTCATAAGCAGGTACTCTATCTGGGTGAGCTTCAGGCGCTGGCCGTCTTTCTCCAGGGTGCGGTTGCGGGTGTTG
>CALWWB010000136.1 GCA_944385175.1 uncultured Oscillospiraceae bacterium | reverse complement strand
TTTGTATATTATCCTGTAGAGCGGGAGCTCCGGGCGCTGCTTGCCCCGGTGCTCCCGCTCTTTATCCGTAGTTTTCGGAGGCCTAAAAAAGGGCCCCTTTTGGCGCACAAGCGTGCGCCAAATCCTCAGAAGATATGAGAAGCTGTAACAAGCTCTCCGCTAAAAAGCCTTGAAATATCAATAGCTGAGCAGGCTGTCTACTCCCAGCAGGATAACCGCCACACACAGTATGATACACAGTTCGGACTGGGCGAGCGCCCCCAGCAGGAATATCAGCAGCCCTCCCGCAGCCAGTGCCAAACTCACCCAACGGCACAGCAATACTGCCATTTCTTTTACATCGGCTGCGTTCAGTTCTTTAAAGGCTTGCCACTTGTCAGGCATCAAATTAACAGCCAGCAGTTCATCCATACTGACTCCCAGTATCTCTGCCAGTTCAGGCAAGACAGATATATCCGGGCAAGAAACTCCTCTCTCCCACTTTGAGACTGCATTACCGGTGATCTGAAGTCTATCCGCCAGTTCCTTCTGTGTCATGCCTTTTTCTTTTCTCAATCTCAGTATCATTTTACCCATGTTTCGGCAGTTCATTAAAACCCCCCCTTTCGCTTGCCTGATTATATTATATATCCCGAGTCAGCTCAATGGATATATGGTTTTAATACACTGAACTATAAGTTTACTCTTACCTTTATCCATCAAATCACTCTTCTATGTTTTGTCTGGGAAAGTCCGTTAAGATTATCTCCCGTTATTTGACAATGTGAACAGACTCTGTTAAACTCGGGCCAAACAATTTTCAGAGCAAGGAGGCCCATATATGGCCGTTGGTTTTCGCATGTTCACAGATTTTCAGCGTCCGGACGCTGAGCTGGTGGAGGCCTTCAAGGGTATACCCAGCAGCAATATAGGCGACTGCGTACGTAAAATGACCTGTATGTTCGGGGGCATACGCCCCTTTAACAAGCACAATCTCCTGGGTGTAGCCTTTACCGTCAAGGTCCCCTCCGGGGACAACCTGGCAGCCCAGATGGCCTTGGACTACGCTAAGCCCGGAGACATCATCGTCATTGACGGGGCTGGCTACACCGACCGGGCTCTGGTGGGCGGCATGATGCTGGCCTACGCGGAGATGCGCCATCTTGGCGGCTTTGTTGTAAACGGCGCCGTGCGGGACATGGACGATATCCGCGGCAGTTCCCTGCCGGTCTTTGCCAAGGCAGTGACCCCTCTGGGGCCCTACCGGGAGGGGCCCGGTGAGATCAACGTGCCGGTGGTCTGCGGCGGCCAGGTGGTTATGCCGGGAGACATCCTGGTTGGGGATGCCGACGGCGTCGTGGTCATCCCCAGGAAGGATGCCCGGGAGCTGTTGGAGGCCGCCAGGAAGAACCTGGCCGGAGAGCAGGAGGAGATACACCTGATGAAAGAGGGCCTCTACACCGAGGCAAAGCATCGGGAGACCTTCACCACCATGTTCCTGCGCCACGGCGGCAGCATTTCGGAATAGGCTAATGGAGGGCAATCAAATGGACATAGTACTGAGAAAATGGAACAGGGGCGACGCTCCGGCCCTCAGCCTGCTGCTGGACGGCATAGACAGGCGCTATCTCTCCGACAGGCTCCCCCGTCCCTATACCCTGACGGATGGGGAGCAGTGGCTGGATATGGTTTTGAAGCAGGAGGGCAAGGCCGGCATCTTCCGGGCCGTCATGGTGGATGGGGAACTGGCCGGCTCCATTTCCGTGGAGCAGAAGAGCGACGTATACCGCAGGGATGCCGAGATAGGCTATCTCCTCGCTGGCGGATATTGGTCAAAGGGCATTATGACCGAAGCTGTCCGGCAGATGTGCGCCATCGCCTTTCGGGAGCTGGACATCATACGCATTACCGGTCTTGTCTATGAGCCCAATGCCGCATCCCGGCGGGTACTGGAGAAAAACGGCTTTGTGCCGGAGGGGTTTATGAGAAATGCCATAACCAAGGACGGCAGCACCTACAATCTGTGCATCTACGGGAAGCAGATATAGAGATAGGCGGTGAGCATTATGAAGAAATTCCTGTTCCGGCTTTGGCTTATGACCCTGGTCGTCTTTACCCTGGACTGGCTAATTGTGGGGCTTAAACTGCTCAATGGGGACTATAACATTGCTATAGGCGCATACGTGGCCCTGGCCTGCGTGGTGATCCTGGCCCTATATCCGCTGTACCGGGCTTTTTCCCACAAGTGTCCCTACTGCGGCAAGCTCCTGGCCTCCTCGGGCCGCTACTGCCCCCACTGCGGCAGGGAGCTCACAAAGTAAGCAAGTGAATATTCAATACAGCAAAGCTCTCCTGTCCGGATGGTTTTCCGGACAGGAGAGCTTCGTTTTCGCATATACGGTTTTCAGCAGCAGAATCTCCCCACTCAGCGAATGGAGAAGAAGGCGTCCTTGCCCAGATACTGAGGTACGTCGAAAAGCTCCTCCTCGATGCGCAGCAGCTGGTTGTACTTGACCACCCGGTCGGTACGGGAGGGGGCGCCGGTCTTTATCTGTCCGGCGTTTACGCCCACGGAGATGTCGGCGATAGTGGTATCCTCCGTCTCACCGGAGCGGTGGGACACCACAGCGGTCCAGCCCGCACGGTGAGCCATCTGGATAGCGTCCAAGGTCTCGGTGAGAGTGCCTATCTGATTGAGCTTTATGAGCACGGAGTTTGCAGCCTTCAGCTCTATTCCCTTCTTTATGCGCTCCGTATTGGTTACAAAGAGGTCGTCCCCCACTATCTGGATGCGGCTGCCCAGGCGGCGGGTCATCAGCTGCCAGCCCTCCCAGTCGTTCTCTCCCATGCCGTCCTCAATGGAGATAATGGGGTACTTGTTTACGAAGTCCTCCCACATATCCACCATCTGCTCCGAAGTCATAACGGTGCCTCTCTTGGGCAGGTGGTAGCACTTGTCCTTCTCGTCGTACCAGTCGGACACGGCGCCGTCTATGGCTATCATAAAGTCCTCGCCGGGCTTGTATCCCGCCAGCTCCATGGCGGCAACAAGGGCCTTCAGAGCATCCTCATCGCTGTCCAGATTGGGAGCATAGCCGCCCTCGTCGCCCACGCCGGAGGCCGGCACCACCTTCTTCAGGGCATGGAACACCTCGGCGCCCATACGCAGAGCCTCCTTGAAGCTCTCCGCGCCTACGGGCATTATCATAAACTCCTGGATATCCACATTGGAGCCGGTGGCGTGAGCGCCGCCGTTGAGTACGTTCATCATGGGCACCGGCAGCACCTTGGCATTTACGCCGCCGATATAATTATAGAGGCTTACCCCGGTGGCGGCGGCAGCAGCCTTGGCGCAGGCCAGGGAGGCGCCCAAAATGGCATTGGCCCCAAGGCGGGTCTTGTTGGGTGTGCCGTCTATCTCGATAAGCATCTTGTCTATGGAGGTCTGGTCCAGCACGTTCAGGCCCAGCAGGGCCTCGGCTATCTCGCCGTTGACGTTTTCCACCGCCAGCTGCACGCCCTTGCCGCCATAGCGGCTCTTGTCCCCGTCTCTCAGCTCGCAGGCCTCGTACATCCCTGTGGAGGCCCCGGAGGGCACCGCCGCACGGCCTATAGTGCCGTCATCCAGGGTCACTTCCACCTCCACGGTGGGGTTGCCCCGGGAGTCCAGGATCTCTCTTGCCATAACGTCCACTATCTCAAAATACTGTTTCATAGCCTCACAGCCTCCTGTTTTTTATAATGAAGGTGAAGCCGGTTTTCATTTGTTTGATTCTTTACCGGTCATATGGATTATACCCCAAAAAACAGGAAAAAGTAAATAGACATATGGTAAACTCTGGATGATATGGGCTTTTTACCGAAAGGTTCAAATCCCCGGCCACTCTCTGACGAGAGTGCCGGGGATTTAATTTTGTCAATCCTTCTGATTTCCTCTTTACTTTTTGGCCATGCCCTTCTGGCGGGCGTACTCGGCGGCGCCCAGAGCGCCCATCAGCTGCGGGTCGGTCTTCAGCTCCACCACCTTCAGCTTCAGCACGTGCTCTATGGCTTCCTTCAGGCCGTCGTTCTTGGCGCAGCCACCCGTCAGGGTGAT
>CALWWB010000135.1 GCA_944385175.1 uncultured Oscillospiraceae bacterium | reverse complement strand
TCCAACATCCGCTGAATCTCCGGCAATAATGCCTGTACTTTCTGATACTTCCTTGCCATATAGCAATCCCCCCTGATCTAGTTCTATTTTCCTACATCAGGGGGGATTTTGTCTATTGTCCGTTTTTTCTGGTTCAGTTCATTTTTTTCTGCTTTTCAGTTGTTGACTCTGTCCTTGATCTCCTGGGTGATTTTGGCGGCAAAGTCCTCAAAGGGCATGGCTCCCATGTCTACACCGGCTCTGGTGCGGACAGCCACAGCTCCCGCCTCGGCCTCACGGTCGCCAACCACCAGCATGTAGGGTATCTTCTGCATCTGAGCCTCACGGATCTTGTAGCCTATCTTCTCATTGCGCAGGTCGGTCTCTACCCGCACGCCCATGGCCTCCAGTTTTGCGGCCACTTCCTTGGCATAGTCGGCAGTCCTGTCGGTTATGGGCATAACCTTCACCTGCACGGGAGAGAGCCACACAGGGAAGGCGCCGGCATAGTGCTCAGTGATGACGCCGATAAAGCGCTCGATGGAGCCGAAGACCACACGGTGTATCATCACGGGGCGGTGCTTCTCGCCGTCGGCCCCGGTGTACTCCAGCTCGAAGCGCTCCGGCAGCTGCATATCCAGCTGGATGGTGCCGCACTGCCAGGTACGGCCCAGGGAGTCCTGGAGGTGGAAGTCCAGCTTGGGGCCGTAGAAAGCGCCGTCTCCCTCGTTGATGACGTAGCTCTTGCCCATCTCGGTGATGGCCTCTTTCAATGTCTCCTGGGCGAACTCCCAATCCTTCTCGTCGCCCATATGATCCTCAGGCATGGTGGACAGCTCTATCTCATAGGGCAGCCCGAAAAGGGAGTAGACCTCGTCAAAGAGACGGGCCACGTTCTTTATCTCGTCCTTCATCTGGTCCCAGGTCATGAAGATATGGGCATCATCCTGGGTGAAGCAGCGGACACGGAACAGGCCGTGGAGGGCGCCGGAGAGCTCGTGGCGATGCACCACGCCCAGCTCGCCCACTCTCAAAGGCAGATCTCTGTAGGAATGGGGCTCGGACTTATACACCAGCATACCGCCGGGGCAGTTCATGGGCTTGATGGCATAGTCCTCACCGTCGATGAGGGTAGTATACATGTTCTGCTTATAGTGGAACCAGTGGCCGGAAGTCTCCCACAGCTGCCGGTTGAGTATCATGGGTGTGGATATCTCCACATAGCCGTAGCGCTTGTGGACTTCACGCCAGTAGTCTATAAGGGTATTTTTCAGCACCATGCCCTTGGGCAGGAAGAAGGGGAAGCCGGGGCCCTCCTCGGTGAGCATGAACAGTCCCAGCTCCTTGCCTAGCTTCCGGTGATCCCGGCGCTTGGCCTCCTCTATGCGCTGGAGGTAGGCGTCCAGCTCGTCCTTCTTGGGGAAGGCCACGCCGTAGATACGCTGGAGAGTCTGGCGGTTGGAGTCGCCCCGCCAGTAGGCGCTGTTGCAGGCGGTGAGCTTTATGGCATTGCCCTTGACTCTGCCGGTGGAATCCAGGTGAGGCCCGGCGCACAGGTCGGTGAACTCGCCCTGGCGGTAGAAGCTGATGTGGGCGTCCTCAGCCAGGTCATTGATGAGCTCCACCTTATAGGGCTCCTCTTTCTCCTCCATGAACTTTATAGCCTCGTCCCGGGGCAGCTCAAAGCGCTCCAGCTTCAGCTTCTCCTTGCAGATCTTCCGCATCTCCCCTTCGATGTTCTCCATGATTTCCGGGGTGAAGGGGAAGGGGGAGTCCATATCATAGTAAAAGCCGTTGTCTATGGAAGGGCCAATGGCCAGCTTCACCTCCGGGTACAGGCGCTTTACGGCCTGGGCCAGGATGTGGGAGCAGGTGTGCCAATAGGTACGGCGGTATTCCTCATTTTCAAAGCTGAACTTGTTTTCATCCATAATCGTAATCCTCCTCATAAAAAGATAAGCACCCTTGGCACATGCCAAGGGTGCGTAATGCACGGTTCCACCTTGATTTTTAACTTGAAGCACTGTAACGTGTGCTGCACGGGCGGACTTAGTATGCTCGTCCGCCGGCTCGGGAGCGGTAGCTCTGACACCTATCCGAGGCGGCTTGCAGCCTGGGCCGCCCTCTCTGTGCGTATTCGGTATCCGCTTTCTCCGTCACTGCCGTTCTGATTATTATCAGCCCTGTAATAATATCACCGGCTTTTGACTCTGTCAATGGCTTTTAGCCGGGATAAGGGGCTGTTCATCATAATTTTACCTTTGGCAGGTTCCATTTATACACAGTAGCCAGGATGCGCAGAGCAAATATCAGCCCCATGGCCGCCAGGGCCGAAGCTACCTCGTGTACATTCAAGCGCAGCAGCACATAATACAGCAGCGCCCCGTTCATGGAGGCTATGGCATAGATGCGCTTTCTCAGCACGGCGGGCATGGTATTTGTCAGCACGTCCCGGAGCATTCCGCCCCCTACGCCGGTGGTCATGCCCAGCAGCACCAGCAGCAGTGGGTTCTTCATGCCGCACTGTTCAATGGACATATTCACGCCGGACACGGTGAACACCGCCAGGCCCAGTGCATCAAAGATATTGGCTATGCTGTCCAGTTTTGCCTTGTGGTGCTCGTAGCTCTCCCGGCGCTTATAGGCGTCCAGAAACACGATAAAGCTGGTGATGAGGGCTACAACTATATATGTATAGCTGGTAAACATCCTGGGCGGAAGATAACCCAGCATCATGTCCCGGATGACTCCGCCCCCCAAGGCGGTGACCACAGCCAGAAACAGCACCCCAAAGACGTCCGCCCCCTTATCTATGGCGGGCATGGCCCCGCAGATTGCAAAGGCCGCTATGCCCACCAGTTCCACCGCCTCTATGTAGCTCATACGTTGAAGCGGAACAGGGTCACATCCCCGTCATTCATCACATAGTCCTTGCCCTCGCTGCGCACAAGGCCCTTCTCCTTGGCTGCGTTCATGCTGCCGCACTCTTCCAAATCCTTGAAGGCCACTATCTCCGCCCGGATGAAGCCCCGTTCAAAGTCGGAGTGTATCTTGCCGGCTGCCTGGGGGGCCTTGGTGCCCTTCTTTATAGTCCAGGCCCGGCACTCGTCGCTGCCGCAGGTGAGGAAGGATATAAGTCCCAGCAGGGAGTAGGAGCATTTTATCATCCTGTCCAGGCCGGACTCCTTAAGCCCTAGCTCCTCCAGGAACATCTGCCGGTCCTCGGCGTCCAGCTGGGCTATCTCCTCCTCCACCTTGGCACAGATGGGCAGCACCTGGGCCTTCTCCGCCGCCGCTATCTCAGCTACCGCCTGGTAATAGGGGTTGGCCTCATAATTGGCTATGCCCTCTTCATCCATGTTGGCGGCATAGATGATGGGCTTTATGGTCAGCAGGTCGGAAGTCATGATGAGCTCCAGGTCGTCCTTGTCGCATTCAAAGCTCCGGGCGCTCTTGCCCTCGTTCAGGTGGTCCCTCAGGGCCTTGAAGACCTCCTCCTCGTGGAGGAACTTCTTGTCCCCCTTGGCGGCCTTTGCGGCCTTGTCTATGCGCCGCTCCACCATCTCCAGGTCTGCCATAATCAGCTCCAGGTCGATTATCTCAATGTCCCGCCTGGGGTCTGTGCTGCCCTCCACATGGATGACGTTCTCATCGTCAAAGCAGCGCACCACATGGATTATGGCGTCGGTGGAGCGGATGTTGCCCAGGAATTTATTGCCCAGGCCCTCGCCCTTGGAGGCTCCCTTCACCAGACCGGCAATGTCCACAAACTCGATGACCGCGGGGGTATACTTCTTTGGCTCGTAGAGCTTCGCCAGGTAGTCCAGCCGGGAGTCCGGCACTGTGACCATGCCCACATTGGGCTCTATGGTGCAGAAGGGGAAGTTTGCCGCCTGGGCTCCCGCATTGGTTATAGCGTTGAAAAGTGTGGACTTGCCCACATTGGGCAGACCGACGATTCCTAATTTCATATATCTCTACATCTCCTTAAAAAATGCCGTATTTACAAGGTTTTTGCGTTTTAGCGTTTTGGCGGCTACGCCATTTTTACGCCATTTACACATTAACTTGTATTGGGTTATATCAACATACGCTGCTGAGCTGAAATTGCTTGACCGCCTGATCCAGCGTTTCATCTGTCACATGAACATACCGATCCATTGTGGTTTTGATGCTGGCGTGCCCCAGCAGCTTTTGCAGCACTTTCGGCTGCATTCCGCTTTCAATCGCACGGGTTGCGTAGGTATGGCGCAGCGCGTG
>CALWWB010000134.1 GCA_944385175.1 uncultured Oscillospiraceae bacterium | reverse complement strand
AGATAAAGAAGTCCTATCCCGTAGTGGATCTGGTCTTCGGCCCCCATGAACTGTGGCGTTTCCCCGAGCTTTTGAAGCAGGTGATGGAAAAGCACAAGCGCGTCTTTGCCGCCGACAGCAGCGACGGGGTCATGGCCGAGGGTATTCCTCAGCGTAGGGACGGCAGCGTGAAGGCTTGGCTGTCCATCATGTACGGCTGCAACAATTTCTGCTCTTACTGCGTGGTGCCCTATGTCCGGGGCCGGGAGCGCTCCCGCAGGGCGGAGGACGTGGTGGCGGAGGCCAGGGAACTGGTGGCCGCCGGCTATAAGGACATCACTCTCCTGGGCCAGAACGTGAACTCCTATGGCAGAGATCTGGGCTTGGACGTGGATTTCTCCGACCTTATCCGCATGATAAACGATATCCCGGGGGACTTCCTGATAAGGTTCATGACCAGCCACCCCAAGGATGCCACGGAGAAGCTTTTCAAAACCATGGCGGAGTGCGAAAAGTGCGCCCATCAGCTGCACCTGCCGGTCCAGTCCGGCAGCGACCGTATCCTGAAGCTGATGAACCGCAACTATGACAGCGCAAAATATATCGCCCAGGTGGAGCTGGCCCGGAGCTATATGCCGGATCTGGTGCTGACCACGGATATAATCGTGGGCTTCCCCGGAGAGACGGAGGAGGATTTTGAGGACACCATAAAACTGGTGGAGAAGGTTCGCTACGACGCCATGTTCACCTTTATATACTCCAAGCGGGTGGGAACGCCCGCCGCCCAGATGCCCGACCCCTATACCCGGGAGGATAAACAGCGGCATTTTGACCGTCTCACGGAGACGGCCAACCGCATATCCGGGGAGAAGCACAAGGAGTACGAGGGCAGGACGGTGAAAGTCCTTGTTGACGGGGAAACCGGCCGGGACGAATATAATCTCTCCAGCCGCACCAACGGCGGCCGCCTGGTACACCTGAAGGGAGACAGGAGCCTGATAGGCCGGTTCATCCAGGTGAAGATTGTCTCCAGCAACACCTGGGCCCTGTATGGAGAAATAGTTTAAGGCTAAAGAAAGAGGTAGGGCCATGGCTGAGCTCACACCCATGAAAAGACAATACAACGAGATAAAGGAGCAGTATCAGGACTGCCTGCTGTTCTTCCGCCTGGGGGATTTCTACGAGATGTTCGACGAGGACGCCAAGGTGGCCTCCCGGGAGCTGGACCTGGCCCTCACCACCAGAGACAGGAACGTGGAGGACCCGGAGGAGCGCACCCCAATGTGCGGCGTGCCCTACCACAGCTGCGAGACCTATATCGCCCGGCTCATAGCCAAGGGCTACAAAGTGGCCATCTGCGAGCAGATGGAGGACCCTGCTCTGGCAAAAGGTATAGTGAAGCGGGATGTCATCCGCATCATAAGCCCCGGCACCGTCACTGAGAGTTCCATGCTGGAAGAGGGCCGCAGCAATTATATCTGCGCTCTGGAGCTGACGGGCCAGAGAGGGGGAGTGGCTTTTTGCGACGTGTCCACCGGTGAGTTCTGCTGCGCCGCCTTTGAAAACGATGCCGTCACCCACATCATAAACGAGCTGGCCCGCTTTTCGCCAAGAGAGGCGGTGCTGTCTCCCGGGGCGGCAGACTGTAATGAGATAAGCGACTTTCTGCTGAAGAAGCTGGACGCCATGCTGGAAAAGGACAAGCAGGGCTTTGAGTTCATACCCTGCGCCGCCCGGCTCTGTGAGCAGTTCGGCTTCAAGGATGTGGACGACTGTGGGCTGGGGGACCAGAGCGCCGCGGTATGCGCCGCCGGGGCCCTGCTGAGCTACATAGACCAGACCCAGAAGTTTGACCTGAGCCATATAAACCGCCTGGATGTTTTCTACGGCGGGCGCTACATGGAGTTGGACTGGACTACCCGCAGAAACCTGGAGCTGACAGAGTCTCTTCGCAGCGGGGAAAAGCGGGGAAGCCTTCTCTGGGTGCTGGACAAGACCAGGACCCCCATGGGCGGCAGGATGCTCCGAGCCTGGATAGAGCGGCCCCTGCTGTCGGCGGTGGCCATCAAGCGGAGGCTCACCGCAGTTCAGGAGCTCTATAACGACAATGTGAACAGGGGAGAGCTGATGCTGGCTCTCCGGGATATATGCGACATGCAGCGGCTGGTGGGCCGGGCGGTGTACGGCACTGCCGGGGGCCGGGATCTCCGCGCCCTGGCTAACTGCGCCGCCGTGCTACCAAGGCTCCGGCAGCTGCTGGAGGGCTTCAAGTCCATGGAGCTGCGGGATATTCGGAACATGGACATCCTGGAGGATATGCGCTTTGAGATAGACCGGGCCATCTGCGACGATCCCCCCTTCTCCGTGAGGGAGGGAGGCATACTGCGCAAAGGCTACTCGGAAGAGGTGGACCGGCTCAGGAATATCCGGGACAACGGGGCTCAGATGGTAAAGGAGCTGGAGGAGCGGGAGCGGCAACGCACCGGCATAAAAAAGCTGAAGGTGGGCTATAATAAGGTCTTCGGATATTACATAGATATACCCAAGTCCGCCGGGGTGGAGAAGGTGCCGGAGGACTATATAAGAAAGCAGACCCTGGTGTCCAACGAGCGCTATTTCACCCAGGAACTGAAGGAGCTGGAGAACACCCTCCTGACATCAAGGGACAGGATAAATGAACTGGAATTCAAATACTTTGACGAGCTGCGCCGCAGCGTGGCCGCCAAGGTGGACAGGATAAAAGCCACGGCGGAGGCCGTGGCCCGGCTGGATGTGCTCTGCTCCCTGGCAGAAGTGGCTGTGCGCAACAACTATACCTGCCCGGAGGTGGATGCCTCCCGTACCTTGCAGATAATCCAGGGCCGCCACCCAGTGGTGGAGCAGACCTTGAAAAAGGTGCTATTTGTCCCCAATGATACCTACCTGAACGACAGCGAGGACCGTGTGGCCATAATCACCGGCCCCAACATGGCGGGCAAATCCACCTATATGCGCCAGACTGCCCTCATCGTACTCATGGCCCAGATAGGCTCTTTTGTACCGGCAAAGAGCGCCACCATAGGCATTGTGGACCGGGTCTTCACCCGCATCGGGGCCTCCGACGATCTGGCCGCCGGCCAGTCCACCTTTATGGTGGAGATGAGCGAAATGGCGGAGATACTGAAACACGCCAGTGCCGCCTCCCTGCTGATACTTGACGAGATAGGCCGGGGCACCTCCACCTTTGACGGCATGGCCATAGCCCGGGCGGTGCTGGAGTACTGTGCCGACAAGCGTAAGCTGGGGGCAAAGACCATGTTTGCCACCCACTACCACGAGCTTTCCGCCCTGGAGGGCCAGCTTCAGGGGGTGCGCAACTACAACATAACCGCCAAGAAGCAGGGGGGCAACCTGGTATTTCTGCGGAAAATAGTCCCCGGTGCCGCCGACGACAGCTACGGCATAGAGGTGGCCAAGGTGGCGGGGCTGCCGGAGAGTATAATTGCCAAGGCCAAGGGCTATCTGAAGGAACTGGAAAAAAGCGGAGCCGGGGCTGTACCCAAGGGGGAGAGCGCCCAGGACGATCAGATGAGCCTGGCGGACCTGGGGGTAGACCAGATACGTAAAATGCTCTTGAGCACCGACCTGAACAGCCTCACTCCCATCGAGGCTATGAACCTGCTTTACGAATTGCAGAGAAAGGCAAGAAGCTGATGAAAAGAAATATACCAGAGTTTACCAGCCGGCTCAGCCGGGGAGAGGCTATCGCTGCCCTGCTGTATCTGCCGGTGCATATATTGCTGCTGCCTGTGGCTTTGACGCTGGCCGGGCCGTCCCTGGGTCTGGGGGAGGCGGATCTGAACCTTATCCTCTATGTAGTGGGCACGGTCTATATGCTGTTTCTGCTGTTCAAGTTCCTGCGCCGGGATTTCGACCCCCTGCTGGACCGGCCGGGCTATTGCCTGCTGGAGATAATTACCAGCTATGCCCTGATGTATCTTGCCAATATGGTGGTGGCGGGCATCTTCATGCTCATCCCCTGGTTTACCCAGGAAAACCCCAACAACTCCGCAATCATGGATTTGGCGGGGCAGAATTGGGGAAAGATGTCGGCCATGGCGGTGTTCCTGGCCCCTATAGTGGAGGAGTGTATGTTCCGGGCCGGCATTTTCGGAACTCTGCGCCGGTATAATCGCTGGGCTGCCTACATTGTGTCGGTGTTGGCTTTCAGCGTCTACCATGTGTATGCCTATGCCCTGATGGACAGCATATACTGGCTGTACATCCTCCAGTATATCC
>CALWWB010000133.1 GCA_944385175.1 uncultured Oscillospiraceae bacterium | reverse complement strand
AGAACCCTTTTCTGGTGCTTATTTGCATAAGCTGTTCTTACATTGTTCAATTTTCAAGGTACACTCGCTAGCTCCCTCCCGGGACAGCTTGATTAGTTTAGCACACTTTCTGGGGCTTGTCAAGAGGTTTTTTGAAATTTTTCGAATTTCTTTTTCCATCTCTTGCCAATTTCTTGGCTGCCCCTCAAGGCGCTTTGCTAATATACCACCGGAAATCTCCTTTGTCAACACTTTTTTCAGGTTTTTTAAAGTTTTTTTCTGTATCTAAATATTGCGGAATTTCCTGGTCATACTACACAATATGTATACCGAATCAAACGAAGCCCACAGAGGCTTTCACCGGCATAGGCAGCCGGAATACAAATGCCTGCTCAGCTCGGAGAATCTGAAAGATATTTTCTCCCGCTGCGGCGACTATGAGAGCCGGGAGATCATCCTGGGTCTTGAACAGAATATCGAACTTACCATTTGCTGGTTGGACGGTCTTGTCTCGGGCACTGCCGTGGCCGAGGAAATAATCCGTCCTTTGACTCAGGCCGGGCGCAGTCCGCTGGTAAAAAATGAGCAGCAGTGTCTGGAGTTCATCCTTCTTGGCGCAGCCTACAGTTATTCTGCCAAGGAGCGCAGTACCATGGACGATCTGGTAAGTGATTTAAGCCACGGGCACTGTGCCGTTATTTTAAACGGGATCAACCGGGCCGTATGCTTTGAGGTACGCAGCTCCAATGTGCGCAGTATTTCCGAACCCACGCTGGAGAAGTCCCTGAAGGGGGCCAAGGACTCCTTTGTAGAGACGCTGAGAGCAAATACTGCTCTGGTGCGCCGGCGCATTTGTTCTCCCAAGCTGAAGCTTGTGGAGAGCAGCGTGGGACGGAAGAGCCGGACCCGGCTGTCCATAATGTTTATGGACGGAATAGCGGATCCGGCTACTGTAGAGGAATTGGCACGGCGGCTGGACGAACTGGACGTGGACGCCCTGCTGGCCACTGGTACTCTGGAGGAGTACATTGTGGACTCTCCCCGCTCCCCAATGCCTCAGCTGCTTCACACGGAACGGCCGGACCGTTTTGCCATGCAGCTGATGGCCGGGCGCGTAGGCATCCTGGTGGACGGGCTGCCCCTTGGGCTGATCCTACCCGCTTCCCTGGCAGATTTTATGAAGGTCACCGGAGACAGCAGCAAGAACTATCTGGTTTCTACCGCTCTCACCATGCTGCGATATCTGTCTCTGCTGTTGGCTGTTTTTCTGCCGGCCATATATGTAGCCGTGGCCATGTACCATCAGGAGATGATTCCCACCCGGCTGCTGCTGTCTATAATTGAGGCAAAGAAAAACGTGCCCTTTTCCACAGCTCTGGAGATATTCAGTATGCTCATCGCCTTTGAGCTTTTACAGGAGGCCGGCCTGCGCCTGCCAAACCCCATAGGCGACACCGTATCCATCATTGGAGCCCTCATCGTGGGCCAGTCGGCGGTGGAGGCCCAGGTGGTCTCCCCTATCGCCATTATCGTGGTGGCCGTATCCGGCATCGCCTGCTATACCCTTCCCAGCCAGGACTTGGGCGCTGTAGTGAGGCTGCTTCGTCTGGCTTTGGTGATAGCGGCCCTGGCAGCGGGATTCTTTGGCGTAGGCCTTGTCATCTGCCTTTTCCTGCTGCATATCTCCTCCATAGACAGCTTTGGCCTCAGCTATACCGCCCCCATGACCGACGGGAGGCCCTTTCCTCTTTTGCGTCTGCTGATACAGCTGCCCAAGCCCTTGGACAAGTATCGGGACCCAAATTTGAACACACCGGATAAGAGGCGCCAAAAATGAAACGCTCTATTTCTTTCCTTACAATAATATGCATTTTGTTATGCCAAACCGGCTGCAGCGGCGTATATACCAACTACCGGGAGATACAGCAGCTCATGGTCGTGCAGACCATGGGCCTGGACAGAGAGGAGGGCGGCGTTGTAGTATCCATGGCCGCCGCAGCAGAAGCCTCCGGCTCCGGTCCACGGCAGATGAGCGCCCGTGGCGGTACCGTCAGCACCGCCATAGACCGGGCCTACGACCTGTCCTATGAGGAAGAGATCTTCTTCTCCCATGTTAACCATATACTCATCGGCGAGGCTGCGGCCGAGGAGGGTCTGGAAGCTTTTCTGAACTATCTGTGCCAGTCTCCGGAGCTGCGCATAGACATCCCGCTCTATATCGTAAGGGATGGCACTGCGGAGCAGGCGGTCATGGAGGTAGGTGACGGCAGCCGGGGCATATCCGAGGTGATGCAGGCAGTTCGGGAGAGCTTTGCCACCCCCAGCAACAGCCGGGTCTTTAATGTGGCCGACACTATGAGCAGCCTGGAGCGCTATGGCAGCGCCTTGGTCTGTGCCATCCGCTGTGAACCCAGCTCGGAATCTGCCGGAGCAAAGGCCGGGGAGGAAATCGGCCAGGACACGGGAGCCGGGGCCACCGAGGCAGAAGAGAAGCAGGCCGCCGGGGAAGATCAGGCTCAAGAGGAAGCCCCGGCTGACGAAGCGGAGCATCCCCTGATGGCCGGCACGGCGGGCTATGCCATAATACGTGAGGGGCAGCTTTGCAAATATATCGAGCCCCAGCAGACCGTAGCCGTGGGGCTGATGATGGGCAGTGTGCCCGTAAGCGCCATCCAGGTAAAGGACCGCTCCGGCCGTGCCTGTTCGCTGGAGGTCTACAGCGGAAGCGCGGATATCCATGCCCTATGGGACGGCCCCGGTGAGCTGACCGGTCTGGACATTCAGGTGGAGGTAAACGCCTCGGTGATGGAATCCGGTTCGGCGGAGGACGCAGACAGCGGGGAGTATATAAACTATCTCACCGGGCAGCTGGAGTCCGCCGTCTCGGAGCAGCTCAATTCCCTGCTGCAAAGCTCCATGAAGCTCAAAGCGGATTTTTTGGGGCTTGCCGGCAAGGTGGAGCTCAGCTCTCCTGAGAACTACCGGCTCATGTCCCAGGACTTTGTCCAGCTGCTGCCCTCCCTGGAGCTCCAGATCCGAGTCAGCGGCCGGCTGAATCACACCAACGACAAGAAGGAAGCAAAGCTGTGAACAAACTCACCCAGATAAGCCGGCGTCAACTTTTTGCTCTGGCCACCCTGATGCTGCTGGTCCCCTCACTGAGGCTTTTCATAACCGCCGCCACGGAGTACGCCGGCAGGGCCGTGTGGCTGACGGCTCCCCTGGCCGCCCTGCCCATGCTCATATACATGTATTTCATATCCGGATTTATGGACAGCCGCCGGGAAGGAGAGAACATTCAGGATCTGTTCCTCCGCTGCCTGGGCCCACGGCTGGGGAAGTCCGCCCTGGGTATAACCGCCGCCTGGCTGATACTCTACTCCGGATTCATCCTGCGTTCCGGAGCCGATCGGTTCATCGTCACCATATATCCCAACAGCGGCCCCGGTGTCTTTACTATAGGCCTGGGGCTGGTGTGTCTTGTGGCAGCCCTGGGCAATCCCCGTTCCATAGTCCGATCAGCCATGCTTATAAGTCCGGTACTCATAGGCTCCCTTCTGCTCATCCTTCTCTTTTCCCTGGGATCTATAAGTGCATCCAATCTCTTGCCCGTTACTGTGGACGATGCCTTGCCCGTAGCCCTGGGCTCTCTGGCGGCGGTGGACGTGCTCTCCTTCGGCATCTATGCCGTGTGCTTTATTGAGGGCATGTGTCCCCTTCAGTCTGACCGGGCCCGGCAGGGCAGCCTTTGGCTCATGGTCATGGTGCTGCTTATGAGCCTGCTCTGCCTGTCTGTGGTAGGTATGTTCGGCGCCGAACTCAGCACCCGCCTCAGCCGCCCCTTTTTCATTATGGTGAGAAATCTTGTTTTCTTCCGCACTGTGGAACGGGTGGAAGCCCTGGCGGTAATGCTCTGGCTGTTCCCGGACTTTCTGCTGGTATCCGTCTTTCTCTATGGCGCCCAGTACTGCCTGCGGCGCTGCTTCGGTTTTGACGCAGAGTACAGGGGGGAGCGGCTGCTGGATACCGGCCGTGGCCGCTGGCTGATATGGCCCACCGCTCTGGCTGCCATCTCTCTCTCCATTGTCATTGGCCCTGACGCCCTGAGTCTGGACTTCTGGTCCTCAAAGCTCATCCCGGCGATCAATTTGTTCTTTGCCTTTATATTTATCCCATCAATTTATATAGTAGGAAAAATAAAAAAGACGCTGTGATTTTTGTCCACAGCGCCTCAGCTTGTCGAAGAAGGTCAAGCCTTCTTCGACAAAAGGGTTTGCACTTCGCTCCATGCCTCGGTTGTACGCCGG
>CALWWB010000132.1 GCA_944385175.1 uncultured Oscillospiraceae bacterium | reverse complement strand
CACGGCGTGGTCAAGTCCATGACCAGCTACGGCGCATTTGTGGACATCGGCGGTATCGACGGTATGGTGCATGTGTCCGAGCTGAGCTGGGGCCGTATCCATCAGCCCTCCGAGGTCCTCTCCGTGGGCGACGAAGTGGATGTGTACGTCATCAACTTTGACAAGGAGAAGCGCAAAATCTCCCTTGGCTACAAAGATCCCAATGCCAACCCCTGGACTGCCTTCACCAACAAGTACCATGTGGGCAGCATTGCCACCGTCACCATCGTCAAGCTCATGCCCTTCGGCGCTTTTGCCGAAGTCCTGCCCGGCGTTGATGGCCTTATCCATATCTCTCAGATTGCCAACCGCCGCATAGGCAAACCTGAGGATGTGCTGAGTGTGGGCGACGTTGTGGATGCAAAGGTCACCGCCATAGATGAGGAGAAGCACAAGATCTCCCTGTCCATCCGTGCCCTGTCCGAGCCCGCTCCTGCTCCCGCAGCTGAGGTCGAGGAAGAGGAAGAGGATAACGGCGAGGACGCTCTGGTATACGAAGTCTCTGCCACCGGCGAGGCTACCGGCATTGTTCCCGAAATGGATGACGAGGAGTAATTTCTCGTTTGCATTTATAAAGCTTAAAGGCGCTGCACAGAGCAGCGCCTTTAAGCTTTATAACAAATCTATTTCTTCATCCCTGAGAGTTTGTCATCAAGCCAGGCTGTGATGTCCTTATATACCTGATATTTGTTTTCCTCATTGAGCATTTCGTGACGGCCGCCGGGATAGAGGCGCATCATAACGTCATGGAGCCCTGCCTTGCAGAAGGCTTTGTATGCCCTGTCCACTCCCTTGCCGTAATCGCCCACCGGGTCCCGGTCTCCGGACATAAAATATACCGGCTGGGTCTTGCTCATGGTGTTGATGTTCTTCTGATTTGTGATGAACTTTATGCCCCCCATCATGTCCCGGAACAGGCTCACCGTGGCTACAAAGCCGCAGAGAGGGTCGGCAATGTACTTGTCAACCTCACTGTCTACCCGAGTGAGCCAGTCAAAGGAGGTGCGGGGATTTTCTATGCCCTTGGTGTATGCACCGAAGGCCAGATCATTCAGCTTGTCGCCAATCTTCCTGGGGCCGTACAGCTTCACGGAGGCGGCAGCCGCAGCATATCCGCCCAAAACCATGGCCTTTGCCTGCTGGCCGGTGCCGCTGAGAATTGCGGCATCGTACTTGTCCGGATGCTTTATAATATAGGTGCGGGTGAGAAAACTGCCCATGCTGTGCCCGAACATGATATGGGGAAGGCCGGGATATTCTCCGGATATCCTGTCATGGAGCTTTACCATATCCGCCACCACATAGTCCCAGCCATCCTCGTCGGCAAAGAAGCCCAGAGGCTCACCGGGCCGGAGGGATTTGCCGTGGCCCAGGTGATCGTTGGCCACGGCCAGGTAGCCATTGGCCGCCAGATGCTCCATGAACTCCGTATAGCGGTCCACGTGTTCGGCAATGCCGTGGGCTATCTGTACTATGGCTTTAGGCTCGGCATCTGGTGTGCATTGCTTTACTCTTATCTGGTTTCTGCCGGTGGACGAAGTAAAATAGAATTCCTTGAAACTGGGCATGGAATTATCCTCCTTTGTGTGTTATTATCAACTTTGTTGTTATAATTTTACACGGCAGAGAAAACCAAGTCAATATACAGAAGGAGCCCATATGGAAAAGGTATTGGTAGTTAAGACGGAAAAACTGGCAAAATACATCTCCGGCAGGACCGGACTGCTCACGGAGGACAGGGAGGCAATGCTGGAAATAATCGTCAATGAGCACGAGTTCATTGACCGCGCGGCAGCAGAAGATGATCCCTCCTACAAGCAGATAATCCCCTATGTTGTGCTGACCCAAAAGGGACTGGTGTTCAGCACCCGACGTTTGAACAAAGGAGGGGAGAGCCGGCTCCACGGCAAGGTATCCATAGGCATTGGCGGACATATAAACCCTGTGGATGAGAAAGACCGGCGCAGCGTGCTCATGCATGGCCTGGAGCGTGAGCTGGACGAGGAAGTGTATATTCAGCGTCGGGGGGAGCTGGTGCCCCGGGGTTTCATCAATGACGACGGCAACGGCGTGGGGGCCGTACACCTGGGCCTGTGCTTCTCTATGGAAGTGGAGGGGGAGGCCTCAGTGAAGGAGACGGAAAAGCTCAGCGGCGCCTGGATGAGCCTTCAGGAACTGAAATCGGAATATGGCAACATGGAGACCTGGAGCCAGATTGCCCTGGCCGTTGCGGAGTGAAGGCAGGACTCAGGCCGGAAATTAAATATAATTCTCAGTGGTCGGGCAAATGCCCGGCCACTTTTTATCTTAAGAATTCTTAATTTTTCTGAAGGAATGCAACAATGGCCGGTATTTTCCGTTATTAAGAATATAGAACAAAAATCGGGAGGCCGGAACAATGAAAAAATCAAGGATACTTGCGGCGCTGCTGTGCCTGACCTTTCTGCTTGGTGCCTGCGGGAAGGACGGGAGTTCTGCCGAAGAAAGCCAGCCAAGCTACTCCGGCGGCCTGAACGAGGCCACCATGGAGTGGAAGGGCCAGGGCGGGGCCTACAAAATGGAGAACATTGAACTGCCGGAGCTGTGCCAGGATGTGGATATATACGGCGGAGAGCTGTACTATCTGGTGCAGAGCGAGCCTGACATCAGTCCATACCATATCCTCAGAGGAGACAGGGAACTGGGCACGGTTGAGCGGGACTACAACATGGAGTTCTGCGTCAAGGAAGACGGCATATACATGCTGGATATGAACTTTGAGGAAGAGGGACGGGGGATAAGTCTGAGCAAATACAGCCTGGAGCTGGAGCCGGTATTTACCGCAGAGCTCAACGGGATGTATGAGAGCGAGAGATACGGATATGGCGACGTGCAGTCTGTAAAATTTTCCGGGGAGAAAATATACCTGCAGGTCAATCAGACCCAGCTGCTTATCCTGGACGGCGGCGGACAGCTCACAGGAAGCGGAGTGCTGCCCGGCGAAGGGCTGAGCCTTGCTCTAAGTGAGGACGGGACGCTGTATGCCGCCGGGGAGGAGGCAGATGGGCAAAAGCTATACAGATTTGACGGAGAGACAGGGAAATTTACCCAGGCCTTCACCTGCCCGGCAGGGAGCCTTTTTGACGGCGGGGACGGGAGCTATCTGCTGCTGCTCACCGACCAGGGGATATATTCCCTGGACGCACAAGGGACGACTTCTCCCAAAGTAATCTGGTCCGAATGCTATCTGAACCCGGGGAGCATCTATAAAGTGAAGGCCGAAGGCGGGAAATTCCTCTGCCTGGGCAGCGACAGCTGCTACCTGCTGAGGCCTGCGGAACCTGCGGAGCTTCAGCCCAAGACCGAGCTGCTTATCGCCTGCATGGATCCCAACGGCATGGACATCCTGGCGGCACGCTTCAACGCCCACAGCGACGAATACTATGTTCGGGTGGTGGACTACACCCGGGATATGGAAGCCTCCGAAGAGGAGATACAGCTGAGGCTGAACACGGAACTCATCTCCGGCAAGGCCCCGGACATGTTCTGCTTTTTCAGCGGCTGGATATCTCCCAACATCTACGCCGGGAAAGGGCTGCTGGTGGACATGAAACCCCTGATAGAGGCGGACGAGGATCTGAGCCCGGAGGACATCGTGCTGTACAAGGCCCTGGACTACAACGGCGGCATATATGTGATGGGTGAAAGCTTCTATCTGGATACGCTGGCGGCCAGAGAGTCGGACTTCGGGCAGCGTTATGGCTGGACTCTGGAGGAGTACCGGCAGATAGACGCAGGGCTCCGGGAAGACCAGATGTGTATATATAACCTCACCCGTGAACTCTTTATATATAATGTCATAGGCCGCTATGTGCGCTATGCTCTTGACTGGACCAGCGGGGACTGCAGCTTTGACAGCCCTGAGTTTATTGAGCTGCTCAGGACCGCCCAGGAGCTGAGGGAGACCCCGGAAGATATAAATGATATGGTTTTCGGGCCCGGCGAACCCAAAGTGGCCGCCGGTGAGCAGACGACAACGGCAATATTCGCCATGTATGTCAGCTCCCTTGCCGAGTCCGAGCAGATGGCGGGCTGCCCCCTCAGCTTCATAGGCTGGCCCACTCCCGACGGCAGCTGCGGTTCCGACGCCAGTTTGAACACCCAGCTCGCCATATGCAGCCTGAGCCAGCACCAGGAGGGCTGCTGGGAATTTATAAAGTACATGCTGATGAATGCGAATACAGACAGAGGCATAATGCCCGGCTATCCTCTGCT
>CALWWB010000131.1 GCA_944385175.1 uncultured Oscillospiraceae bacterium | reverse complement strand
AGAAAACACTTCTCACGGAGCGAAGTGTCGAATTGTACGCCTCCGGCGTACAACCGAGGCATGGAGCGAAGTGCAAATTTTTTGTCGAAGAAGGCTATGCCTTCTTCGACAAGCTGAAACCACCCTTGGAGGGTGGTTTTTATTTTGAATTTTGAACAGCATCTCGGCCTTGCTTTTCCCCTGCCGCCGTTGTCAGCCCCAGGCCAGTCCGATATTGGCAAAGTCCGTTTTTGATCTGGCGGATATTGCCGGGCTGTCCGTCACGTTTATGCTCAGGCTCTCCGCCACTTTTTCCAGATCCGCCATCTCCGTGCCCGCCGCTGGAGCCCCTGCAATCACCAGCAGGTAAGAGTGCTCCTGGGAAAACAGAAGCAGAAAATAGTTTTCCTGTTGTTTTCCCTCTGCCTCCAGCGTCTCCACCACATCCAGTCTCTGCCAGTCCAGCCACTGCTCCTGGCGCAAAATCTCAGTGTCTCCCCAGAAGAAATAATTTGTGTCCTTCAGCCTGTCTCCGGTATACAGGCTGATGCTGCAAATGATATCTCCGCTGTTTCCCTGAGTGCCGTATATTATATCGGTATATCCCTGTTTGTCAGGGTATGAGGTATGCTTCTCTCCCGGGAGCCATCCGGGTTTGAAGTACACCTTTCTGCACTCCCCCTCTATATCAAAGCTCAAAACCAGACTCACTCCGCCGATGCTTAGGTCCCTGTGCTCCACCTTTCCGCTGCCCATGCTCACCGTCATCGTACCTGCCAGCTTTTCCCCTGCCTCCGGCTCTGCCGTAAACATACGGCTGAGGCCCGCCGCCAGGGCCGTCACCACAAACAGAGGCAGGAGCACCGCCGCTATCAATCCCGTGCGGGACAGTTTCCCGCTTCTGGGGGTATCCAGCCTGGAATATACCCTGTCCATGGTGTCCTCCGGAGCGCGTACTTTGGAAAAGCTGCTCACATATTTTTCCCTGTCAAACATTTTCCTCACCTCCAAATTCCGCTTTCAGCTGCAGGCGGCCCCGCCTGAGCCGTGTGCGCACCGTACTGCCCGGCAGCTTCAGCAATTCTGCAATCTCTTCTGTGGAATAGCCCTCGTAATAGTGCAGATACATCGGCACCCTGTACTTCTCCGGCAGGGCCATCACAGACCTTATCAGCTCCCTGCCCTCCCCTTCCGGCCCGGCGGCCCTGTGTTCCAGGC
Source organism: uncultured Oscillospiraceae bacterium (assembly GCA_944385175.1). Lineage (GTDB taxonomy): Bacteria > Bacillota > Clostridia > Oscillospirales > Oscillospiraceae > Limivicinus. Next base: position 3,437 of record CALWWB010000131.1, on the reverse strand, counting down.
TGTCCAGTGCCTCCGCTTTCCGCCACGGTGATATCAGCGCCCTTTTGCTCTCATTCACCGTGACCCGGATAAGCCAGCGGCGCAGGTGCTCGGGGTTTTCAAAGTCACCTCTGTATCTGTATAACCTTATGAGCACGTTCTGAGTCACGTCCTCCGCCTCGGCGTAGCTGCCCATATAGTTCAGTGCCAGTCGGAAAATTACGTCCATATTCCCCCGGGCCACAGCATCGAATTCCTCCAGGCTAAGCATTCGGCCATCCCCTCCCTGCTTACAAAAGTCTTTTCACTATTAATACCCCAGAAAATCCTCTTTTGTTTCGTCAATACTTAAAAAAATTTCAGCGGGCATGTACGCCCGCCGAATTGGTTTACATAATTTAAGCTTGGTCAGCCTCCTGCCACCGGTGGGATAAGGCACACCACGTCCCCATCCTTCAGTCTGGTACCCGGCTTTGATAAACGGTCATTCACCGATACTACGCAGCCCCTCAGGTCTTTCTCTTTCAGCGGGCAATTCTCATCCCGTCTCCGCAGTTCCTCCGCCAGTTTGGGATATAGCTCTCTCACGCTGCCCGCTTCCAGCTCCAGTTCTCTGATGCCGGTGTCCAGACGCAGCAGTCCAAAAAGCCTGACTCTGACGCTCATTTGATTCCCAGTCCTTTCAGCTTCCTATCCCCGGGCAGGCCGTTCTCTCCCCAGCCCCGGGCCTTGTAATATGTGGCTTTCATCCTGTCCAGAGGCACCTTGCTCTTTGGGTCTTTCGGGTCTTGCAGCACCTTAGTAAGGCGTTTTGGCAGCTTGTCGTTTTCCGCCGAGACACCGAACTTTGCATTTACCGCCCGCTCCACGTTGTAGCTCCGCTCGCCTATGCGCAGGAACCTGCCAATATTCATCTTCATTCCCACGGCATATTTCAGTTCGTAAGTATAGGGTATCAAAGGCAGGTTCATAAAGGCCATGGCCGGGAACTTGTTCAGCATCCGCACCGCCCAGCCGCAGTGGGGTATCATGGAGTTCACCAGTCTGCTCATCGGGCTGTTGGGCTTGCTTATGAGAAAGCCGGGAAATACAGCGTAGGAGGTAAACAGACAATGGCCGCACAGGGAGATGGCCTCCATGAAATCCTGCATGAACATACAAAGATCGGCCTTGGCTTTCGGCGTCTGCTGGTCTATGCTCAGCCCCAGGCCCTCCAGTACCACCAGATATCCCCCGTTCAGATGGCAGCCGCCCCGGTTGGACACCGCATAGCCCAGGCCCTGCCCTACGGCCCGCCTGGGCTCATAGGCGGACAGCTCCATCCCCTTTGACTGTATGGCAAAATCCTTGCCGCCGTACTTTTCGCTCAGTCGCTTTGAACCCTCGGCCAGTTCCGCCCCTATCCCACGGCGGAAGGCAATATCCTCCATCACCCGGGAAATGTTGTCCACCTGGCCGAACTTCAGCCCGTTGTCCCACAATCCCCGCTCGTTGGCCTCCATGGCCCAGGCTATGGTTCCGGCGCAGGATATGCTGTCCAGACCCAGTTCATCCAGCTCATGGTTCCAGCGGCACACCAGATTCAGGTTGTCGTTGCACAGGTTGGCCCCAAACAGTCCCAAGGTCTCCAGCTCCGGGCCCTTCACCTTTTTTCCGTCTACCTCCACAGTTCGGGAGCATCGTATAGGGCAGGAGAGGCAGCCGGTGTTGCCCTTATTCTCCTCCTCAGCCAATGCCTCGCCGCTGACCTTTTCAAAGTCCTCAAAGCGTCCCGCAGAGAAGTTCCTGGTAGCCAGCTGTCCTCGCATCTGCATGGTGCTCACCAGACCGGCGGTACCAAGCCTCGGCAGCTGGGAGCCGGTTATGGGGTGGGCCTTCAAGGCGGCGGTCCACTTCTTGTGGTGTTCCATAGCCTTTTCTTTGTTGAAAATCTTAACTTCCCTGTTGCCGGAGGCCACGATGGCCTTGATATTCTTGCTGCCAAACACAGCCCCTATGCCCGCCCGGCCCGCTGCTCTCTCTCCGCTGATGACCGCTGCGTAACGTACCAAGTTCTCTCCGGCAGGCCCTATGCTCACCATGCCGTAGCGGCCCTTGGGGCCGTGGAGCTCCGTCAGCTTTTTCTTAAGGGCCGCCTGGGTCTCTCCGGTTCGCATACCCCAAAGCTCCCCCGCCTCGTGATAGCTCACCTTGTCCTCCTGGATCTCTATCCATATTGGCCTGTCGCTTCTGCCACGGATTATAAGGCCGTCCAGCCCCGCCTTTTTAAGATAGAAACCGAAGTCCCCTCCGCAATTGGAGGAGGCCGTGATACCAGTAAGCGGCGACAGGGATGATATATCAAAGCGGTTGGAGGACGGGGCAAAGGTTCCCGTCACCGGCCCCGTAGCGATTATTATCATATTTTCCGGGGAAAAGGGTTCCTCCCTGCCGGTAAAATTGTCATACATTATCTTGGAAGCCATGGCTTTGCCGCCGATGTACAGCTCCCTGTCCTTATCCGTCCAGGGGTATTCCCTCTCGCTGCCCTCGTCCAGATCTATCAGCAGCAGTTTTCCCATATATCCAGCATATTCAGTCATTGTATCGGCCCATCCTTTTCCGCAGCGTCAAAGTAAAAGTTTATATAATAAGTATAAAACAAAACCGGGCCCGGGGCAATAGACATTGCTCCGGGCCCGGTATAAATTCTCTCAGTATGCTTATGCGCCTCAGCCTATGCCCAGCAGGTTTGCAAGGGGGAAATAGAGCACAGGCAGGATAATGGCCGGGAGCATGTCCCCCACCTTTACGCTCTCCTGCCGCAGTCCCAACAGGTTCACGGACATACCCAAAAACATGGCACCGCCCACGGCAGACATCTCCGCCACCACTTCCGTAGTGAGTATGGGAGACACCACCGAGGCCAACAGGGTTATGGAGCCCTGGACAATGAGCACCGGGATGCAGGCAAATATTGCCCCGGGCCCCAGGGCAGACGAAAAGGCCAGGCAGCTGACAAAGTCCATGATACTTTTGGTGAACAGTATGGTGTAGTCGTGGTTCAGGCCCGCCTGAATGGAGCCCAGTATTGTCATAGTGCCCACGCTGAAGAGTATGGTGCAGGTGACGAAAGCCTCACCAAAACGACCGCTGCCAAATTTGGTGTTGGCCAGCTTTGACTTCAGCCAGTCTCCCGAGGTGTTGATAGCGTCGTCCAGCTTCATCAGCATGCCCAGCAGCGTACCCAGCACCAGGCACACCACTACCACCAGGGTATTCTGGGAGCCCATAACGCTCTGTATGCCTATGGTGAAGGTAATGAGCCCTATGACGGTCATCAGGCCCTTGGAATATTTGTCCCCTATCCTGTTTCCAAAGAGCACGCCTATGGTGCCTCCGGCGATTATTGCAATCACGTTTACTATAGTAGCTATCATGGATGCCTGACCTCTTTAAATATATATCGGCGGAAATTA
>CALWWB010000130.1 GCA_944385175.1 uncultured Oscillospiraceae bacterium | reverse complement strand
TGCTCTTAAAACTCAGACCCTGGTCATGGCGCTGGGCGAGGGTCTTTTACCGTCACCTTGCGGGGATAAATTTCTTCACTATGACTATCAGCAGACAGAGCCAACAGCAGAACGTTACCGTCCCCTTGCGGGGATAAATTGCTTCTCACGCCGGATGCAACTCTGCTTCAGGCCGCCATGTTACCGTCCCCTTGCGGGGATAAATTGCTTCCCGACAGTGAAAAGAATGGCGCTTATGCCTATGAGTTACCGTCCCCTTGCGGGGATAAATTGCTTCGGCAAACAGTTACAAATATCTGCATGCCGGGGTTTTCAGATATTGACAGTCTTTAACAAAGATATACCATATTTTCCTCCTCATTACAATAACTTTACTGAAAAAACAGCGCATATTCCGGCGCGAAGGGGCCTTTTTCTCCGGCAAAAACATCCCGCCAAAGCGGGACTTCGCGCCCGCTCAGAGCTCGCCGCGGATGTACCGGTTCACGCTGTCGTAAATGTTGAAGAGCTCCGGGCTGTAGTGCCGGGGGAAGAGCTCCTCCAAGGCGGCGACAAGCCCCTTTATAAGCTCCTGGGAGGAGCAGCCCAGGGCCGCCCTTATCTCCCGCTCCCCCAGGTTATTCAGGCTGTGGGCGGAGCCGTTCCGTTCCCGGTTCAATGTCTCCAGTCTGCGATAGAGTTGGCCCTGAGTACTGTCACTCCGGCCCAGCCAGTCTATCATATAGTTATAGAGCTGTATGCTGGGGTCACAGTCGGCAAAGCCGCCCCTGTCCCTGTACTTTCCGTCCAGCCAGGCCAACAGCTCCGGCCGGGAATTTTCCACCAATTCCCGCCGGATGCGCTCCCTGCCTCCGGATTTTTTTGTCAGGCTGTCCATATCCAGGCCGCAGCTCTCCAGAAAGGCCCGCTGCATCCTTATCACCAGGGGGTTGAGGCGTATGACCATGTCGGTGAGCCGCCCGGTGCGCTGCATCATCTTCAGCACCAATATGTATTCGGACAAGGCCCTGTACTCCCCGTAGCTTTTAAGTTTCTTCTCCCTGGCGGGATAGAGCTCCAGCCCGTCCCAAGCCCCGGCAAGACTGAGGGCCCCCTCCATATCGTAGGCGCTGCGGCAGGCCATATGCTTTACCAGAGGCCGCAGCCTCTCCGGCAGCAGCCTGCCCATGTCCTCCAGGGCCCCATAGTCATAGCGCTTCAGCAGCGACTCCACCTGATCCGTCAGCTTCTTGCGCTGCACCAAGATAAGCTCCGGTTCGCTGCATCTGTCATGCGCCCCGGGCTGGGCGTCCTGGTTCAGCTCCAGCTCCAGTTCCAGCTCATAGTTCTCGGCGGTAGTACGCAGTGCTGTGCCGGAGCGGCTTTCAAAGTTTTTCACCTGTATGGCCCTGGTGCGGTATGCCAGGTCCGAGCACAGCAGCACCAGAGTGGTTTTCATCTGGGGCGTGCCGGAGCTGAGGTTCACCAGTATCTCCGCCTCCGGATAGCTCCGGCTCAGCCGGGTGAACTGCTGCCGGAAATCATCGTAAAAACCGTCGAAGTCCGCCGCATCCTCCCTCTCGTCATAGACCGGGGGCAAAATCTCCGGGCTGTAGCCCGGGCACTGGCGGCTCAGATACTCCATAGACAGCCGGAAGCGGCCGTCCTTTTCTTCCATCCGGCGCATCTCTTTGGTTATATACCACTGTATCCTGTCGGGTCTGTAGTGCCGGGCAATGTGCAGCATGGCCCCGTCGTGCTCTCCCCGCACCGGGTCGGTACTGCCCAGGCAGCTGAACAGTATAGTCTCCCGCCTTTTCTCCCCCATGGTGTCCCGCCTCTCTCTCGGGACGGATTTTACACAGACTTCCCGCCCCGGCGCTTTTTGTTTTCTTCATTATATAATATCCCGGTGAACTTTTCCATTTGTTTTTCCCTGAGGCTCCATACAGTCAGGCACTTCCACCCTTTTTAAACGGGCATATTCTCTGCGGAGGACAGGCACAAGCAACAGGGACGCAGAATATCAAAAAGCGCCCGGCTTGGCCGGGCGCTTTTTGAACATTTTTCTATTATATCACATGAGCTTTCTGAAAAGCTCGGTGAGGTCTGCAACGCTGGTCTCCTTGGGGTTGCCGGGACGGCAGGCATCGTCATAGGCGCTCTGGGCCAGGAAGGGCAGATCCTCCTCTTTGAGAGCCTCCAGCTTTGCAGGGATTCCCACGTCGGCGCTAAGCTGCTTGACGGCATTGACTGCGGCGGCGCGGTACTCCTCCACGCTCATCTCATCCACGCCCTTCACGCCCATGGCGCGGGCAATTTCTCTGTACTTCTCGCCGGTGCACTCGGCATTATACTCCATGACTATGGGCAGCATCATGGCGCAGGCAACACCGTGGGGAGTGTCATACACTGCGCCCAGGGTATGGGCCATGGAATGGGCAATGCCCAGGCCAACGTTGGAAAAGCCCATACCGGCAATATACTGGCCCAGGGCCATGCCCTCCCGGCCTTCCTTTGTGCCCTCTACGGCATTGCGGAGGTTTGCGGAAATGAGCTTGATGGCCTCAAGATGGAACATGTCGGTCATTTCCCAGGCGCCCAGGGTGGTATAGCCTTCGATGGCGTGGGTAAGAGCATCCATGCCGGTGGAGGCAGTGAGGCCGGCGGGCATGGAGTCCATCATCTCGGGGTCCACTACGGCCACAATGGGCATATCGTGGGGATCGACACAGACGAACTTGCGCTTGCGCTCCACGTCGGTGATGACGTAGTTGATGGTGACCTCTGCGGCAGTTCCGGCAGTGGTGGGTACGGCAATGATGGGCACACAGGGCTTCTTCGTTGGGGCAACGCCTTCCAGAGAACGCACGTCTGCAAACTCGGGATTGTTGATAATTATGCCGATAGCCTTGGCGGTATCCATGGCGGAGCCGCCGCCTATGGCCAGGATATAGTCGGCATCGGCAGCTTTGAAGGCATTGACACCGTCCACCACATTTTCAATGGTGGGATTGGGCTTTATATCGGAAAAGATGTCATAGGCCAGACCGTTGGCATCCAATATATCAGTGATCTTTGCGATCACACCGTGCTTGAGAAGGGTGGGACCGCAGCAGATAAGCGCCTTTTTAAAGCCGTTGGCCTTGACCTCATTGGGTATCTCATTGATGGCCCCTGCGCCATGGTAGGAGGTCTGATTGAGCATGATTCTGTTTGCCATAATTCAAAAACTCCTTTCAAAATTGTCCTTTGAATATCATTTGTTAGTGCCATTGGTTTTATCCGCTGCAAATTATAATACCTCTCCGCTGTTTCGTCAAGGAAATAACAAGGCTATTTACACTTTCTTCATGTTAAACAAAAGTTCCGTTTTTAATCTCCACAGCCCGACGGATATTTAGCAAATGATACAATATAGCAAAACAGTCCGGGAGGGCCTTGACATTTGTTAAGGCCCTCCCGGGTATCTGTATTCTATTCTGCGGCTTTCAGCAGCTGCCTGGTGTAAGGATGCCGGGGATTGTTGAATATTTCTTCCACGGTATTCTGCTCTACCAGAACGCCCTGCCGCATCACCAGCACCCTGTCGCAAATCTGATAGATGACGTTCAGGTCATGGCTTATAAACAGGTAGCTGAGCTCGTACTGCTTTTTCAGGTTATAGAGCAGCTTCAGTATATGGGCCTGGATAGTCACATCCAGAGCGCTCACCGGCTCGTCGGCCACAATGAGCCCCGGCCTTGTGATCACTGCCGCCGCAATAGACACTCTCTGCCGCTGCCCTCCGGACAATTCCCTTGGCAGGCGCCCGGCGTATTCCGGCCCAAGCCCAACCTGAGTGAGCACCTCATCCACGGCGGCCTTCCTATCCGCCGGGCTGTGGCCGCCCTGTATGCGCAGAGCTTCCTCCAGTATCCAGCCCACGGAGCGCACGGGATTGAGGCTGCTGAAGGGGTCCTGAAATACCATCTGGGGCCTTGGGGAATGGTGGATAATCTCACCCTCATAATCCTTCAAAAGGCCCAACACCGCCCGGCACAGGGTTGTCTTGCCGCTGCCGCTCTCCCCCACCAGACCCACAGTCTCCCCACGGTTCACAGTAAAGGACACATCGTGGAGCACCTGGCGGCGTCTGCTCCGGCTTTCAAAGGGGCTGCGCCCTTCCTCATAATAGCTGTTCAGATTCCTGACTTCCAATATGGTGTCCATGGCATATCCCCTCAGACAAGCCGCCTGTCCCGGCTGGGAATGGCGGCGATAAGCTGCTTTGTATACGGATGCCGCGGCTCGCGGAAAATATCCTCTACCGCCCTGTTTTCCACCAGTTTACCCCGCTGCATGACCGCCACCCGGCTGCACAGCCGGCGCACAACGTTCAGGTCATGGCTTATAAGCATAATGGCAGTCCCCTGTTCACGGTTCAGCTTTTTCAGCAGGGCCAGTATCTCCGCCTGGACCGAAACGTCCAGGGCCGTGGTGGGCTCGTCCGCCAGCAGCAGCCTGGGGCGGCTGACTATGGCAGCGGCTATCATCACCCTCTGCAGCATTCCTCCGGAAAGCTCGTGGGGATACTGCCTGTAGACACGTTCCGGCTCCGGAAGATCTGCCTGGGCCAGAGCCTCCAGGGCCCGCTGCCTGCGCTCTTTTTTGGTCAAACGGCTGTGGTTTTTAAGGCACTCCTCCACCTGAGGGCCGATGCGCATCACCGGGTC
>CALWWB010000129.1 GCA_944385175.1 uncultured Oscillospiraceae bacterium | reverse complement strand
TGAGAAGATTCGGCGCGGTAGATCCAGTCAGCAAGCAACTCTTCAGCCACCTCGGAGTTCGGCGAGTGCATGAGGAATTGGAAGTCGTTTTTGAGGAAGTAGGCTTGCTCCAGCCTTGTTGAGAGGCCAAGGATAATATCCTCCGCTGTGCGGATTGCGGCAGCAAGCTCTGGTATCACACCAACACGCAGAACAGGAACATTCATTACTTTTCGTGCTCCAACTATGTGAAGGACTACCGCGGTACCTGCCTCACCCGCCACTACATCCGTGCGGATGCGGTGGAAGCGGTGGTGGAAATGGAGCTAAGGAAGCTTGCGGAATACCTCGTAGCCGATGAAAACCGCTTTGCCGAAATTCTTGCCCGCAGAAGCATTAAGCAGGTAGAGAGTGAAAAGAAAACAGTTCAGTCCGAGCTGCGCAAGTCAGAAATGCGTATTGAGATCATTCCCAAGCTACTGAAAACGCTTTATGAGGACAAGCTCAGCGGCAAGACCTCGGAGGATAACTACTGTGTTCTTTCGCAGGAATATTCCGATGAGCGTGAGCAGCTGCAAAAGAAGATTCTGAAGCTGCGCAGGAAGCTGACCGAAATGGGTGAAAAGGAAAACGAGCGGGAGGAGTTCATCCATGCGATACGCAAGTTCATGGAAATGCGGACGCTGACCAAACAGGTGTTGAACGAGCTGATTGACCACATCGATGTGTACGAAACGCAGGGGACGGGCAAAAACAAAACCCAACGACTTGTCATCTACTACAAGTTCGTCGGGTATCTGGACATTAATCCCACGCAGTGCCATCCGAACTACACTGCCGACATCCGCGAGGGCGTCGCCATTGAGTATGTATCCTGCGAGCCGCCGGAGAATCTGAAGGAGCTGTTCCCGGAGGGATACGGCGCGTGCGATGATTCTTTTGAGGAAGCAAAACCGGAGCAGGCGTAAACCTGCTCCGGACACGATAATAAAAAAGTGGATGTAACTGAAATCCGTTACATCCACTCGATATGGTTGCGGGGGAAGGATTTGAACCAACGACCTCCGGGTTATGAGCCCGACGAGCTACCAGCTGCTCTACCCCGCGATATTTATTTAGCTTGTAAAGAATAGCACAATCACCAGTGTTTGTCAATACCCTATTATGTATTTTTTGTCCGCCTTTAATCTGAGCCCATCTGCCGGGCTTTGACCCGGCAGATGGGATAATTGCGCCGTTACTTGTCACCGCTGTTTTTGGCCTTACCGTGATAGTAGCGGCGACGGTTGGAGCTGCGGCGACCGCTCCCTTCCTTGGCTGCATTCTCCGTTCCGGCATTCTTTTGTCCGCCTTCAGCGGCGGCATTATGCACCTTTGCCTCCACCTTGACCACCTTTGCCCCGGCCTTATTCCGGTGTGGCTTGGAACTCTTGGGTTTGGGCTGGGCCTTAACCTCCCGGGCAGCCTCCTGGACTGAAGCCTCCGGCGCTTTGGGCTTTTTCTGGCGGCTGCGGCGGCGGCCTGCATTCCGGCTCTTGGCCTCCCGCTTTTCCGTATCAACCACCTGTTCCGGCGCAGCCTCAGCAAAAAGCGTGCTCCACTGGTCCTGAATTTCCTCCGGTTCTTCCTCGGGCTCAGGCACATAGTTAAACACATGGGGCGGAGTTTCCCCATCCTTGGGCCTTCCGCCTGGCACAGCACACAGTTCGTTAGCCTTGTAGAGCCTCAGGGAATCGTCCCCGTCACTGTCCAGCTTGACCTTCACGGTCTGGCGCAGGAGATTCACCTGTACCGCAGTACCGTAGCCGTCCTTAGTCTCTACAAAGGCACCCTGTTTGGGCACCTTTTTAATAAGCTCCTCATAAGCCTCCTGCTCATAGCGAAGGCAGCACATGAGCCTGCCGCAGCTACCGGAGATCTTGGCCGGGTTCAGGGACAGAGACTGCACCTTTGCCATCTTGGTAGATACCGGCTGGAACTCATCCAGGAACTGGCTGCAACAATAGGGGCGCCCGCAGATACCGATACCGCCTATCATTTTGGCCTCATCACGAACTCCTATCTGACGCAGTTCAATACGGTTGCGGAAGATGCCCGCCAGATCCTTCACCAGTTCCCGGAAGTCCACCCTCCCGTCGGAGGTGAAAAAGAACATGGTCTTGTTTCCCTCAAAATTGCACTCCACGTCCACCAGACGCATATCCAGGCCGTGCTCGGCAATCTTCTGCTGGCAGATATCGAAAGCTTCTTTTTCCCGGCGCTTATTTATCTCCTCCACCCGCAGGTCGTCCTGTGTAGCAATGCGCACCACCGGACGCAGGGGCTGTATGACGGAGGTATCCATCACCATGTGGTTTCCCCTACAGCAGTCCACTATCTCCAGGCCCTTGGAGGTTTCCACGATGACCTTGGTTCCGGCCTCAACCTGGAAGCCGTTGGGGGCAAAGTAGTAGCTCTTGCCCCGATTTTTAAATCTTACGCTTACAACTTCAATCAATGACTTATCCTCTGTTTCCGCCGCCGGCAATGGAATCCACAGCCAGCAGACCAAATATATGTTTGCTGCCCACATTCAGCCTGAGATAGGCAGCACAGCGCCCCAGCAGCTCATAGAGCTTCATCAGCTGCCTGGAACTGAGACTCGGGTTCTTCTTTCTGCCGCAGAGCAGATCCCCAAGCCTGGCCATGGCGCAGTCAACAAAGGCGGCGGCACGCCGGCTGTCCATGGTCTCGTTTACACAGCACCAGGCATGGAGCTTTGCCCGGTCTCCCGAAGCCACCGCTTTTATATAGGCATCTGCCAGAGCTTCCAGCTCCTTGTCCTGTGCCTCCGGTTCTCCTACGCAGTTTATCTGGGTGCAGCGGGAGCGCACCGTGGGAAGCAGCTGCCCCGGATTTGTGGTGCAAAGCAGGAAAACGGCCCCCAGGGGTGGCTCTTCCAACAGCTTCAGCGCCGCATTCTGGGCGGGGATATTCATAGTCTCCGCATCCCGGATGATGTACACCTTACGTCCGGCCTCATTTGGCAATATATAGGCATCGGCGGAGAGCGCACGAATCTGATCCACACCTATCTCCCGCTTGAGCCTGCCCTTGTCATCCTCCAGCCGTCCAATAGTGATCACATCCGGGTGTATCCCTCCCGCCACCTTGCGGCAGTGGCTGCATTGGCGACAGGGCCGTGAACCGCTGCCGGTACACAGGGCTGCAGCGGCAATGTCCAGAGCTGTTGCCAGGGCTTCCTCGCCGGAAGCGGCAGTGATAAGGCAGGATTGGGATATTGCTCCTGTATACCCGGTACCGTTTTTCTCCACCGGCAGCACCTCCAAATTTGCAGCTCTACAAATGTTTATTTTACCTTTTTATTTGCATTCAGTCAACTATATTTAGCACTTCCATGCAGCCTTAAAATTATTCAGAATTATTAATAATTTTCCGCTTTATCTTAAAAAGCCTCAATGATATAATATAATGAATTATTTTTAAGGGGGCGGCGCCCATGACAAATACAAGAAGGCGTCTTATTACCGGATTTTTATTTCTCTGCCTTTGTCTTTCTTTCTGCGGACTTCTGCCTTTGGAGGCCAGTGCAGAGGGCGAGATAAGTAAGGTTCTGGTCACTCTGTCCAAGGAACCCGTGGCTATGGATGGGGTATACAGCGCCAGCGTTGCCACCAGCACGGAGGGCTGTACCATCACCAGTTACGGATGGTTTGACTCAAACGGCAGCCCGGTGGACGGTACCTTCGGCACCGGCACCTACCAGGTTCAGATAACCGTGGCAGCTTCCGACCCTTACCACTTTGCAGACACTGTGGAGGTCTACCTGAACAACACCGCCGTGAACTACAGTTCAAACGGCAGTTCCAGCCTGACCCTGTACAAGGACTATGCGGCTCAGCTTTGGGCTCCCAGCATCACCAAGCACCCCACCAGTGAGAACGTGGAGGAGGGTGAGCTGGCCTCCTTTGTGGCCATGGCTACCTATACTGAAACCTACGAGTGGACTGCTACCAGTCCGGACGGCAAAACCACCTGCAACTGCAACGATCTGCCCGATCTGTTCCCCGGTGTCTCCATCGGCGGCGACGGCAGAGAGAAGATGAATATAAGGAATGTGCCCAAGGAGATGGACGGCTGGAAGGTGCGTTGCACCTTTACCGGCCCCGGCGGCAGTGCCACCTCTAACTGGGCCACGGTGAACGTGAAGGTCCCGGCGACGCCCAGCCCCAGCCCCTCCCCCAGCCCTTCTCCCTCTCCTTCGCCCAGTCCCAGCCCCTCCCCCTCGCCCACTGCCAGTCCCAATCCTGCCGATGACCCCAACCATGTGCACACCTATTCCGGGACCTGGTCTTATGACGACAATAAGCACTGGAGAGAGTGCGAGTGTGGCTCCAAGACCGACGAGGCCGAGCACGACATGGAGTGGACCGTGATAACTGAGGCCACCAAGGAGACTCCCGGCACCGAGCAGGGCGTATGCAAGGTCTGCGGCTACACCACTCAGCGGGAAGCGGAATATAAGGGCATGTCCCTTATAGTGAAGATCCTTCTGGGGCTTGTTATCCTGGCTCTTATTCTGGGCGCCGCCTGGTTCGTCCTTAATGCGATCTCCAATAATAAACGCCGCAAGCGGCGCAAGAGCAGCCGCAGCTCCGGCGGCTATACCAGCCGCAGCGAGAGCAGCAGACGCAGCCGCAGCTACAATGACTACGGCGGGCACGGCGGCAATCACAGCGGCGGCAGCCATGAGCGATACGAGCCCCGCCACGGCCGCCATGACGGCAGCTCCTACGACCAGTGGGACGACTCCCGCTGGGGCGACAGATAAATTATTGACCGCAAAACAGCGGGCAGCTCTGTGAATGAAGTGACCCCAAAAAGTTAGACAATATTAGAAAGTAAAAATTGTTTAAGCAGCTGAAAGGGCTTGTTGTCTGTGA
>CALWWB010000128.1 GCA_944385175.1 uncultured Oscillospiraceae bacterium | reverse complement strand
CCTTCAATCTCCAGATAGTCCCGCTCCAGCATGGAGATCTCCGGATCATCCTCCACGATCAGAATTTTGCTCATCTTCCTCCCCCTCCTCACAGGGCAGTGCGATCTCAATCACCAGCCCGCAGTTGTTTCTGGCCTGTACCGTTCCGCCGTGGGCCTTCACCGCGGCATGGACTATGCTCAGCCCCAGGCCGCTGCCCCCGGCCTCCCGGGAACGGGCCTTGTCTACCCGGTAAAAGCGGGTGAAGATATTATATCTGTCCTCTTCGGGGATTCCTACGCCCGTATCCTCCACAGTGAGCATGATATTCTCCGGTCCGGTTTCCAGCCGGACAAACACGCTGCCTCCATCTAGATTGTACTTTATGGCATTTTCAATGAGGTTGAATATTATATGGAACATGTCGTCCACGGTGGCCATTACCACGCAGCCCTCCTCCAGCTCACAGCGCAGGCGTATCTGCCGCTCCTTTGCCAGGGGCCGCAGAAGCACCAGGGCGTCCACCGCCACCTGCTTTACATCCACCGGCTCCGGTATGACCTGGATATCGTCATCCAGACGGGACAGATCCAGCAGCTTTTCCGTGGTACGCTGAAGGCGTTCGGCCTCATTGCCGATATCGGTGACAAACTCCCGCACAGTCTCCGTGTCCATATTTTCGTTCTGCACTATACTGTCGGAGAGCAGGCGGATGGAGGCCAGAGGCGTTTTCAGCTCATGGGAGGCGTCGGACACAAAACGGCGTCGCTCCCGCTCTGTGGCGTCCAGGCGTTCGGTGAGGGTATTGAACTCATTGCCCAGATCGCTCAGCTCATCGCTGCCGCTGATCTGCATCCGGTGGCTATAATCCCCGGCGGCAACGATACGCATGGAGCTGGCCAGGTCGTGGATGCGCCGGAGTATGACCGAGGAAAACACCACCGCCAGAGCCAATACAACCAGGATTATCATAACGGAGATTATGCGTATCTGGCTCTGTACGTCCAGGATTATCACCGCCCGCACCACGTCCCGTTCCAGCAGGTATACCGCCCCGGTTATGGCCCCCTGGCAGCTGATAGGTATGGCGTAACTGCTGAGGAAGGACTCTCCGTCATATTTTGAGCGGAACACCGTCTTGCCCGACAGGGCGGTGTTCAGGTCCTTTTCCTCGCTCTCCGGCGCCGATGTGCCGTAGGTGTAATACAAGGTCTGGCCCCGTGTATCCACTACCACGGTGCGCTCAAAGCCTGTGATATTCAGCAGCCGCAGCACCTCCCCCACGCTGGCCTGGTCCGGCTTATCCAGCTTTGCCAGGGAGGTGGCCAGGATGGCGGCCTGGCCGGAAATGGAGCTCTCCTTCTCCTGGAACACCGTGTCCCGGGAGGAGGTGATGGGGAAGATATTCAGCATCAGCAGCAGCACTATCAGCAGGACAGCAAGGAAGGAAAAGAACTGTACGCGCAGGCTTTTCATCCGTGTCCCCCTCCCTCATTGGGCGAAGTAATAGCCCACGCCCCACTTGGTCAGGATATATTTAGGCTGGGCGGGGTTCAGTTCCAGCTTCTCCCGCAGGCGGCGCACATGCACATCCACGGTACGGGTATCTCCCTGATAGTCATAGCCCCAGACCAGATCCAGCAGACTCTCCCGGCTGTAGACCTTGCCCGGATTTTTCATGAGGAAGAGCATAAGGTCGAACTCCTTCATGGTCAGCTCCACCTCCTGGCCGTTTTTCATGGCCCGGCGGCCCTGTTCGTCCAGGCTGATATGCCCGGCTTTCAGCAGTTTCGGCTCCCCATGCTCCGGAGCGGCAGTGATGGAAGCCCGGCGCAGCAGGGCCCTTACCCTGGCTTTCAGAGCCAGTATATTGAAGGGCTTGGTCACATAGTCATCGGCTCCGGACTCAAAGCCCATGAGCATGTCCGCATCCTGGCTGCGGGCAGTCAGCATGATGATGGGTACGGTGGAAAAGCTGCGTATCTCCTGGCAGGCCTGCAGTCCGTCCTTTTTCGGCATCATCAGATCCAGAATGATAAGGTCATAATCATTCTTCTCTGCAAGCTCCACCGCGGTTTCCCCATCATAGCAGGCATCCACGGTATAGCCCTCGTTTTCCAGGTTGAACTTTATTCCCTTTACCAGCAGCTTCTCGTCGTCTACCACCAGGATCTTCATAGCTTTAATCCGCCTTATCCTTAAAATTTCCAGCTTTTTTCGGCTCACGGAACTTATTGTTGCTTTTTTCCGTCAGAAAATTTATAATAACAGAGTATGCACATATTATACAGTGATACTATACCATATTCCAGAAAAAACGGGAGAACAAAATGAAAATTTTCCGTATCTTTCCCCTTGTGTTGATAATATGCCTGGTTATGGCTTTTGCCGCCCCCGGTGCCTATGCTCTGGATGAGCCCAGCTTAAACGGCAAGGCCGCCCTTCTGGTGGATCTGGACACGGGGAACATTCTCTTTGCACTTAATAAGGACGAGCAGCGGGCTCCCGCCAGCCTCACCAAGATAATGACTACCCTGCTGGCCCTGGAGGCTCTGGACGAGGGGCGTATCTCCCTGGATGATATCGTCACCGCCCAGGACGACTGCCTCTCCGGTATGGCGGAGGACAGCAGCACCGCCGGCATAACTCCCGGAATGCAGGTATCTGTAAAAGATCTGCTCTACTGCACCATGCTCCATTCCGCCAACGAGGCCTGTAACGTGCTGGGCACCTACATCTCCGGCAGCATCAGCGCCTTTGTGGAGGAGATGAACGCCAAGGCGGCAGAGCTGGGCTGCGTCAACACCCATTTTGTCAACCCCAACGGCCTGCCTGCGGACAACCACTACAGCTCCGCCTACGACCTGTACCTGATGACCGTGGAGGCCATGAAGTACCCCTTGTTCATGGAGATGGCCAACACCAAGAGCTATCAGTCCTCCAATCCCGAGGTGAACGGGGGCAACCCCTTCCCCAACTCCAACGCCCTTCTCACCGACGATGCCTACTATGCCAGAAACGGCAGCTACCTCTATGAGGGGGCCTCCGGCGTCAAGACCGGCTACACCAACGCCGCCGGCTACTGCCTGGTGTCCACCGCCCAGCGGGGAGACATCCGCCTGCTGGCAGTGGCCATGGGCTGCGATGGGGAGATGAACGCCCAGATAGAAAAGTATTACAACTTCGACGACACCATAGCCATGTACGACTGGGTCTTTGATAACTTTTCCCACCGCAGCATAATCTCCACCAGTGAGAACGTGATGAGCGTGCCTGTGGAACTCAGCGACGGCGGCAGCGCCATGCTCCGGCCCCAGAGTGACCTCACCGCCCTGCTGCCCAACGATGTGGCAATAGAGAGCATCACCCGGGACATAGCTCTGTATGAGGATCAGCTGGTGGCGCCGATAGCCGCCGGAACTCCTCTGGGCGAAATGACTCTGAGCCTGGACGGGGAAGTGCTGGGCAAGGTCACCTTGGTGAACAACAGCGAAGTGGAGCTCAGCCGCGCGGAATACATGAAGCAGCGCGTTCTGGATATTCTCTCCCAGGGTTGGGTCATCGCCATTATCGTGCTGGTGCTTGCTTTCCTCCTGCTGTACATGTTCCTGGTCATGCGCTATCGCCGCCTGCGCCGGCGGCATCTGCGCCAGCGCCGCCGTATGGAGCAGCGCCGTCGTATGGAACGGGAGCAGATGTATTCCCAGAGCCGGCAAGGGCCGCAAACTTACTCCATAGACCCCTCCGACCGCTATGACGGCAGCATAGACGACAGTTTCTTTGACGACAGGCAGTGAGCTTTAACCGGCAGGGCGTTTTCGCTCTGCCGGTTTTTTCAAAGCTCCGGGATCTCGTGTAAATTTCTTGACGCGTTCTTAACAGGGGCCTGTGTTATACTTATCCAGGAGATGAAGCTATGACCCGTCTGAGAGACTTTTTTAAGAAATATTTCCCCCTGTCCGCAAAGGGATGGCTGGTTTATGTGGCTGCCATGGCCGTAGCTTCAGCCCTGTGTTGGATGCTGGGACATATGACAAATTCAGACACCCACGTGCCCATGATCTTTGTGCTGGCAGTGCTGGTGGTAGCCCTGTGTACCGACGGGTATTTTTTCGGCCTGCTGGCTGCGGGCAGCAGTGTGCTGGGTGTGAACTACGCCTTTACCTACCCCTATCTGAAGCTGGACTTTTCTATATACGGCTATCCCCTAACTTTCATGACCATGCTGGCAGTTGGCTTTGCCGTGAGCACTCTCACCACCCGGCTGAAGGCCCAGGAAAAGCTCCGGGCCGAATCGGAGCGAGAGAAGATGCGGGCAAACCTGTTGCGGGCAGTATCCCACGACCTGCGTACCCCCCTCACAGCCATCAGCGGTTCCATTGCTACGGTGCTGGAGGACGGCGGTGAGGCGCTCACCAGAGAACAGCAGCGGGAACTGCTGCTGGACGCCAAGCAGGATGCCGACTGGCTCTGCCGCATGGTGGAAAACCTTTTGTCCATAACCCGCATCAGCGGGGCGGAGATCAGCCGCATCAACAAGCAGGAAGAGATCGTTGAGGAAGTGCTCAGCGAGGCTGTTATGAACTTTCGCAAACGATATTCCGATGTATGCGTTTCCGTATCCGTACCGGAAGAGATGCTGATTTTGCCCATGGATGCCATGCTAATCGAGCAGGTGATCTTCAACCTAATGGACAACGCCCGCACCCACGGTCGGGGCACCACAAAAATACGGCTCTACGCCCGGCTGGAAGGCAATTGCGCCGCCATAGGGGTAGAAGACAACGGGGTGGGTATTGCACCGGAGATCCTGCCTCATCTCTTCGACGGCAGCCTGCAGCTCAGCGGCCACGGCACGGCAGACACCACCCGCTGCATGGGAATAGGGCTCAGCGTCTGCCGCAGCATTGTGGAAGCCCACGGCGGACACATCCGTGCGGAGAACCTGCCTCAAGGCGGGGCTCTGTT
>CALWWB010000127.1 GCA_944385175.1 uncultured Oscillospiraceae bacterium | reverse complement strand
ATGGCATTCTTGGAACGGAACATCTCAGCTATACGCAGAGCAAAGCAGGAGCAGCCGCAGCAGTTGCATATGGCAGTGGTTCCTTCAAAACCGTCGGTCTGATTTATTTCATGTACAAGTCCGTTATCCTCAGCACGTTTGAGTATCTCATAAGCTTCTTCCTTGCTGACAAGGCGGTGGGCGCCAACCTTGGAGAAGTTGATTGCGTTATCGTTGAGGTACATGCACATATCCTCTTCCAGATGGCCGCAGCCCTCACCCATGAGGCGGCGGGTACGGCGGCAGGAGCAGGGGCCCACGGATATGGCAGTGGCTTTTTCTATCAGAGTAGCGATTTCATCATAGGAAGCGGTGCGGGAATTGTTTTCCACGGCGCTCATGACAGGCATGACGCGCATGAAGCTCATGCCCTGCTTGCCGGAGTTAAGAGTGGGCACAAGAACTTCCAGGCGCTTGCGGGTGTATTCCTCGAAGCAGCAGCCCAGATCAGGATACTTGTCGCACTGTTCCCGGTTGGAAAGTACACCTTCCATTATACCGGGTACCCATATGGGATAGTAGTAGCACAGTTCACCGTTTATGGTGCGGGTCCTGACGATGCCTGTAACTACCAGCTTATCCAGCTGCTGCTGTACAAAATTTATATCCTTCTTGCAGCGCCGGGCAATCTCTGCAGCGGAACGGTTAGTTTCCAGGCGCATGTGCATCATGACATCGCACATATCGTCATCCACTATAGGGGCGAGAATACGGTACTCACTGTCCTTGTAAGTGATGCCGGTGTAGGTCATACTTTCAAGACTGATCTTGGTGGCAAGCTTTAGTATGTTCGGTCTGTTTGCCATTGTGTTTTCCTCCTGTAAGTTATAGAAGATTTCTGAATCAGAACACAAAATACGGTATGTTAAGTATACAACAAAGAAAAAATCTTAGCAATAAACAATTAGTTGGATATGTACAAAACAATGAGCTCTTGATTTTTAATTTTATGCAAATTATAATTGTGTCATACCAATAATACCGCTTGAGAGGGCAAACAGACAATGAATAATAATGGTATAGAAATAGAGCGTAAGTTTCTTATACGAAGGCCAGAGAGAAACTGGCTGGAGAATGCAGCAGATGGCTCAGACATTTTGCAGACCTATCTGAAAAAAACAAAAAACGGCTTTAGCAGCCGGGTGCGGCGGCGCAGCGGAAAAAACGGAACCGTATATACCCACACGGAAAAGAGACATATAAGCCCGATAAGACGGGAAGAATATGAACGGGAGATAAGTGAGAAGGAGTATAAAGAACTTCTTCTGTTCTCCGACCCAAAGCGCAGGGCTATTGAAAAACGCAGGTATGTGCTCATGTATAAGGGACAGTGCTTTGAAATAGATATATACCCTTTCTGGAAAGATCGCGCCGTCATGGAAATCGAGCTGGAGAACGAAAACCAGGCTGCGGATTTTCCGCCGGAGATAGAGATAATAAAAGAAGTCACGGAGGACAGGCGTTATACCAATTCTTCAATGGCCTTGAATATACCCTTTGACCCCATAGACTAATGGAACAATTTGCCTATTGCATACGTCAATTAGCCGTCACTTAAAATTGACAGTCGTTTATTGAAGAAAGGACGATGTGAAGATGAAAAAGATATTTTCTCTGTTGCTGGCAGGAGTCATGATAATTGGCCTTGCCGGATGTGAACAGCTGAGCAATGTGGAACTTCCTCCTCTGCCCACGGTGACACCGGAGACGGCGGAGCAGAGCCCCAGTCCCAGTCCTACGGTGGAGCCCACGGAAGAGCCGGTGCAGGAGACTGCCGGGACTGTGACCGTGAACGTAAAGCGTACCGTTCAGCAGGACTATGACCCGCAGAACGGCACGGAGCTGATACTGACTTTCTCCTATGATACACCTGTGGTATATATAGAAGGCGGGGATGATGTGGCTGCCGCAATAAATGAGCGCATTGCCCATTTTGACGAAGCCTACTATACCGGCAATGACTACGGCGACGGTCAGGGGACGGGATACAACAACATGCTCACCATGGCCGAGGACCACTATCGTATGATTATTGAGACGGGTACGGAAGGAGTTCCAATGGAGCTGTCCTCCGATCGCAGCGTTTCCGTGCCCCGCATTGACTCCCAGGTGCTGACCCTGCTGTATAACGACTATATGTATACCGGAGGAGCCCATGGCAGCTCTGTAGACAGGGGCTACTGCTTTGACCTCAGTGACGGACATCTGCTTACTCTCCAGGAGCTGAGCGGCGACTATGAGGCCCTGTCAGCCTTCCTGCTGGACTACATGGTGCAGCTGGTGGAGAGCGATGAGGAGCTGGCTCAGCGCATAGATATGAGCCTTGCCCCGGAGGGCAGCGGCTATGCCGAAATGTTGTCCCCTCTGATCCGGGAAGGTTCCTGGTATTTTGACGATCAGGGTATGGTGATTTTCTCCGATGTGTATGAAATAGGGAGCTACGCTGCCGGCTCCATCCGGTTTGTCATCCCCTATGATGCTCTGGCAGGACACATCGACGAAAAGTGGATTCCTGCCCCGGCGGAGGGCAGCGGCAGCATCGAACTTGTCAAGGCCGAGGACATGGTGGACGGCAGTACTCCCATCATCGATAAGCTGGTGGTGGACCAGGAGGGAGCCGAGTTCTATCTGGTGGCCCGGGGCAGTATAAGCAATGTGGCCGTGACCGAGGGCGACTATGCAGATAAGTTCTATCCCTCATCCACCCTCTGGAGCTGCAGTTCCATGACGGAGGAGGCTCTTCAGACCCTGTGCACCCTGCCCGAGGGAATGCCTGAGATACAGATAAGCTACCGGGATGCCGAGGGGCAGCACCAGTTCTACCTGAGTATCGGAGAGGACGGCGCCCCTGTGCTCACCGACACCGTGGAGGCCGTGGGCTGAGAAATAGTATACCGACCTGGGGAGCACAGCCTCCCCAGTTTTTTTCAGAAAAATAAGGAAAAATGCGATAAAAACATTGACAAGCAGTCGCCTGTGTGGTATCCTATTCAAGCCGCATTGAAGGGGTATGCAAGCCGAGGCCCGACCTCCACCCCCAGAGCGAGTCCTGAAGAGAGGGAGGAAAAAATCATGAAGCATGCTGTTATCGTTACCGGCGGCAAGCAGTACCGTGTGGCAGAGGGCGACGTTATCTTCGTTGAGAAGCTGGATGTCGCTGCCGGCGAGACTGTGAAGTTCGACCAGGTTCTGGCTGTTGTGGACGGTGAGACTGCCAAGTTCGGCGCACCTGTCATCGAAGGCGCCAGCGTAACTGCCAACGTCGTCAAGACCGGCAAGAGCGCCAAGATCCGCGTCTACAAGATGAAGCCTAAAAAGGGCTACCGCAGAACTCAGGGCCACAGACAGCCCTATACCAAGGTTCAGATCGAAGCTATCAATGCATAATTTATTCCGCAACTGATTATGACTTATGGAGGTGTAAGCTAAATGGCACATAAAAAAGGTATGGGTTCTACCAAGAACGGCCGCGACAGTGAGTCTAAGCGTCTTGGTGCCAAGAGAGCCGATGGACAGTTTGTCCTGGCCGGCAACATCCTTGTCAGACAGCGCGGAACCAAGATCCACCCGGGCACCAATGTGGGCAAGGGTAAGGACGACACTCTGTTCGCCCTCGTGGACGGCACCGTGAAGTTCGAGCGCATGGGCAAGGACCGCAAGAAGGTCTCTGTTTACGAAGAAATCGCTCAGTAATTGACCATCAAGGCCGGACAAGCAGTCCGGCCTTTTTCTTATTATCTCTTTCAACTGTAAAAGGAGGAGAACAATGGCAGCATCTTTTGTGGATAAGGCCCGCATCAGTATCCACGCCGGCAAGGGCGGGGACGGGGCCGTGGCCTTTCACCGGGAAAAATATGTGGCCGCAGGCGGCCCGGACGGGGGCGACGGCGGCCGTGGCGGCAATGTGGTCTTTGTTGTAGACGACAATATGTCCACTCTGATGGACTTCAGATATAAGCGCAAATACGTGGCGGGCAACGGGGCCAACGGCCAGGGCAAGCGCTGCTATGGCAAGGACGGGGAGACCCTGTATATAAAGGTGCCCCGAGGCACCATTATCAGGGACACCGAGACCGGGGCCATCATGCACGACATGTCCACCGGGGAGGACTGGCTGGCTGCGAAGGGCGGCCGTGGCGGCTGGGGGAACATGCATTTTGCCACTCCCACCCGTCAGGTAC
Source organism: uncultured Oscillospiraceae bacterium (assembly GCA_944385175.1). Classification (GTDB taxonomy): domain Bacteria; phylum Bacillota; class Clostridia; order Oscillospirales; family Oscillospiraceae; genus Limivicinus. The sequence continues at coordinate 1,033 of CALWWB010000127.1, read as the reverse complement.
CCCGCTTTGCAAAGCCGGGCCTGCCGGGGGAGAGCCACGACATCACCCTGGAGCTGAAGCTTTTGGCGGATATTGGCCTGGTGGGCTTTCCCAACGTGGGTAAATCCACTCTCCTCAGCGTGGTGAGCAAGGCCCATCCCAAGATAGCAAACTACCACTTCACCACCCTGTACCCCAACCTGGGTGTGGTATATGTGGATGAGGGTGTATCCTTTGTCATGGCTGATATCCCGGGGATAATAGAGGGAGCTGCCGAGGGGGCGGGGCTGGGCCACGACTTCCTGCGGCACATCGACCGCTGCCGTCTGCTCATTCATCTGGTGGACGTGTCCGGCAGCGAGGGCCGGGACCCGGTGGAGGACTTTGAGGCCATAAACGCTGAGCTGAAGCAGTACAGCCCGGAGCTGGCGGATAGACCCCAGATAGTGGCCGCCAACAAGTGCGACCTGCTCTATGGTGACCGGGAGAATATAGAGCGCCTGAAGGCCCATGTGGAAGCGCAGGGCTACAGCTTCTTTGAGCTCAGCGCCGTGACTCATGAGGGCACCCGGGAACTGGTGAAGGAGTGTGCCCGGCGCCTCCACGAGCTGCCCCCCATAGCCAGCTATGAGGCGGATTATGTGCCCCCGGAGCCGGTGGTGGATACCTCCGGCGAGCTGAACATCCAGCAGTTTGACGACATGTGGATAGTGGAGGGGCCCTGGCTTCAGCGCCTGGTGGCTACCGTCAACTTCTCCGACTATGAGAGCCGCATGTACTTTGACCGTGTCCTCCGGGAGGCGGGCGTCTTCCAGCGCATGGAGGAGATGGGCGTGAAGGACGGGGACACCGTGAGCATGTACGACTTGATGTTCGAGTATAAGGACTGATGGAAAAGCGGGACTACGAGCGGCTCTGCCGCCTTATAAAGATACTGATTGCCCTGACTTTGGCCTTTATTTGGGTCAACTCCCTCATGCCTCGGGCGGAGTCCCAGGCTATGAGCCAGGGACTGCTGGAGCGTATGGTGGAGTTTCTGCGGGCGATAGGAATA
>CALWWB010000126.1 GCA_944385175.1 uncultured Oscillospiraceae bacterium | reverse complement strand
GACTTCCTTTTCCGTGGCACAGGGCAGCTTGTCTCCATGAAGAGGAGCCGGCGGCAGCATTTCAAGGCCCTGGCTGCCCTTTGCCAGGGCCTCCACATGCCCGGCCTCGGTGCCGCAGCAGCCGCCGAAAATGCACACCCCGGCCTCTGCCAGTTCAGGCAGGCAGGCGGAAAACTCCTCCGGAGGGCAGTTATATACCGTCTCCCCATCCACAATTTCCGGTATGCCTGCGTTGGGCTTTGCAAGCAGCGGTATACGGGCTATCTCCCGCAGACGCTTGAGCTGGGCCAGCATGTCCTGGGGGCCGACGGAGCAGTTCAGGCCAAAGGCATCCGCTCCCATGCCCTGCATTATCTGCAAAGCCGCGGCCACGTCGCTGCCGGTGAGGGTGCGCCCCCGCTCGTCGCAGGTAAAAGATACAAATACCGGCTTTTCGCTGACGCTCTTTACCGCAAGCAGCGCCGCCCTGGCCTCCGCCACAGTCATCATCGTCTCAATTACGAAGAGATCCACTCCGGCGTTCTCCAATGCCGCCGCCTGCTCAGTATAAATCTCCACCAGCTCATCAAAGGAGGCATTGCCCAGAGGATAGAGCATGAGCCCCGTGGGGGCCATATCTCCGGCAACCCAGGCCCTATCTCCAGCCGCCTTGCGGCTGAGGTTCACCAGAGCCTGATTATATTCCTCAACCTTTCCGAAAATCCCATGCTGCTCCAGCTTCACCCGGTTTGCCCCAAAGGTTGGGGCATAAAGTACCCGGCTGCCAGCCTCCACATAAGCCCGCTGTATCTCCAGTATGGCCTGGGGGTGCCTCAAAATCCAGCTCTCGGCGCATTCTTCCCCGGTGTAGCCCCGCTTTTGCAGCTGAGTTCCGGTAGCTCCGTCCAGTATCAGGGGAAAGCTCAATTCCATTCCGGTTCATCCTCCTCGGTAAACATCATGTGCATGGGGAAAGCCCGGTTAAAGCGGGTGTCCCCGGAAAGCTCTATATATCTGCATTTTGCCTGTATCTCGTCCAGCCTTGCCCTGCTCTCCATATCCAGCAAAGCCATAGCCGCGCCGCTCAGGGCGCTGTTGCCCAGAACTACGGTCTTTTCCGCCAGTTCCCCGGGAAGCATGCCTATCGCCGCCGCAGCCCGGGTATCCAGATGGGAACCGAAGCCCCCCGCTATATAAACCCGGTCTATATTTTCAGCCTCAATGCCCATGCTCCCTGTGAGTACTTCTATACCTGCGGCCACCGCAGCCTTCGCCAGCTGCAACTGGCGCACATCCCCGGCGGAGAGGTACACTCTTTCCGTCAGCCGGAAGCAGCCATTGCCGTTTTCATCCTCGCTGAGCCAGGGCCGCAGTTGCTCCGGGGCCTCCTCCGGCGACAGCAGTCGCCCGGTGCCGTCCACGGCTCCCAGCTCCAGCAGCAGATCAAGAAGCCTTATGCTTCCTCACCCGCATCGCCCCTTTGGCTCTACACCGCCTACTAATTCCATTTTAAATCCATTATCCGTCCATTTTACCGCCGTAACAGCTCCGGGCGTACTGGCCATACCGCAGCCTATGCCCGCCCCTTCAAAGGCCGGGCCGGAAGCCACCGAACAGCAGGCAAAGCCATCTCTGCCCCCCAGAGCCATCTCCCCGTTGGTGCCTATATCCAGGAACAGGTTCAGCCCGTCCCGCTGCCATAGCCGCGAAGACAGTATCCCGGCCATCACATCCCCGCCCACATAGGCTGCGGCGCAGGGAAAGGCAAAGCATTGTATCCCATCCAGTGAAATTGCCTCGCCCCCGGTAAAAAGGCTCTCTGCCCTGAATGGGGCCACGGCCAGCCCAGCTGGGGACAAGCCCATGAAGATGTGCTCCATCACCGTATTGCCGGCAATGTACAGCTCCTTCAGCTGCTCCCCGGCTCTTCCGGCCCCTTCCGCAAGTTCCGCCGCCATGGAGAGCGCCTGAGCCCGTATGCCCTCTCTCAGCAATTTCAGGCCGTCCTCATGCTCCATAACATACTGGCAGCGGCTTATCACATCCGCACCAAAGGCCGCCTGGCAGTTCCAGGCGCTGCCTGTTCCCAGCTCCCGGCCGTCCGCCAAGTCAAAAAGCTTCATGACCAGAGTAGTAGTCCCTATGTCCAGGGCTGCCCCCAGGCCCGATCTGCCGGGATTTGTTGTTATGTAAACTGTATCTCCCTGGGCGCAGATGCTGCCGCCGGAGCGCTCCGGCAGGTATATCTCAAGGTCCCTCTCCACGGCATATCTGCAAGACAGCACACTCTCCCGGCCTCCCCGGCAGTGGATTTCCACCCGGCATTTTCCGCATTTGCCGTTCCCTCCGCAGGGGGCAGACAGCTCTACACCGCCGCGGCGCAGGACTTCCAGCAGAATTTCGCCCTTTTTTGCCCATAATTCAAAGCATCTGTCACCCTGTCGGGCCAAAATCCTTGACATACTTTTGACCTTTTCCTATAATAAGTTAATATATAATGTATTTATGATAAACAGCTTACAAGGCATTTGTCAAGCGGCTTTGTGAAAGGAGCAAACATGCCGGATATCCTGGAGCTGGCTGAGCAGAACGGCTTTGAATATATAGCCCCGCTGTGCATGGCGGCGCTGACTCCTCTGCCTGAGGTTCGGGAAATGTGTGCCGCCGGACGCTGCCGGCGATATAACCGCAGCTGGAGCTGTCCCCCCGCCTGCGGCAGTCTGGAGGATACTGCCCGGCGTATGGCACAGTACCGCCGGGGCATCATAGTGCAGACTGTCGGCCGCCTTGAAGACGACTTTGACAGTGTGGGCATAGCCGATACACAGCAGCGCCACAGCAAATCCTTCGCCGCCCTGGCCCGGCAGGCCCGCTGCATCGAGCCGGACTGCCTGCCCCTCACCGCCGGAACCTGTACCATCTGTCACAAATGCACCTGGCCGGACAGGCCCTGCCGTTTTCCCCAGAAACGTCTGTCCTCCATGGAAGCCTACGGCCTGCTGGTCAGCGACGTGTGCCTGCGCTCCGGCCTAAAATACAACTACGGGCCGGGCACCATAAGCTTCACCTCATGTATACTGTTTGAAAAGGAGAAAAAGCAACATGCAGAGCCCTAAAGAGATTTTTCTGGAACTATTGAAGCCCGACGGCAAACCTGAGCGCCAGCTGAAGCAGTATGAGGCGCTGTCCATGGTGCTGGGCGACCCGGTGAACAGCTATCTCCGGGCCGGTCGGGGCAAGGGGCATACCAGCATTGACCGCTGGGGCACCACCATCATGTGGCCGGAAGAGGCCCCCGGGCCCATGCCCCATATAACACCGGAGACGAAGGTCTGCCCGGACATCACCCGCTGGCGGGAATATGTCCACGCCCCGGATATAAAGTCCAACTGCGCCCAGGGCTGGGAGGACTGCGCCCGGGCTGCCCGGAAAGCCGCCGGAGAAGACAGGATTATGGCCGCCTTTATGGGCACAGGTATCTTTGAGCAATGCCATTTTCTCATGGGTTTTGAGGACACTCTCACCAATCTTTACGAGCACCCGGAGGAAATGCACCAACTTATTGATTATATTACTGATTATCGCATAGAATTCGTCAAATTACTTATTGACGGACTGGCCCCGGATATGATATTCTCCCATGACGACTGGGGAACAAAGGAAGCCCTGTTCATGAAACCGGAGATGTGGCGGGAATTTTTCAAGGAACCCTACCGGCGCTTTTACGGATACATACGCTCCCGGGGCGTCATAGCCCTGCACCATGCCGACTCCTACCTGGCCCCCATAGTGGAGGACATGGCAGAGATAGGCATACAGGTCTGGCAGGGTGTCCTGCCCGATAATGACATACCCGAGCTTCAGCGGCGGCTAAAGGGACGCATGGTGCTCATGGGCGGCATTGGCGCCGCCATAGACAGGCAGGACGCCACCGAGGAGGAGATACGCAGCTACGTCATCTCCGTCCTGAAGACCTGCTGCCCCGGCGGCCACTTCATCCCCAGCATTACCTACGGTCTGGCAGGTACGGTTTTTCCCCATGTGGACCCCATAATTGACGACGAGATAGAAAAATATAACTCCGTGCTCCACATGCCTGCGGTGGACTGCGCTCCTGTCCCCAGGCGTAAGGCATCCCCTAAACCGGAAAGCGTCGGTCGTGCTTTACCCGGAGCCGAAGCCGGCGTTCTGGCTCAGCTGTCTCAGGCCCTGTGCCGCGGCCAGAGGAAAAAAGTATTGGAGCTGTGCGGCATAGCCCTGGAACAGGGCATTGACGCCCGCCGGATCTTGGATGATGGGCTGGTAGCCGGAATGACAAAGCTGGGTGACGATTTTTCCGCAGGCCGTGCTTTCGTGCCGGAGATGCTCATGGCGGCACGTTGCATGACGGCAGCCACAGAGCTTTTGAAGCCCAGACTCGTCAGCGGCAGCAGCAAAGCCGCAGGGCGTGTGTGCTTGGGCACGGTGAAAGGCGACATGCACGACATTGGCAAAAACCTGGTGAAGATAATGATGGAGGGCTGCGGCCTGGAGGTCATCGACCTGGGCGTGGATGTAAGTCCAGAGGATTTCGTCCGCACGGCCATTGAGCAAAACTGCGGAATCATCGCCTGCTCCTCCCTGCTGACCACCACCATGGCGGAGATGCGCCGGGTAGTAAACCTGGCTGTGGAAAAGGGCATCAGAGACAAAGTCAAAATAATGGTAGGCGGCGCCCCTATAACCCAGAGCTTCTGCGATGAGATCGGCGCCGACGCATACACAGCCGATGCCGGGCAGGCCGCGAGAGTGGCCGTAAGCCTGCTGCAAAGCGCATGAAACAAAAGTTTTCCCTCCGGGCAGCATATCAGGCGGGTATTAGAAGATACCTGCCGCCCGGTTTCATGCCGTTTTTCCAATAAGGTAGAACGGTAATATAGAATTAAAATGATCGATATTTGAAAGGAAGGTTAGTTATGGCACGGAAAAAAGCAGAGCCCGCCGTGAAGGATACTGCCGCAAAAGAGGCAGCAACTCCCGCCGCGGTAAAAGAGGCTGTTGCTCAGGTGGATCCTGCACCTGCAAAGGAGGCCGCACCTGCTGCGAAGAAGTCATCCGCTCCTAAGAAAACCTCTGTAGAGAAAAAGGAAGCCGCAGAGAAAAAGCCCGCCGTTGAGGCAAAAACCACTGTAGAGAAGAAAGCTCCCGCTGTGAAGAAAGCTCCTGCGGAGAAGAAGGCTCCCGCCGAGAAGAAGGCCCCTGCGGAGAAGAAGGCTCCCGCCGAGAAGAAGGCCCCTGCGGAGAAGAAGGCTCCCGCCGAGAAGAAGGCCCCTGCGGAGAAGAAGGCTCCCGCCGAGAAGAAGGCCCCTGC
>CALWWB010000125.1 GCA_944385175.1 uncultured Oscillospiraceae bacterium | reverse complement strand
TCCCTCATGGCCTGGGGCTACAACCCCTTTATAACGGAAAAGAGCCCCTACCACGGGGCGTACCTGGCAGTGGTGGAGTCCGTCTGCAAGCTCATTGCCACCGGCGCAAAGTTTGAGGATGTCTACCTCACTTTCCAGGAATACTTTGAGAGACTGCGCAAGGAGCCGGAGCGCTGGGGCAAGCCTCTGGCCGCCCTGCTGGGCGCCTTCAAGGCACAGATGGAGCTGGGCATCGGCGCCATCGGCGGCAAGGACTCCATGAGCGGCTCCTTTGAGGACATGGACGTGCCCCCCACTCTCGTCTCCTTTGCGGTGACCACGGAAAAGACCGGCAGCATTGTCCCCAACCACTTCAAGGCCGCCGGGCACAAAGTAGTGCTCATCGCCCCGGAGACGGACGAAAACGGCCTGCCCGTCACTTCCTCCCTCCTCTCCGTCTTTGACAAGGTCCATGAGCTGCTCTCTTCCGGCAAGGCTATCAGCGCCTACACCCCGGGCTACGGCGGCGTAGCCGAGGCCGTGATGAAGATGTGCCTGGGCAACGGTCTGGGCTTTGAATATGAGGCTTCCCTCAGCCTTCGGGATATCTTCGGATATAACTACGGCAGCTTCCTGCTGGAAGTTACGGAGGATGTGGAGGGCGCTCTCCCCATAGGCCGCATCACCGAAAAGAATGAGATAAGCTATAAAGGAGAAAGCCTTGCTCTTGACAGGCTCCAGGGCATATACGAGGACAAGCTGGAAAGCGTATACACCTGCAACATTCCGGACAGCAAGGGCCCCATGGAGCTGTTCAGCTTCCAGGGCAGGGGCGTTGCCGCCCCGGCCATAAAGTGCGCCAAGCCAAAGGTGCTCATCCCCGTGTTCCCCGGCACCAACTGCGAGTATGACAGCGCCAAGGCCATGGCCGACGCCGGGGCCGAGCCGGAGATAATGGTGGTAAACAACCTCTCCCCCCAGGGCATAGCCCGCAGCGTGGAGGACTTTGCCAAGGCGCTGTCCCAGGCCCAGATGATATTCATCCCCGGCGGCTTCTCCGGCGGCGACGAGCCCGACGGCTCCGGCAAGTTCATCACCGCCTTCTTCCGCAGCGCTGCCGTGAAAGAGGAAGTCACCAATCTGCTGGAAAAGCGGGACGGCCTTATCTGCGGCATATGCAACGGCTTCCAGGCCCTGATAAAGCTGGGTCTGGTGCCCTACGGCAGGATAATAGACACCGACGAGAGCTACCCCACCCTCACCTTCAACACCATCTCTCGGCACCAGTCCCGGATAGTCCGGGTGCGGGTGGCCTCCACCCTCTCCCCCTGGCTCTCCAGAACGAAGGTAGGGGATATATACAGCGTGCCCATCTCCCACGGAGAGGGGCGTTTCCTGGCCTCCCAGGAGCTTATCCGCTCCCTGGCCGCCAATGGTCAGATAGCTACCCAGTATGTGGACCTGGAGGGCAGGGCCAGCGGCGACGTGCACTTCAACCCCAACGGCTCCACCTTTGCAGTGGAGGGCATCTGCTCTCCCGACGGCAGGGTCTTCGGCAAGATGGGCCACGCCGAGCGCATCGGCTCCGGCCTCTATAAAAACGTCCCCGGCAACTATGACATGGAGATGTTCAGAGCCGCCGTGGAATACTTCAAATAATTCATATAAGGAGAGATATGCTTATGCCTTGGCTCAGCGATATTGAGATTGCCCAAAACTGCACTATGCGCCCCATCGGTGAGATAGCCCAAAAGGCCCACGTGGATGACAAATATCTGGAACAGTACGGCCGCTACAAGGCCAAAGTGGACCTCTCCTTCCTGGCTGACAGTCCCCGGAAAGAGGGCAAGCTGGTGCTGGTCACCGCCATAACCCCCACCCCCGCCGGGGAGGGCAAGACCACCACCACCATCGGCCTGGCCGACGGCCTGCGCCACATCGGCAAGGAGGCCGTAGTGGCCATGCGTGAACCCTCCCTGGGCCCGGTGTTCGGAATAAAGGGGGGCGCCTGCGGCGGCGGCTACGCCCAGGTGGTGCCCATGGAGGACATCAACCTCCACTTCACCGGGGACATCCACGCCATAGGCACGGCCAACAACCTTTTGGCCGCCATGCTGGACAACCACATCCAGCAGGGCAACGCCCTGGGCATAGACGTGCGGCGGATAACCTGGAAGCGCTGCCTGGACATGAACGACCGGCAGCTGCGCTTCATAGTGGACGGCCTGGGCGGTCGGGCCAATGGAGTGCCCCGGGAGGACGGCTTCGATATCACCGTGGCCAGCGAGATAATGGCGGTGCTGTGCCTGGCCGGCTCCGTCAAAGACCTGAAAGAGCGGCTCAGCCGCATAGTGGTGGGCTATAATTTTGAGGGAAAGCCGGTGACCTGCGGTGAGCTGAAGGCCGCCGGAGCCATGGCCGCTCTGCTGAAGGAGGCCATAAAGCCCAACCTGGTGCAGACTCTGGAGGGCACCCCTGCCTTCGTTCACGGCGGCCCCTTCGCCAACATTGCCCACGGCTGCAACTCCGTGCTTGCCACCCGCATGGCTCTGCGCTGCGGGGAATACGCCGTCACCGAGGCGGGCTTCGGCGCCGACCTGGGCGCCGAGAAGTTCCTGGACATCAAGTGCCGGGCTGCCGGGCTCACCCCCTCCGCCGTGGTGGTGGTAGCCACCGTCCGGGCACTGAAGATGCACGGAGGCTTGCCCAAGACGGAGCTGAACACCGAGGACCTCAATGCTCTGGAAAAGGGCGTGCCCAACCTGCTGCGCCATGTGTCCAACATCAAGAACGTCTACGGCCTGCCCTGCGTGGTGGCGGTGAACAAATTCCCCACGGACACCGACAGGGAGGTCCAGTTCATCATCGAAAAATGCCGGGAGCTGGGGGTGAACGTGGTGCTCTCCGACGTGTGGGCCAAGGGCGGCGAAGGCGGCGTGGAGCTGGCAAAGGAAGTGGTGCGTCTCTGCGAAGAGGAGCAGGGCGACTTCCGCTTCAGCTATGAGCTGGACTGCTCCATTGAGGAAAAGCTCAGCACCGTGGTGCGGCGCATCTACGGAGGCCAGGGCATCAGCGTGCTGCCCGCCGCCAAAAAGCAGATACAGGAGCTCACCGCTCTGGGCTTTGACAAGCTGCCGGTGTGCATAGCCAAGACCCAGTACAGCTTCTCCGACGACCCGGCCAAGCTGGGCGCTCCGGAGGGCTTTACCGTGACCATAAAGAACGTGAAGGTCTCTGCCGGGGCAAACTTCATCGTGGCTCTCACCGGGGATATAATGACCATGCCGGGCCTGCCCAAGTCCCCCGCCGCCGAGGGGATAGACCTGGACGACAGCGGCGTCATCAGCGGACTATTCTAAAAGGAAAGACAGAGAAATGAAACTTATTATCGCATCCAACAACGCCCACAAGCTCATTGAGATAAAGGACATCCTGGGCGGGATGTTCGACGAGATAGTCTCCCTGAAGGAGGCGGGCATTGACCATGAGACCGTGGAGGACGGCAAGACCTTCATGGAAAACGCCGTGAAAAAGGCCAGGGAGATAGCGGAGATATCCGGCTGCTGGGCCATCGCCGACGACAGCGGCATCTGCGTGGACGCCCTGGGCGGGGCCCCCGGCATCTACTCCGCCCGCTTCTGCGGCCGACATGGGGACGACGCGGCCAACAACCGCCTGCTGCTGGAAAAGCTGGAGGGCGTGGAGGACCGGGGCGCCCACTACACCTGCGCCATAGCCCTGGTGGGGCCCGAGGGCAGCATATATGAGGCCGAGGGCTACATGTACGGCACTATCGGCTTTGAGGAGAAGGGCAGCAACGGCTTCGGCTACGACCCCCTGTTCATCCTGCCTCAGGAGGGCGGGCTCACCGCCGCCCAGATAAGCCCCCAGGTGAAAAACCGCATCAGCCATCGCTCCCAGGCCCTGCACAAGCTGCTCCAGGAGATCGGAAAAGAAAAATAAAAAGGGTATAAAAAACCGGGATTTGGTTTGAAACCAAAGCCCGGTTTTTTAGTTATTCACTATTCGCTATTAGTTATTCACTTTTTTGCCGGGCTTCACGTTCATATCCGGCTTGATATCTCCGGATATCTCCCCATGTTCCCGCTCAAAATTCTTGATGCTGTCCCTTATCAGCACAAGCACATGGCTGTTCACCGAGCGGCCCTCGTAGTCCGCCACATAGCCCAGCTTCCGGAGCATCTCTTCCTCCATGCGTATGGATACGCTTTTTATCGCCATAAAACCACCCCTTTTTAAATATACAATATATTCATATTATGGTCAATATAAGCGCATCGAACAGGGAGCCATCATTTCACTTCTATCGTCTGTCCGTCCAGGCTCACAGCGGTGACTCTGTCAAGGTCTATGGGACGGGGGAAGGGGTTGGACCACTTAATAAATTTCCCGTCTTCCTCGGCCAGGCCAGCTTCGGACGCCGATATCTCCAGTCTGCTGCCGTCATCCATGTACACAATGATGCGTGACACGGCTATGGATGTGCTTTGGGTAAATAATGTGTTTGTCTGGTACAGCCATTCCGCTTCGGCCTCGCTCAGTTTGTCCGCATTTTGTCCATCTTCGCGGAAACGCTCATAATCCGCCCAGCTCATCACTCCCGCCAGAGCGTAGGGCTTCAGCTCCACGCCCAGCAGGCACAGGGGATTGTCCATGCCCTCCAGGCTGTATTCCACCGGCTGGGGCAAACTGAGGCTCAGGCTCTCCGTCTCCTTCGGCTCAGGCAGCAGCAGCTTGCCGGGGCCGGGCAGAGACTCGCCGTTGAGAAGCATTTTCACATCCACCTCTACCGGCCATTCGTCTCCCATTTTATCCATGAATTCCCTGAAGCACACTGTGAGGGTCTTGCTCTGCTCATCGTAGGACTTGACCTGATAGTCACGTTTATAGGAAGCCCGGATATAGCTGAGACTGTTTTCACCCAAAGCCCGCTCGCCCATGATACTTAGGATATTGCTCTCAGGGCTCAGATCTTCCAGTTCCATGGGAGAAAGGTTCACATAGCACAGATACTCTCCCGACACCTCATAGGCTCCCAGTATCTCCGCTGTGACAGCGTTCTGAGCTGCCCCGTTTCTTTCCCCAAAGCCGCCGGCAGCCATGACATACTCTTCCAGGCACATGTTCTGCTCTTTCATGTACTCCGCTGTTGTCTCGCCCACATAGTGGTACAGCCGGCTGTTGCTTCTCCCGGTAATATCTGTTTTATCCCCAGGAAAGCGCAGGATAAAGCCGTATTCCGTGCAGTGCTCCTTCAGCCAGGCATTGGTCTCGTCCCAGTTGAGGTAGACTTTGTCCATCGTTTCCTGGTCCTGCCATTCCTCATGGGTATAGAATTCACCATTGGGGAATCTGGACAGCATCACCGACAGGCC
>CALWWB010000124.1 GCA_944385175.1 uncultured Oscillospiraceae bacterium | reverse complement strand
CAACAGCCTCCCTATGAGACCTCTTAACTGGCTTTCTCCTTCTGTGTTCGCTGTTCAATATGTTTGACAATCCTACAATCATTATTTTTTAAGCCTTGTCAAATATATATCTTAGGATATCCCGTTGAGCCGAACATTCTATTATAAGTTTACATAATGCAAATATTTCTGTACAGGTCCGCCTGATTGCAGTATAATTAAAAAAATCTTATCAGGAGGCATAGGAGATGCAGAAACTTACGCTGAAACAATATATAGCGGATGCCTTTACTGACCGGGTGTTCGCCGGAAATCCTGCGGCCATCTGTGTTTTGGAGCAGTGGCTGCCAGATGAGCTGATGCTGGCCATTGCAAAGGAAAACAACTTGTCCGAGACAGCATTTACCGTAAAAAACAGCAGCGGCTACGAGCTGCGCTGGTTTACTCCCGGGGGAGAGATAGATCTGTGCGGCCATGCCACTCTGGCTACTGCCTATGTGCTGCTGAACTTTTATGAAAAAACTTGGGACAGTATAAGCTTTTCCACTCAAAGCGGCGCTCTCAGTGTTGATAAGAAAGGTGATTTGTATGAGATGGATTTCCCTGAATACAGTCTCAAGCCGGTTCCTGTTACCGAGGAGATAGTTCTTGCCCTTGGGGCTCGGCCCGGTGAGGCCTATATGGGGCGGGACATGCTGTGCGTGTTTGAGAGGGCTTCTGTAGTGAAGGAGCTTAAACCGGATATGGGAGCGCTGAAAAAGCTGGACGGATTACTGCTCCATGCCACGGCAGTCTCTGACTCCGGAGAGTTCGACTGCATATCCCGCTCCTTTGCCCCAAAGCTCAATGTAGCGGAAGACCCTGTCTGCGGCTCCGGACACTGTCATATTATTCCCTACTGGAGCGAAAAAATGGGGAAGCTTCAGCTTACGGCCTACCAGGCTTCTGCCAGGGGCGGCACTCTTTATTGCAGAAAGGATGGGGATCGGATTCTCATGGCTGGAAAAGCTGCGCTGTATTCTATAGCTGAAATCTACATCCCTGCAGATAATCTGTATGTCTGACCGGACTACAAGATATTTATCGGCCTATAATAACCTGCTAATAAAGGCTGACCGACTATAATATCTAGCCGGTCAGCCTTTGTTATATAAAGAAAACCAAATCGAAGCCCAGCGTCAGCGGGTTCGATTTGGAAAGGAGGAGCAGCGGCATGAACGCGCCCTGACTTATAAAATAAATCGGAGCAAGCGATATAAAGCTTGCTCCGACGTGGTCGGAGTGGGGAGATTCGAACTCCCGGCCTCATGGACCCGAACCATGCGCGCTACCAACTGCGCTACACCCCGAACTATTCTTTTAACACGGCTATGGTGCTAGCCAATAATCCGGCACACAACGCACATGAATACAACTATTCTCTGCCGGACAGCCATTATATTATAATTATCAACGTCGCTGTTGTCAAGCAAAACCTGCTGCATATGCCCCGGCACACTGCAATATAAATATTTGCAGGGGGTGAATCTATGCAGGAGTATAAAATATATCTGGCTTCGGCAGCTTTTATATGCCTCACGGCTGTAAAGCTGTGCTTTCCCACCATCCCCGCACAGCTGCGCCAGGAGGCTCTGGACATTCTTTGCAGCGGTACCGACTACGGCAGTGCAATACAGGCTATGGGCCGTTCTCTGAGCCGTGGTCAGTTGGATAGCGAGTTGGTTCAGGCCCTGGAATACATTAAATCTCCAAGCTATGGGCAGGCCGATGTGATTCCGGCCGGAGATTTGTCGGGCACCGTATCTGCTTATACATATCCCTCCTCAAAGGATTCCTATAACCAAACACTTTCAGCCGGAAGAAAAATTGTTTTTCCTGAACAAGCTTCAGCAGATAATACGTCGGCGGACATGCCGCCCCTGCCCTTTAAATATGTGAGCCCCGTGCCTGTATCGGTATCCTCCCCTTTCGGCTACAGAGAGCATCCTGTCGAGGGAGAATACCTTTTCCACTACGGGATCGATCTGGCTGCCGACGAAGGCCAGGCGGTACTGGCTTTTGCAGACGGACAGGTGAGCTTTGCAGGAACGGACGAGGGATACGGCAATTACTGCATACTCAGCCATGCCGATGGTTTCTCCAGCTTGTACGCCCATCTGGACAGTCTGGCCGTAGAGAAGGGGCAGGAGCTGGAAATGGGACAGCTGCTGGGTCATGCCGGTCAGACAGGTAATGCCACCGGCCCCCATCTGCATTTTGAGCTTATGTACCATGGGCTTTATTTAAATCCGGAGTATTATCTATGAAAACGGAGCACTTTGAAAGCGGCACCGCCGCCATACTGCTGGCAGCACTCATCTACTTTATTGCAGATGTGGACAAGATTCTTGCAGTGCTTATACCCGTAGTCGTACATGAGTTGGGCCATGTACTCACCCTGCGTCTGCTTGGACTGCGCATAAATGGGTTCAAGGCTGAGCTCAAAGGTTTCTGCATAGGCTACTGCGGCTACACCGGAGCCCTGGGCCATGTCCTGGCGGCTGCAGCCGGGCCCATGTTCGGCCTGCTCTATGCAATGTCCGCCTCTATTCTGGCAGAGCGCCTGGGCAGTGGCTGGCTGGAGCTCAGTGCCGGAGTAAGCCTGCTGCTTTCCCTGTTCAATCTGCTGCCTGCCCTGCCTCTGGATGGCGGGCGCATAGTTTATACGCTCAGCAGCACTCTTCTTGGAGAATCCGCCGGGGCCCGTCTCTGCAACATTCTGGGCCTCACTATAGGTGTGATACTGCTGTTCTCCGGTGCCTGGCTGATGCTCCACGGCTGCGGAGTAGCCTTGGAGCTCTCTGCGGTCTGGCTGCTGGCCTATACCGGCACAGCCCCGGCTGCCCGGCTGTCCGGTCAAAAGGAGCTGATATAGAAAACACAGGTGCTGAGAATGCACCTGTGTTTTCTGAGACTGTCCAAAAAGCCTCGCAGAGTTTTTTCGCCGCAGCGAAAAAATAATTTCAATCGTTTTCCGCGGCGGCGTGTACGTCGCGGAAAACACTTCTCGCGGAGCGGAGTGTCGAATTGTACGCCCTCGGCGTACAACCGAGGCATGAAGCGCAGCGCAAGCCTTTTTGTCAAAGAAGGTTTGCCTTCTTTGACAAGCCGGAAAAACACAGGTGCTGAGAATGCACCTGTGTTTTCTATGCATTAGCGGAATTACTGGCCGTTCATGTTAGAGAGAGCCAGCTCATTCTGTCCCAGAAGCACCACTTTAAGTGGGGTGGTCTGGGCGGGAATGCTCTTGGTGGACACATCATAGAAGACCAGCAGATCCATGTTCTCCAGCTCGGCCTCACAGGTCTGACCTTCCCGGTCAACAACCTCCACATCCTCGCTCATGTTGAGAGCCAGGGTATTGCCAATCCCCACCAGCATGTCCTCCTCACCGGCTACGAAGGTATCGGCACAGGTGAAGACAGGGCTCTCAGCCTCAGGGTCCTCAATGATGATTATCTCCGCCTGGTACTGGGGAGGCATTATGAGGGGAGCGGGAGTATAGGCTCCGGTATAGACGGTGAGCAGGTCGCCCGCCTTGACGTCGCTTATGGAGAGTTTGTTGCCCTGGGCGTCAAATACAAGGGTATCATCGGTGGGCACATAATTTATGGTGTTTTCGTAGTTCTCCGCATCGTTTAGGTCAGTGGTGGTCTGGATGAACTCCTCTGTGATATCGGTCACCGTCACCTGGTTTGCGATGTAGCTGGGCATATCGGAAACAGTTTCACCATCAGGGCTGGGCTCCGCTGAAGCTTCGGCAGGAGTTTCAGTAGCGGTCGGAGTCTCGGTCTGTGCCGGGGTCTCCGTGGGCTCTGCGGCGGTGCTGCCGCATCCGGCGGTCAGCAGGGCCACGATCAAAAGCATTACGATAACAGATTTTTTCATTTTGTCGTTCCTTTTCTTTTCATATAAAATATTCTTCATTAAGGCAAGCACGGCGGTGAGCTCTTTTCCTCCGGCTTACGCTCTATTAGACTGCATTCCGGACAATATGTTCCAGCTCAAATTGTAAAAAAATTGTGCATCAATAATGATGCACAATTCACTACATTACAGTTTCCGCTTTCAGCCCTTGTCAAAGGTCCTGATCGGGCTGCGCTTGTGGGCGCTGTTTCTATGCATGCGCTCTATTATCGCCGCGGCCCTGTCATTGGTGTGCCCAGTGAGCAGCAGCTCATCCAGCTCCGCATACTTAAAGCCCATTTCATCCTCATCGGTCTGCCCGTCAAAGAGTCCTGCCGAAGGGGCCTTGTCTATTATACCGGCGGGGGCGTCCAGATAGCGGAGGAACTCAAAGACCTCAGTAGCCGTCAGGTCGCTGATAGGATTAAAGTCATGGGCCCCATCGCCCCACTTGGTATAATAGCCCACATAGGCCTCGCTGCGGTTGCCTGTGCCCGCCACAAGCCTGCCTTCACTGGCAGCAATGGCATACAGCGTGGTCATGCGCAGACGGGGTGCAATGTTCACATCCGCCATCTTGTTAACTTCCGCAGCGGCTGAAACCTGCCGCAGCAGGGCCTCTTTAACGGGGCTGATGTCAACGACTCTGGTCTCTATATTGAACTGCCTTGCCAGCTCCTCACCGTCCCTGGCGTCAATCTCGTAGTTGCGCCGGGAGGAGCAGGGCATAATGATACCCACCGTATTGTCGCAGGCGGCCTTGCATATTATTCCCACCAGGGCGGAGTCCTTTCCGCCGCTGTTGCCAAAGACTATGCCCTTGGCTCCGCTCTCGTCCAGCAGCCTCTTTACAAAAGCCACACGGTTTTCAAACTCTGATTTGTAATCCCTCATTGTAATATCCTTTCCGCCGGGTCAATCCCCGGCCCCGGGATACGGCTCAGAACATCTTTATATACTCGTCCCGGCCTGCGCCCACGGACACATACTTGATGGGGCAGCCCACAGCCTTTTCCAGATATCTGATATAATCCAGGGCTGCCTTTGGAAGATCTTCCACCTTGCGGCAGCCGGACACATCGCCAAAGCCTTCCACATACTCAATAACAGGTTTGGCCCGCTTCAGCCTGTCCCCGGAGGGGAAAATCTGGGTACGCTCTCCGTCCACCTCGTATGCCACGCACACGGGGATCTTGTCCAGGTAAGAGAGCACGTCCATCTTGGTCAGAGCAATAGCGTCCGCCCCCTGAACCTGTACGCCATAGCGTGAGGCAGGCACATCGAAGGGCCCCACTCTCCTGGGCCTGCCGGTGGCGGCACCATACTCTCCGCCTGCGGCTCTCAGCTTCTCCGCCTCCTCGCCGAACATCTCGGCGGTAAAGGGTCCCTCGCCCACGCAGGTGGAGTAGGCCTTCATGATACCTATAGTCTCATCCAGCTTCTTACCCGGAATACCTGCGCCGGTGGTGGCAAAGGAAGCCAATGTCTGGGAAGAAGAGGTAT
>CALWWB010000123.1 GCA_944385175.1 uncultured Oscillospiraceae bacterium | reverse complement strand
CCTCTCTCCAAAGAGCGACCACTTCCTGAGGAAGCTGGCCCACTTTGTGGAGTTCGGTATTCTGGGCGCCGAGTTCAGCTTCCTGCTAAACCTTAGATACAGGCAGGGCCCCCAGGGCTATGTGAACTGTGCCTTTGCCGGCCTCTCCGCCGCCGTTATAGACGAGTCTATACAGCTTATATCCAAGCGTGGCTCCCAGGTGCAGGACGTGCTGCTGGATTTCTGCGGATATATGGTGGGGCTCTGGCTCTGCGCTGCGATATATGAGCACTTTATAGGAAAACGAATAGATAAAGACAAGGTATCCTGAACTGTCCCCGGCCTGCCTGGCCGGGGATTCTTTATGCGTTTCCTCTATAGGATTTTATGGGAACTCTAAAGCACTATTGCCAAATAGGATAATATGTGCTATATTATTATCGCATTAGGAAAATAAGGGCGGTGAACAGTAGTGGGAGAGAGGACATACATAGCCATAGACCTGAAGTCTTTTTATGCCTCGGTGGAGTGTGTGGAGTTGGGGCTTGACCCACTGGATGCAAACCTGGTAGTGGCCGACAGCAGCCGCACGGAAAAGACCATATGCCTTGCGGTATCTCCGGCTCTCAAGGCCATAGGCATCCCGGGCCGGGCCCGGCTCTTTGAGGTGGTACAGCAGGTAAAGACGGAAAACGCCCGCCGCCGGGGACGGCTGAAGGGCAGTGACTTTTCCGGAAAGTCAAGCAGTGCCAGGGAACTTAAAAACGATCCCTCCCTGGAGCTGGACTATATCGTGGCAAAACCCAGGATGGCGAAGTATATGGAGTACAGCACCAGAATCTACAATATATATACAAGATTTGTGGCGCCGGAGGATATACATGTCTATTCCATAGATGAGGTGTTTATGGACGCCACGGATTATCTGAGGACCAGAGGTATGTCTGCCCATGACTTTGCCCGGCTGATGATACATGAGGTGTTGGCTCAAACCGGCATCACTGCCACCGCGGGTATAGGCAGCAACCTGTACCTCTGCAAGGTGGCAATGGATGTAATGGCGAAACGGGCAAAAGCAGACAGAGATGGGGTGCGTATAGGGGAACTAAACGAGAAAAGCTACCGTCAGATATTATGGGATCATGAACCACTGACGGATTTCTGGCGGGTAGGCCGGGGCTATGCGAAAAAGCTGGAGGCCGTGGGTCTGCGCACCATGGGGGATATAGCCCGCTGCTCCCTGGGAGGGGCGGGGGATTATTACAACGAGGAGCTGCTTTATAAGCTCTTCGGCGTCAATGCCCAGCTGCTGATAGACCATGCCTGGGGCTGGGAGCCATGCACCATAAAGGATATAAAAAGCTACCGGCCGGAGACTAACAGCATCAGCAGCGGCCAGGTGCTCCAGCACCCCTATGATTTTCAGCATGCTAAGATGATAGTGCGGGAAATGGCTGACGCTTTGGTGCTGGATCTGGTGGACAAGGGGCTGGTCACCGACCAGATAATCCTCACTGTAGGCTATGAAATGGATCGGGGGGGCAGCGGCTTTACCGGAGAACTCAAAACCGATATGTACGGGCGCAATATCCCCAAGGCGGCCCACGGCTCGGTAAATCTGGGCTGTTTCAGCTCCTCCAACCGGCTGATAACGAAGAAGACCATGGAGCTATTCGACAGGATAGTGGATGAGAAGCTCCAGGTACGGCGCATGTATGTAGTGGCCGCCAACGTGAACCCCAAGGGCTGCACCAAGGATAAGGGCTTCCGGCAGCTGGATCTTTTTACGGATATAGAGGCGGAAGAAAAATGCCGTGAAACGGACATTGCGGCCCAGGAACGGGAGGAAAAAAGGCAGCAGGCCATGCTGAAGATAAAAAAGAAATACGGCAAGAATGCCATACTTCACGGCACCAGCTATCAGGAGGGGGCAACGGGGCGGGACCGGAACCGCCAGATAGGGGGACACAGGGCATGAACGGTAAGAGAGGCAAATACGACGATATAATCTCCCTGCCCCACCATGTATCCCCGGTGCATCCGCCCATGCCTGTGGGTGACAGGGCGGCCCAATTTGCCCCCTTTGCCGCACTCACAGGCTATGAGGAGGCAGTGGAGGAGGCTGCCCGCCTGACAGACAACAGAACAGAACTGAACAGGGATCGGATAGAGGAACTGGACAGAGAGTTGCGCAGACTCAAAGAGCATATAAAGGAACGGCCGAAAGCGGAAATCATATTCTTCAAACCGGATGAACGAAAAGCGGGAGGCGCTTTTGTCACAGCCTACGGAGAGGTAAAAAAGATAGACGAATATCTGGGCAAGGTCATAATGGAAGATGGCAGCATCATACCTATTGGAGATATATATGAAATAAACACGGAGCTGACGGTGGCAGGCTCCGGTGAGGAGGACATATGCTTTTAAAGGGAAAGAGGCACAGCAGCCCGGTAGACAGGGAACTGGCCCTGGTGGAGCGGCGGGAGGAAAAGCTTGCCGCCGCTGCCGCAAAGCGCTCAGAAGCAAAGTGGAAAGAGGGCCTGGAGGCAAAAATCCCCGGGAAAGTGTATACCGGATTGGAGAGCTCCTTCTGCAAGGGCTTTGCCCTGGTGTTTGACAAGGGCGGGGCTATCATTGAAAAGAGCTATGCCGTGGATAAGATCACCACGGAGCACAAGGTCAGGGACTATGCCTTCCGGGCCTGGGGCAGCCGCCGGGAACTGCGGCAGCTCTACAAGGGGGCCGGACGCTCCCGCCTGGTGAACATGACCGTGACCACGGTAGAGGGCCTGGGCCTGGGATTCCTGGGCATAGGTCTGCCGGATATAGTGCTGTTTATAGCCATGCTGCTGCGGGGCGTGTATGAGACGGCCCTGAGCTACGGCTTTGAATATAAGTCGGACTTTGAAAAGCTGCTTATCCTGAAAATGCTCTCCGCCTCCCTCAGCGGCGGGGAGGACTATGAGCGGAGGAACCGGGAAGTGGATGAACTGCTCCTCTCTCCAAAAAGGGAGACGGAGAGCGGGGAACTGGAAAAGCAGATAGAAGTGACTTCCTCCGCCTTTGCCATGGATATGCTGCTGCTTAAATTCATCCAGGGCCTGCCGATAGTGGGCATCGTCGGCGGGGCGGCAAACCCGGTGTATTACAAGAAAATAATGGACTATGTGGAGCTGAAATACAAAAAGCGCTATCTTATGGGGAAGAAGGGCCTGTAAAGCCCTTGGTATAACATGCAATAGGAAAGGAAGCGAAAGATGTGAAAAAAGCTCTATCCATGCTGTTGGTCCTTGTCCTGGTTGTTTCCCTTTTAGGCTGCGGCAGACAGACCGGGGAGAGCGCAGAGACGGAGGCCGTGGAGGCTGCACCCCAGGCTCAGAACACTGCCGAAGAAGAGACGGAGAATGTGGAGACGGAGCTGGTGTTCTATTCCAAAAAGGAATACCCCATGCCCGCCGGCTGTTCCGTGCGGGGCATTGCCCGGATAGGCCACAGGCTGATGCTCAGCGGCTATCAGGACGGCGTACCCAAGCTGGCCCTGACGGACTATGAGATTCCGGAGGGCGGCGTCCCACAGTTCGGGGAGACGGAGCTGCTGGCTCTGGATATTCAGTTGCCCTACTATGAGTCGGTATACAGCGTCACCGCCGGGGGAGACGGCTGCTTCTACGTGCTGGCCGGAGAGCACGCTCCAATATATATGCGGGGCGGCGAAATCTATACCAACGAGGACTATCAGGGACGGACTGCCATACTGTAATACTCTCCCCAGGGGGAGCTGCTGGACAAGATGGAGATACCCGGTTGGCAGGAGGGGACGGCCTCGTGTATAGTGGTGGACGCATCAAAGCGGGTCTATCTCATGGGGAGTGACTATGTATCCTCCTTCCCCTGGCAGACGGAGGATATCAGCACCATCCGGCGTGAGGAGGCAGAGATGTATTCCCTGCAGCTCACCGCCCAGGGAGTGGTGCTGGCCATGGAGGAAAGGGACGCTTTCAAATACTTTCTGATGGAGAGCCCGGACAGCCTGAGGGAGCTGAGCTTTAAGGACCCGGGCGAGAACAGAACGGTGAGCGTGACCAACTGGTGCACATGCCAGGGCCTGGAGGGGGAATATATCGTCTCCTCGGAAAGCTGCTTTGTGACCTGCGATGTGGAGACGGGCAACACCAGAGAGCTCTACCAGTGGAGCTACAGCGCTTACATTGGCAGCTGCGAATTTGCCTGCCGCCTGAGTGAGAACTTCTTTATCTGTACCCTGGCGGAGGACTTCATGCTGGTCACCGGACTGGTAGAGCAGCCGGCTCAGGAAAAAAGCAGCGTGAAAGTTGCCCTCTACGACATGGGCAACTCCAATGCCAGCGGCAGCGTCCATGAGCTGAACGTAAAGGGCGGAGCCTACATATATGAGATCACCGAGTACGGCATGGAGGAGGAGCAGAGACTGCTCACCGACCTTGCAGCCGGGGGAAAGATAGACCTTATCATTTTCAACAATAACCTGGATGTTAGTTACGCCGCCTATGAGGACCTGTGCGGCTATATAGACAGTGACCCAGATATGGGCAGAGAAACCTTTATCCCCGGCATACTGGAGGCTCTCAGCGACGGGGAACAGCTCCATGAGCTGTGGGCCGGGGTGAGCGTGGACACTCTGGCGGCCAGGGCCTCCGATGTGGAGGGACGGGAAAATCTCAGCCCTCAGGATTACCTGGAGATAATGGAGCAAAACGACCGGTATGAGGCCGTGTTCATGACCTTTATGGACAAGCTGAATATGCTCAAATGGGTGGCCCAGCTGGGGGCGGTAAAGTATGTGGACAGGGAAAATGCCCTGTGCAGCTTTGACGAGCCCTCTTTTGCCCAACTGCTGGCTTGGTGCGGCACCATGGGGGATACGGTGGAAGAGGGCAGCGATGTGCCCTACCTTGAGTTATCCCAGGTGGTATTGTCTGTGGAGCCGATTTCTAACCCCGCAAGGCTCAAGTCTTTGGAAGAACTTTTTGGCGAACCCTGCGTCTTTGTGGGCTTCCCCGACGGGGGCAGCGGCTTCAGTTGCTTTAACTGCGACTACGGCGGCAGCATGGCCATACCGGCAAACTCCTCAAATAAGGAAGGGGCTTGGGCCTATATAAAGGAACAGCTGTCCATGGACAAGCAAATGGACATTGAATACTGTCTGCCGGTGAACCGCCAGGCCCTGCTGCGCATGGCGGAGGAGGAGCTGAGCGGGGAACAGGTGGAACGGTTCATGGGCCTGCTGGAAAACACCCGGGGCGCCGACCGCTGCTCCGACAGCCAGGTGAGGGACATCATCCTGGAATGCGGACAGACCTATCTGGCGGGGGACAAAAGCCTGGAGGAGACGGTGGAGCTCATCCAGTCCAGGGCCTCCATCTATGTGTCAGAGCAGTACGGCTGAGAGCAGGCCGCAACGCTTTCAATTAAAAATGTACAATCCAAAACTGCCGGGAGACCGGCAGTTTTGGCTT
>CALWWB010000122.1 GCA_944385175.1 uncultured Oscillospiraceae bacterium | reverse complement strand
GGTGGGCGCATTATCGGTGGAAATAACATCGGTGGAAGCTGGAGCGGTGGGACCTCCGGCGACATCTGGGGCGGCAGCTCCGGCGACGACCAGTTCCTGGGCGGTAGTTCCGGCGACGACCAGTTCCTGGGCGGCAGCGGAGACAATATGTTCATTTGGTAATTTTCGTAACCCCGGCAGGGCATAAGCCCCTGCCGGGCCCTAAAATCTCCCAAAATGGGTCTTGGCCCATAGGGTTTACCATAATTTTCTGTTGACAAACTTGGTTCAATGTGTTACATTTTGATTACGGGTTTTTACCCACTGGAGGTGCTTTTATTGGCTAAAACATTGGAGTATAAGGGTCATCCCTTCCAAAGAAAGGACAATATTATTTACTACGGCAGCTTTGCAGACAAATACATTATCATGCTGCAAATACTGGAGACAAAAAAGGTAAACGATCTTGACGTGGCCACAAAGGTTTCCGTACAGCTCCAGCTTACCGACGCCAGTATCAAGTCCAGAGACCGCATCGTTAAGAAGGCGGAGAAGGACGGATTATATTCCGCAATGGATGTGGCGGTTGTCTGGCTGGACCGTGCCCTCTCCTCCAGATAATCTAGAAAAAGGATCTGTTTCAAATGCGCAAGAATATCTTTAGGATCCTCCTTGCCGCAGCTCTTATGAGCCTGTGTTTCAGTGTCACCGCCTTTGCGGAGACAGCTGTAGTCACCGGCAGTGAGGTAAACCTACGCTCAGGCCCCGGTACAAACTACCGGATCATCAACTGTCTTTCCAGCGGCAGCAGCGTCACAGTTACCGACCGCTCCAACGACAGCTGGTATGCGGTGAATTATGGTAGCCAGAGCGGTTTTATATCTGCTGCATATCTATCCCTCAGCAGTAGCGATCCCTTTGCCGGAACCCCGATAATCGGCAATCAGGTAAATCCCGGGCAGAGCACTCAGGTCAGCCAGGGCAGCAGCGGATACATAAACGCCATGTATGTGCGTTTCCGCAGCGGTCCCACCAACAGTGCCGCAATCCTGGGCGAGTACAATCGGGGTAAAACTCTTACCATCACCGGCACTTCGGGAGACTGGACTTCCTGCATCATTGACGGGCAGGCGGGCTACGTCTTTTCCCAGTATGTCAGCACAGGCACTTACTCCGGCTCCGGAGAGATCTTTGTTGAAGAAGATATCTATCTCTCCGACTTTCCCGACGGTGACAGTATGCTGGAAAGCCCCTCCGGAACTCCGATCTATCCGGACAATGACAGCTCCCAGTTGCCTCCCCTGGTAGACTCCGGTACAGTGAGTCCCAGCCCATCGCCCACTTCCACGCCTGTCACCGTGCCTTCCGCGGCTCCCACTCAGGAGCAGTCCGGCTACATAAACGGAGATACGGTGCGCTTCCGCACCGGCCCCTCCACCAGCTACTCCATCATTGACACCTATAACAAGGGCACTGCCGTCACCGTCACCGGTACCAGCGGAGAATGGAGCGCATGTATAATAAACGGTGTCAGCGGCTATGTCTATTCCCAGTATATCACCCTCACTTCCAATGCGGGCACCGGCCTGCCTGATCTGGAATCCCCCGGGGACGGTACAGAGTCCGATACTTCCACCGATGTGCCCCAGTCCACTCTTCCCCCTGTGGACAGCAGCACCCAGACCCAGGGCTATATAACCGGCAACAACGTGCGTATGCGTGCCGGAGCCTCCATGAATTCCCAGATCCTCTGTGAGCTGTTTTACGGTAATGCTGTTACCATCACCGGTACCACCGGGGATTGGACCGCCGTCATCTACGACGGACAGGCCGGTTATGTCTATTCCCAGTATGTGAAAGAGGGCAGCTATTCCAACACTGTCTCCCCCGATGCAGGCGGCAGCGTTGAAGGCCGTCAGGTGGCAGACTTCGCCCTCCAGTTTGTGGGATATAATTACAGCTGGGGCGGTGCCTCTCCCGAGACCGGTTTTGACTGCTCCGGCCTGGTGTACTACACCTACAAACAGTTCGGCTACACTTTGAACCGCGTAGCCTGCGATCAGGCCCAGAACGGAGTACATGTGGATCCCTCGGATCTTCAGCCCGGCGATATCCTTTGCTTCTATTCCAGCAGCACCTATATCGGCCACGTGGGTATCTACATAGGCGATAACAAGTTTGTCCATGCGGCAAACTCCTCCACCGGCGTAATCATCTCCGAGCTGGAAGGCTACTATGCAAACCGCGGCTATGAGGCCCGGCGTATAATTACCTGAGCCAAATAACAAAATAAGCTGAACAATCCAGGCCCTGGGGAAAACCCTGGGGCCTGGATTGTTTTTTAAGCCTGTTCCCTTCCTTATCGTCTGCAAAGAGTTCAGCCGTACTGCTCCGCCAGGTATATCTCCGCCCGGGACTGTATGGCAGCTGCGGCCTGCTCCGGGCTGATATCCCCGGCAAAGCAGCGCTGGGCCTCCTCATCCATTATCTTTTCCAGGGCCGGGTGCGCTCCCCTTATGCCCTTTATGCTGCCCAGCAGCTCATTGAGCTGCTCCAGGGTGTTTTCGCTGAACTGCCTGTATTCCCTGCATTCTTCATCATATATTCCTGTGGTGGTGTACTCCTCCATCAGCTGCTGAAAAACCACCGTGGAAGCAGGCCAGGTAAAGCGGGGATTATCCGGCCACCGCCTGTTGACATAGGCCAGGAACTCCATGGCTCCATCCGTTTCGCCGCTGCTTATCCCAATTGCAAAGCAATCTGTCAGATAATAGGAAGAGCCGAACTCAGTATTCATAAGCAGCTCTTCTCCGTACTGCTGCTGAAAATACAGCAGTCTCAGAGGTCCCGGCATGTGCCCAATATAATTGATGCAGGGCATATATCCCTGGGTTTCTCCGCCAAAATTTGCCTCCGGGTCGGAGCAGTATTCCAGCAGCTCTATAAACAGCGGCGTTTCAAAATTGCAGGCGGCCCTTTCCGGCTCCATGTGACTGTTCATATACATGACGCTGAGATTATCCCATATCTGATCTCTGTCCATGAAGCAGGTAAAAAGCCGGTAATCCGACTCTTCCTCTCTCAGCTGCTGCTCCTGCTGTGTTAGCGTCAGTCCCGTCTCAAAGGGAGAGTCCCGGAAGGTACACACCGTTTCAAAGTAGAAATTCACCGGCATCATGTAGAGTTTGCCGTCCAGCTCCATGCAGCGCTGGAGCTGGGGCAGAATACTGCCCTGAGGCAGTATCTCGCTTTCATCCATCAAGGGGTTCAGATCCATGAATATCTGCCGGGGGTCCATTTCCTTCAATACCGATCCAACTCCGTCACCCACATGATAGAGATCCGGCCCCTTCCCCGCAGCTATTTTCCCCATGAGCTGTTCCCGGCTCATGTCGTGTATGTCTACTGCCGTCACATAGTAGTTTTCGTTCTCCTGATTGAATCCACGCACATAGGCCAGCACTTCCTCAATCATATACTCGGTCCAAAGAGTGAGCTCCCGCCGCTGCTCCGCCATACCGGGGCTCAAAGTCACATTCTGATCCTGGCAAGGATTCGACAGCAGATACCCATCCAGCCAGGGGTACACATTGGCATAGCTGTCTAAGCCCACAGCGGCCTGACGAAAGTCGAAAAGGGTCCGGGTATCTCCGCTCTGTATGTCCAGGCTGTATATCTGCCCGCCGTCGTTTATCAGCAGCCGGCCATCCGCCGAAGTGCCCATGCCCTGCACCTGCCAGGACTCGAAGGTATAGACCGTCTTGAGCTTAAAATCCTCCGCCCCTTCAGGCTCGGCCAGCACAAGAGCCTCCCCGTCAAAGCAGCATACCATAGGCTTTCCCTCCACAAGGGTCTGGGAGATAAAGCTGCCCTCATCCAGGGTCAACGCCTGCGGCTCACGGCCCTCCTTGTCTGTGCGGATGAGCTGCGTCTGGGTGAGTATATAATACTCCTCCCCCAAAGGTACAATGGAGCGGGGGGAGATGCCCTGGTCAAAGGGACTTTCATTCAGAGGCAGGGTGTTTATCAGGCTGCCTTTCTCTGTAAAGCTCAGCAGGAAAAGTTCATAGCTGTCCTGCTCATTGGAAACTGTCCCCAGATCTCCAGTACGGGAATATTGTGGTCTGTCCCCCGCCAGCACCACAAGCCTTCTGTCCGCCTTGCAGCAGCAAAAGACATAGTCCGCCTCCTGGGGCAGCTCATATTCCATGCTTTCATTTGCACCGGTAATATCGTCCCTCCAGGTTTTTATAAGCAGAGGCTTGCCGGCAATATCCATGCCGCAGAAATACAAAGAGCCCCCGTCGCTGTACTGGCAGTTGGATACCGTCATTGGGGCGGGCAGGCTCTGCTCACTGTAGCTGAAGCTGTTTGTAAAACCTTGTTCAGCTTCCGGCGCTGCCGTCTGCTCCCCTTCCTCCTGCTCTCTGCCGCAGGCGCAGAGAGACACTATGAGCCCCAGGCTCAGGAAAAAAGCTATGGTCTTCTTCATCGTGGCCATCCTCCTTTTCTGTTGCGGCTTCCGCCCCGGCGGAGCAGCCGTAAAGTCCGGCTTCGGCGCCATATGCAGCCCGGTGTCCCAGGCGTTTTCCTGCGGCAGAGCCGTCACCTTCCGGTGCCTGTCCTTCATCCCTGCCGCTCCGATACATGCTTATATTTACAGGACGCAAAATCCGATTGGATTGTTTCTCCTACTTCGTTGTTTTTTGCTGTAAAAAGGCCGAATATATCAGCTTGCATTTATCCTGATATATTCGGCCAGTTTTATAAAATTATATTCTATTCCTATGGCATATCTCTGCCGTGTCTTAGCTCAATCCTCCGCTGACTATCCGGTATATCTCCAGTCCGGTTTCACTGCTCAGATCTTCTATCTTCTCCGCCCGGGCGTTGGGCTCATAGTAGCTCTGCAGGTATTCAACCGTGCGCTCCACGTCCTTGTCTATAAGCAGCACCCGGGGATTATCTATCATGTCCGGGTAAGGGTTTTCAATTCCGTACTTCTCCAGCACATGCTCTATGCTGGGGTGGTAGAGGCTCCAGCCTCCCAGCAGCACTATCCTGTCGGCAAAGCCCGCCGGTGCCGTCTCCAAGGGCCCATATAGCTCATGGTCCATAGACCAGACCTTGCACAGATACAGATGCTCTTCATCCTCCAGCAGCCGCTCCACGGCGGCCTTGCCGCTGCTCTTGTCCTCCATGGCATACTGTCCTCCGAAAAGGCAGACGTTCTTGTTCATGTAAAGCCCGGTAAAAACTGCCAGGGCAGCCAGAGCGCAGCACAGCAGCCCGTCTCCCTCCGCTTTCTCCCTGTCCATAAGAAAGCTCATAGTCAGGGCCAGAGCCAGCAGCAGGCCCATATCCACCCGGTTTGCCAGATAGCGGTTCTGATATATCATCAACAGGTAAATAATCCCGAAGAAAGCCAGGCTCAGCCCCAGGCCCAGCCAGTGCCGGCGGCTGCGGCCGCCCCAGGCCAGCCAGAGCATCAGCATTAATGCCGGAGCATAGAAGGCCAAAGTCTTTGCAAGACCGGGCACTGCTTCATCCAGGAATATGCCCAGGCACTCTCCGGCGCTCCTTTGGGCCGTTTGCTGGTTTCTGGCCTCCAGCACCGCTTCTATCTGCTCAAGGGAGAATTTCTCCGTGTCGTAAAAACTCCAGTTTTTCAGAAAGTACACCGCATTCTCATCCATATCCAGGGCGTCATAAACCTCCTGCATCTGCTCATAGTCCGGCAATTCGCCGTAGTCTACAAGCATGCTGCGGGTGTCGTTATAGCGGGTGAAGTAGGCATAGTCCCCACGGGTCCACATAAAGCGGTCAAATCCGAAGAGCAGCAGTACCGTGACCAGAAGCAGCAGGAATGGACGGGCATAGGCAAATGTCTTTCTCATTCTGAGTTTCAGCAGCTCGCCTTTTGATTTTTCCAATAT
>CALWWB010000121.1 GCA_944385175.1 uncultured Oscillospiraceae bacterium | reverse complement strand
TGGGCTCGTCGATGAGAAGGAAGTGTCCGGGGTTTAAAAACAGGGCGGCCAGAAGAACCTTCGTCTGCTCCCCGTTGGAGAGGCTTAAAAAAGGGCGGTCCAGCACATCTTCTCCCAGCTCCAGCAGGGCCAGCTCCCTCTGCATTTCCCAGTCCTCCCCTTGAGTACAGATGCGGGAGAGCAGCTCCCGTGTGGGTCTCTCCGGCTCCTCCACGGGATAGGGAAAATAGTCGAACTTTACCGAGGAGACTATCTTGCCCCGGTACTCATATTTGCCCATAAGAAGATTGAGAAAGCTGGTCTTGCCCCGGCCATTCCTGCCGATAAAGCCAAGCTTCCAGTCTGTATCTATCTGAAAGCTCACATTTTCAAAAATATTTTCATAGCCTGAAGGATAGGAGAAGGTCAGATTTTCCACTTTGATAAGCGACATATTTATACCTCCATGAACAAGGACTCCGGGGGCTGATAAAACCGGAGCCGTAATAAAAAATGGGTGCCGCAGGAAAATCTGTTCCTGCGGCACCCATGTTCACGAACCTTCGCCCACTGAGGGCGGAGGATTACAGAGGGTGTGTGGAGATGCGGTTTTCCTGCAACGGGCGCAGCAATCCCACCAGCTGGGGGTTTGCTGCAATTTCCTTTTTATTTGCAGGAAAAACCGGACATCTTTTCACCTCGTCATTCAAATTACATAATTATTTTAGCATTTCGGAGTTTCCGGGTCAAGCTTTTTTAAAAACTCACCAGACGGCGATGGAACCGTCGGAACGGGGCTCGGTGCCCCCCACCAAGGTGCCGTCGCTCCGCCGCCAGATTATCTGGCCCCGGCCCATGGCTATGCGGTCGGTCACTATCTCCACATCGTGGCCCCGGCGGCGCAGATCCTCAGCGACCTGAATGGGTACCTCCTGCTCCAGCTGTATCTTTCTCTCACCCTGCCACTGGAAACGGGGGGCGTCCAGACAGTCCTGGGGATTCATGTGGTAGTCCACGGTGTTTACTATCACCTGCACATGGCCCTGGGGCTGCATAAAGCCGCCCATTACCCCAAAGGGGCCTATGGGCTGACCGTCTTTTGCCAGAAAGCCAGGGATGATAGTGTGATAGGAGCGCTTGCCTCCGGCCAGGCAGTTGTCGCTGGCCGGGTCAAGAGAGAAGTTTGCGCCCCGATTTTGCAGGCTGATGGCGGTGCCGGGTATGACGACTCCGGAGCCGAACTCCATGTAATTGCTCTGGATGAAGGAGACCATGTTCCCCGCCTCGTCGGCGGTGCAGAAATATACTGTATCCCCACAGGAGGGGTCCCCGGCGGTGGGATACAGGGCCTGATCCCCTATAAGGCTGCGGCGCCTTGCGGCATAGCACTCAGAGAGCATGTCCCCCACCCTGGTCTGCATGTAGCGGGGGTCGGACACATAGGTTTTGGCATCGATGAAGGCCAGCTTTACCGCCTCGATGATCTTGTGGTATGTATCGGCGCTGTCCCGGCTGCCCAGCTCAAGGCCCTTGAGGATGTTCAGAGCCATGAGCACGGTTATGCCGTGGCCGTTGGGGGGCATTTCAAAGACCCGATAGCCCTTGTAATCGGTGCTGATGGGCTCCACCCACAGGGGGCGGTAATCCTGAAAATCCTCCCGGGAGAAATAGCCCCCGGTCTCTTGGGAGAAGGCCAGTATCTTGTCCCTGAGCTCGCCTCTGTACAGGCTCTCGCAGTCCGTGGCGGCCAGGCTCTCCAGGCTGGCGGCATAGTCCGGCATGCGGAAGAGCTCCCCGGGGCCGTAGGCCTCCCCGTTTTTGGTGAAATACTCCAGCCAGGGGGCAAAGACCTCCGGTTCCTTTTCCGCGGCGGCTTTGAACCTCTGAGCCTCACCGACCCAAAGCCTGTGGACGTTCAGCGGCACGGGATAGCCCTCTCGGGCATAACGGATGGCAGGGGCCATAAGCTCCGCCATGCTCATGCTGCCGAAGCGGCGGCGCAGCTCCGCCCATGCGGCGGGTGCCCCGGGAACCATGGTGGGCAGCCAGCCGTTCACCGGCATCTGGGTATAGCCCATGTTCAGCACCTTTTGAGCGGAGAGAGCCTTGGGGGCCAGGCCGGAGCCGTTTAATCCGTAGAGCTTTCCATCCCTGGCGCTCCATATGAGAGCAAAACAGTCGCTGCCCAGACCGTTGCAGGTGGGCTCCACCAGAGGCAGGGTCACTGCCATGGCGATAGCGGCATCCATGGCGTTGCCGCCCCGCTTCATAGTGTCTATACCTACCTGGGAGGCCAAAGGCACGCAGGAGCAGGCCATGCCCTTGCGGGCAAAGACTACATTTCTCCGGGAGGAATAAGAATATCGGTTATAGTCAAAGTTCAGCATGGCAAACCTCTCTTTTTAATAAACTGAGGCGCGCCCACAGCGGAGCGCGCCCCATGGCTGTTATGCTGCTTTTAATATATTTCCACTGTGGAAAATTGTCAATAGCCCTCAGCTTTCGCCGTCACTGGCCCAGGCTGGGCCTTTACCCTGACCGGAGCCCTGCCCCTGGCCTTGGCCACTGCCGGGTATATGGGCCTGAGAGGAGTCGGTCTCCGTCTCGCCGGATAGGCTGTCCGCAATATCGCGCAGATCCCGCATACTCATGTCGTTTGCCTCTTGGGGGCTTATATCAAAGCCCAGCTCCATCAGCTCCAGATAGGCTTTATACTTGCCGAAGGACAGGCCAAGGATGTGGGCTGCCTCCAGCTCCTCCTCGCTGGCAGAATAGCAATAGGCGTTGCCCTGGCCGGCAGTACAGGAACGCAGCCCGGACAGCAGCCTGCCGCACTGGGCCTCGTTATCGCCTACCACTGCCAGGGTCATCACCCCGTCTCCGGAGAGCAGGGAGCTGACTTTTTCACTGTTCATGATCTGCTCCAGGGCCCGGTCATAATCCATGTACTTTATATCCAGAGCGGCGGCCAGCTCCCTGCCGTCGTCATTCCAGCCAACCACCTGTACCACTTTGTCAAAACGATTTATCCACAGTTCCAGAGAGGGATTGATGTCCACACTGATGGTGGCGCTGGGACTGAACCAGGCCAAGCCCCCGGCCAATATCACCAGCGCCAGACAGGCAAGCATCGGAATCAGTCTTGTACCTCTGAGACCGGGGCGATGCTTTCTGGCCTCGGCGATACGGGACAGAGTCTTTTCCTTCAGCTCCTCCTCCGCTTTGACGCTGTCGAAAGCTTTTCTGATCTTCTCATTCATCCCTGTCACCTCCCAGCTTTTCCTTAAGCATTCCCCTGGCCCGGTTGAGCAGGGTGTATACCGTGTTTACGTTCTTACCCAAGATCTTTGCGATTTCAGGTGCCGTGTAGTCCTCATAATAATGGAGGTACACAGCCTCCTTATATTTGAGAGGCAGGGATAGCACCGCTTCCAGAACCTCACGGTTATCCTCCTCCAGAGGTGCAGCCTGTTCCGTCAGCTCATCCAGAGAGACGGTGCGTCTGCGGAAAAAACTCCTGAGCAGGTCACGGCAGGCGTTAATGGTCACCCGGATAAACCAGGCCTTTTCGTGCTCACGGCTCTCGAACTCAGCGGAGCTGAGGGCATATTTCAAGAATACCGTCTGAAATATATCCTCGGTGTCGGCAATGTTTTTAAGATGTACCATGCACAGCCGCCGGACAGTATCGGAATACCTGTCCAGAGCTGCACTTATCTCAATTTCGCTCCGCATTCAAACTCCTTCCTCAGCGGCTGCGCCCTCCGCAAAATCCGCTGCCACGGCCTATGCCTGCGCCGCTGCCGTAGTTGTCGCATATGCCGTCACCGTCGGCGTCCACAAAGCCTGCGCCCTGTCCCCGACCTGCGCCGCTGCCGTAGTTGTCGCACACGCCGTCACCGTCGGCGTACACGAAGTTCTGCCTAGCCCCGGTGCCTGCGGCAAAGGCGCTGGCGGCGCCAAGAGACAGTACAAGGGTCAAAACCAAAATAACTGCAATGATTTTTTTCATATTGAATTCCTCCAATTATAGCTGATAGCCATTTGTGACTTCACAGCTAATACGTTTCTGGGAGGCAAATCCATTCATGAAGAAAAAATTTTTTGGGAAATTTTTAAATATATTACCATTATACTATATATCCGGGCAACAACACAAAGATAAATAGCGGGAAATTACCCGGCAGAGTTGGAACACAGGTATATTTTTCTAACAGCCTCACAAAATAACAGCAAAGTCTGGGGGAGGTATAATTGTGACCAACGAGAGAAAAAAACTCATACTGGCTCTGGCGGTAATTTTTGCGGTAAACATATTTATAATTGCTCTGGCCCAAAGTGCCTGGGCCGATCTGTATAAAAAAGGAAGCTCAGGGCCTGCCGTTACCGAAATACAGACCAGGCTGAAAAACTGGGGATACTATACCGGAGAAGTGGACGGGGTATACGGCAGCGCAACGGAGGCAGCGGTGAAATATTTCCAGAGACAAAACGGGCTGAGCGTGGACGGACAGGTTGGAGACGAGACTTTAGCTGCCCTGGGTATTACACCGGGCTCTTTTGACAGCTCAGGCAGCTCTTCCGGCTATGGAGACCAATCCGGAGACCTGAACTTACTGGCCCGGCTCATATCTGCCGAGGCAAGAGGCGAACCCTATGAGGGACAGGTAGCGGTGGGCGCTGTGGTGCTCAACCGTGTAGAGCACGCCTCTTTCCCAAACTCCATTGCTGAAGTCATATACCAGCCTTGGGCCTTTACCTGTATAAACGACGGGCAGTTTGACCAACCGGTGGCGGAAAGCGCTTACAGAGCGGCTCAGGATGCCCTGAACGGCTGGGACCCCAGCTACGGGGCTATATACTATTTTAACCCCGACACGGCAACCAGCGCCTGGATATGGTCAAGGCCCACGATAGTGGAGATAGGCAAGCACAGATTCTGTGCCTAAAGTGCAGCGAGTGGGGGAATTTCCCGGGAAACGGTTGAAAAATGCGCCGGGCTGAGTTATAATCATGCCATTAAATTCTTTGGAGGAAAGCATGGCATATTGCAGAAACTGCGGCGCCTATATTCCGGACGGGCACAACGCATGCCTGGCCTGCGGGATGGAACAACCAGAGGAAAAGGAGAGCTACGCCTCCGGTTCCGCTACAGCAACAGATCCAAGAGAGGCCAGCCGCCGGAGCAACGAGGAGATGCATCGGCGCCTTGATGAGCAAAGAAAGCGCCGTCAGGAGGAAAATCGGAAATGGGCGGAGGAAGAACGCCGCCGCCGTCAGAACAGACAGGCTAACTGGGAGTATACCGAGGGAGCGGAAAATCGGCAGACCCCACCCGAGGCAAGGCCAAAAGGATATCAGTCCAACCGACTGCTGGCTGCCCTTTCCTATATACCCGCCCTTTTCCTGCTGCCTTTCATTTTTTGCAGCAATGACAAGTTTGCCCTGTATCATGCGCGCCAGGGTCTGATCCTCTTCGCTGTCACGGCTGCCGGTCAGATTTTGGGCTCCGCTTTCGGCTTGGGCTGGATAGTCGGACTAATGCAGATATACTGGATTATAAAAGGAATAAGCAATGCCAACGCCGGAAAAATGGAGCCGCTGCCCTACATAGGCAATCTGTTTTTCAAAGATAAGTAACGCATGAAACTTGAGAAAAGCTTATAAAGCCAGTCTGCATTTTGTGGCCCTTAAAGCCTTGACACCACAAGATTTTGGAGGTAAAAAAATCTTTAAAAAAACCTCAAAAAAACTTGAAAAAAGTGTTGACAAACCGCAAATCAAATGCTATATTAACCAAGCACTTCGGTGCTGCGGATGTTTCAAAGTAAGTCCGGCGACAAAAATTCAAATGAAAAAAATTGAAAAAAGTTGTTGACAAAATGAAATATCTGTGCTAAACTAATCAAGCTGTCCCGGAAGGGAGCTAGCGAGTGTACCTTGAAAATTGAACAATGTAAGAACAGCTTATGCAAATAAGCACCAGAAAAGGGTTCT
>CALWWB010000120.1 GCA_944385175.1 uncultured Oscillospiraceae bacterium | reverse complement strand
ATCGAGGACACCAAGCTCACCCATACCGACATTGCCCGCCAGTTCGGCGAGCCGGTGGCGGATATTGTGGAGGGTGTCACCAAGCTGACGCGGGTGCAATATACCAGCAAGGAAGACGAGCAGATGGAAAATCTGCGCAAGATGCTTATGGCCATGTCCAAGGACATAAGAGTCATCCTCATAAAGATTGCCGACCGTCTGCACAATATGCGTACCATGGCTTACCAGTCGCCGGAGAAGCAACGCTCCAAATCCCTGGAAACCATGGAGATATATGCCCCCATTGCCCATCGACTGGGCATGCAGAGGGCCAAGTGGGAGCTGGAGGATCTGTCCCTCCAGTACCTGGACCCGGCGGGCTATAGGGAGATAACCTCTTCGCTGGAAAAAAAGATGGACGATCTGGAACGCTTCATGGACAGCGTGAAGGAGAAGATACAGACAAGGCTGGATGCAGAGGGCGTGAAGTCCACCATATTCTGCCGGATAAAGCATGTGTACAGCATATACCGGAAGATGTATGCCCAGAAGCTGGACATTGACGGCATCTTTGACCTCTGCGCCTTCAGGGTCATTGTGGACAGCATTCCGGACTGCTACAATGTGCTGGGCATCATCCACGACATGTTCAACCCTGTGCCCGGGCGTTTTAAGGATTATATTTCCACCCCCAAACCTAACATGTACCAGAGCGTACACACTACGGTGATAGGCAGCGAGGGCATACCCTTTGAGGTGCAGATACGCACCTGGGAGATGCACTACACCGCCGAGTACGGTATTGCAGCCCACTGGAAATATAAAATGGGCAGCGGCGCCTCCACGGTAAGGGAGGGGGACGAAGATAAATTCGCCTGGGTGAGAAGGCTGCTGGAAAACCAGCAGGAGTCAGACGCTCAGGATTTCCTCCACAACCTGAAGATAGACATGTTTGCCGACGAGGTTTTCGTATTCTCACCCAAAGGCGACGTGATAAATCTGCCCGCCGGCGCAACGCCCATAGACTTTGCCTACAATATCCACTCGGACATAGGCAACAGCATGGTGGGAGCCAAGGTCAATGGACGTATAGTCACTTATGACCACGTGCTGCAAAACGGGGACATTGTGGAGATCCGCACTTCCAAAAATGCACCGGGTCCCAGCAGGGACTGGCTGAACGTGGCAAAGAGCGGCTCGGCCCGCACCAAAATCAAGCAGTGGTTCAAGAAAGAGCGCCGGGAGGAGAACGTCATCCGCGGCCGAGAGATGCTGGAGTCGGAGCTTAAGCACAACGGCCTGACTCTGGACGATGCCCAGGATATGGACACCGTTGCACCCATACTCAAGCGCCTGTCTTTCAGCAATTTGGAGGACATGTATGCCGCTATCGGCTACGGCGGAATTACCGCCACAAGGGTGGCAAACCGCATAAGAGACGAGCTGCGCACAAAGCCGGACAGAAAAACTGCCCTGGATAAGATGTCCGAGGCGGCCGAACGCCGGGAGACAAACGCCAAAAAGAGCGGCAAGCCTGTCCACGGCATACTGGTGGAGGGGCTTAGCAACTGCCTTGTTAAGTTTTCCCGCTGCTGTACTCCGGTGCCGGGAGACGATATCGTGGGCTTTATAACAAGGGGCCAGGGCGTCTCCATCCACCGGAGGGACTGTACAAACTGCAAGCAGCTGATGAACCAGCCTGAAAACCAAGGCCGCTGGGTCAAGGTCTCATGGGCGGACAGCATTACGGACAGCTATGTGACCACGGTTACAATAGCTTCCAAGGATCGTTCCGGCCTGGTGATGGACATTGCCACCGTGCTCAATGCCCTCAATGCTAAAGTGCGATCCCTGACTGCCCGGGATACCGGGGGCGGTCTGGCACTTACTACCGTCTCACTGGAAGTCAAGGACAGCGGCGAGCTTAAATATATCATGGGCCGCCTCACCTCTATTCCCGGAGTGAGCGGCGTGGCGAGAAACGGCAACAGATAAAAGCACGGAAGGAGAAGGCTGAAATGAGAGCAGTGCTTACAAGAGTAAAGTCGGCCTCAGTGGAGATAGACGGACAGATCCACGGAAGCATAGGCAAGGGCTTTCTGGTGCTGCTGGGTGTCCATCAGGAGGACGGGCCTGCCCAGGCGGAAAAGATAGCCGACAAAATATGCGGCCTGAGGATATTTGAGGATGAGAACGGGAAAATGAATCTCAACCCCGCAGACGCCGGGGCGGAGCTGCTGATAATCAGTCAGTTTACCCTTTTTGCAGACTGCAAGTCCCGCCGCCCCGGCTTTTCAAAGGCCGCCCGGCCAGAGACGGCCATTCCCCTCTATGAGCTGGTGATACAGCGCTGCCGGGAGCGGGGCTTCAAAGTGGAGACGGGGATCTTTGCAGCCGAGATGCAGGTGGCCTCGGTGAATGACGGGCCCGTGACCATAATACTGGATACCAATGAACTTTGAACAGGAGGATGTAACATGCTCATAAAGACCCTTCCAGTGGGACATCTGGAGACCAACTGCTATGTGGTCACTGATGAACAGACTCTCAACTGTGCGGTAATAGATCCCGGCGAGGAGTCCAACACCATATTGGACTACATTGAATCCAACCATCTCAAATGCAGGATGATCCTGATAACCCACGGTCACTATGACCATGTGGGGGCTGTACAAGCCGTGGCGGAGGAGACCGGGGCAAAAGTATATATGAACAAGAAGGATGATGCCAGATATGCTGGAAACATGTTTATGCGTTTCCAGCTCCCTGAAAACGGCAGCTTTTATGACGAGGGAGACATTATTGAGCTGGATTCCCTGCGGTTTGAGGTCCTGGCCACGCCGGGACATACCCCCGGAGGGGTGAGCCTGCGCTGCCAGAATGCCCTTTTTACAGGAGACACCCTGTTTAAAGGCAGCTGCGGACGCACGGATTTCCCCGGAGGGGACATGGACGCGCAACTCCGCTCCCTGAAAAAGCTCTGTCTTCTGGAAGGAGACTATGAGGTATACCCCGGACATATGGACTCCAGTACTCTGGAGCGGGAGCGGCAGTTCAATTATTACTGCCGTATGGCAATGAGCATGTAAATTTACATGGTGCCTGAAACTTTTTAATACAAAAACAGTCAATAGGGATACCCGCCGTTGTGGGTATCCCTATTGACTGAAGTAGCTTTCCGGAGAAAATTTCCCGCCGGAGAACAAGGCCGAGACAGCAGCCTTATAATCCTCAAACTCTCGGGCTTTCAGCAGCTGCTTTGATTCACGGCGGCTGTCGGGGAACTTGTGCAGCATGTAGAACCACAGCTCCTTGAGCCGGGCAATGGCTGCCCCGGGACTGTAGCCGGCCTCAAGATAGGCCGAGAGCAGGGCGTCGTGAAAGGCTTTCAACTCCTCTGCTTCCAGGGCGGGGCCGCCTTTCAGAAGCCTGGGCAGTGCAGGATCGGCTACCGCGCCTCTCCCCAGCATCAGCCCTGCGGCGTTGTCCCGAAGCAGCCCGGCCATCCCGGATGAAGAAGGGGAAAAAATGTCCCCATTATACCAGACGGGCCAGGGACAGCCATCCAGGGCAGAGATAAAAGCTGAAATGTCTACGGCACTTTTGTACATGCCGGAGCGGGCTCTGGCGTGGATAATAAGACGACTGAGAGGATACTTGCGATATATCTCCAGTATGCGGGGAAATTCCTCCGTGCTCTCCATACCCATACGGGTTTTTATGGATATCCTCAAGGGAGAGCGGCTGAATATCTCGTTTAGGCAGGCATCCAGGCCTTCAGGGTCCATGAGCATTCCGGCCCCCTTGTGCTTGGCCACTACCGTGGCGGAGGGGCAGCCCACATTCAGATTTACCTCGCTGTAGCCCATGGCTGCAAGTTCCCGGGCTACACTGATGAAAGGTTCAGGCCGGTTAACCAGCAGCTGGGGGATGAGGCGGATGTCCCGGTTGTTTTCCGGCAGGATGTCCCGGCGGGCGGAGGCTTTGTAATTCCCCTTGCCGTCCGGAGCGATGAAGGGTGCATAATACTCTTCCACTCCGCCGAAGAATCGGGCATGCAGCCTGCGGTATATGTATGTGCTTATGCCCTCCATGGGTGCAAAACTCAGTTTCATATATGGCCTCCCCGGCGTTCAGTATTGCTTATGCAACTATACATGAATGAGAGGAAAAAATAAAGGCAAATTTTTTGAGGATGTACATGATTTTGTAAAAAATAACTGTTATAATACCAAGACGGTATATAGATTGGGAGGAATGGAATGTGAAGCACCCGGCTCTTGCCAGAGTGTTTGCCATTGTGCTTACGCTCCTGAGCGTATTCATGCTTATAAACGGCGCTCTGGGTTTCAGTAAGGCCGACGGAAAGCTGCAGGAAAGCCTTGAATACTTTCAGCGCATAGAAGATAAACTCAATGAATATGAGGAGCTGGACGCAAAGCTGGAAAACTCCATAAGCTATGACGAGGCCTTTGAAGAGCTGGAGCGCCTTCAGGACGAGCATGATGAGGAGGCTGCCCAGCACCGCACGGATCTTGCAACCCATACGGCCACCATGGGCGGATACACCATGGGTGTGGAAATGATAATGGACGGCAAGGCCCAGCTGGAAGCTGCCAAGCAGGAATTGGAGAGCGGCAAAAAAGAGCTGGCCAATCAGGAGAGTGTGCTGAATCAATCCATAGCTGCCTTTGAGGCGGGCAAGCCGGCGCTGGAGGCGGGGATAGCTCAGGTGCAGCAGATGGCAAGCTCTCTCCAGGAAATAGCGGGTAAAATACCTGGA
Organism: uncultured Oscillospiraceae bacterium; assembly: GCA_944385175.1. Classification (GTDB taxonomy): domain Bacteria; phylum Bacillota; class Clostridia; order Oscillospirales; family Oscillospiraceae; genus Limivicinus. Next base: position 1,366 of record CALWWB010000120.1, on the reverse strand, counting down.
ATGATTGCCGAGCTGGAGCCTATTATCTCCAAAAAGCCCGTGCACCCGGGGGAGCCTCCGGTAGAGCCAGTGAAGCCCACAGAGCCTGTGCCCCCAGAGCAGCCGGGTGAGGGCGCTTCGGAGGAGGAGCTGGCTCAGTATGAAAAGAAGCTGGAGGAGTACAAGGCCCTCAAAGCCCAGTACGATTTGGATAAGGCTGCCTATGACCAGCTGAAAGCCCAGTACGACTTGGACAAGAAGGCTTATGACGAGGCCTTGAATAAATATAACGATGATTATCTGGTATGGAGAGCTGAGGCCGACAGTGCCATAGGCAAAGTCAACAACGAGCTTGCCGCAGGCACTGAGACAGTGAATAGTTCCGTGATAGGAATTAACATGGCGGTGGAGAGTATTGGGAACACCTCTTCCGAATTGGTTTCCGGCATTGAGACTATCAGCCTGACCGTGCCCAGCTTTGAAGCCGGAGCCGAATTGGAGACGGTAAAGGCCGGTTTGGAACAATATAAACAGGAACTATTGACCGCCGCCGGGATACCCACCACCATGCAGGCCAACCTTGCGGGTATGGAGCAGCAGCTTCAGGCGGGCCAGGCAGCCTTGGAAGCTGCCAAGCTGCAGCTGACTGCGGGGGAGAGCACCATTAAAAAAACTGAGAGCCAGCTTCAGCATCAGTTGGAGTTGCTATGGTACGATATGGGACAGCTGGAGGACGAGGCCGAGGAGCTGGAGGAGAACAAGGAAAAGCTGGATATCGAGGCTGACAAGCTGGACAAGATGCTGGTCAGTGTGGACGAACTGAAAGAACTGGAAAATGACCGACGGGCTGCCCGCATAATCCTCATGCAGGAAAACGAGATCGAGACTATGGTGAATGAGGGCGGAGATCTGGACGAGAGCACCAGGGCGTTTCTGGAGCAGCACAGGAGCGAGGCTGAGTATGACCACCGGATGCTATACATGGTAAACATCTTGGCCGTCCTTGGCGGAGTGTTTGGCGTATTGTGTATTGTGGGCAGCTACGAACTGCTGCGCAGCCGGGTGTTGCTGATTGTCCCGCCGCTGCTGTGTCTGCTGTGTGCTGCCGGAGCCTACGGGCTCAACCTTTACCAGGGACTTGGACAGATGTATACGGCGCTCTTTGCCGCCATAGGTGCCCTGCTCCACCTGGCAATTGTCATACCGAGAAATAAACCGTCAAAAATTGTGGAAGCCGTTGCAGGCGATGAGGATTGTCCCGCAGCTGAATAGTAAAAAGAGGTCTCCGGAAATTCTCCGGAGACCTCTTTTCAGCTTGTCAAAGAAGGCATGGCCTTCTTTGACAAAAAGGGTTTGCACTGCGCTCCATGCCTCGGTTGTACGCCGG
>CALWWB010000119.1 GCA_944385175.1 uncultured Oscillospiraceae bacterium | reverse complement strand
TTTGAGATAGGCCAGAGCCAAATTCATGTCCGCCGCATAATCGCTCATGGGGCTGCACACCCAGCTCTGAGGCGTCTTCAAATGTCTGGGACATGTATCCTCCCCGCACGTCTCCTCAGGTTCATACAGAGAGGAGAGGATGAGTATAAGAAAAGTCACATCATAGTTTATGGTGAGCCGGGACAGCTGCCCATGCCGCTGCTTAAGGCTGCGGCAAAGTCCACAGTAACATGCTTTGTAGCGCCGGTACTGCTCCGGACTCAGGGCAGAGATATCCGCCGTCAGGTATCCAAACATGGTTTTCAGCTTCTCCCTGTGAAGGAGCTGCCGCAGCGTCGGCAGACGATCTTGATCTTTCCATGGCCTCTGGGTACTCTCAGAGTGGTCTTGCAGGAAGGACAGACAAAAAATTTGTAATCCTTGCGCTGTACCCAGCGCTCATGGTGGACGCGCCACCAGGCAGTTACTTTGTACCTCAGGCGCTGGAACTTGCCGTTTTCTTCCCGGCGCTTATACAGGTTGCGGGAGAGCATGCGGAAATAAGCATAGCCCAAAAGGACTATGACCACAGGATAGAGATAGGCGCCGAAGCTGTCGTTGAAAATGCCGGCAATCAGTAAAAGCACTATATCCACTATCAGTATGAAGAGATTCAGTTGATCGTTGCCGTTGCGCCCGGACATAAAACGCGCAAATTTTTCTCTCATTAAACCAACCTCGGAAATGCTTTTTATCAATATTTAATTCTATCACGCAGGCATTGTAAAACATCAAGAATTTGTTAATTCTTGTTACAAAAGCGTGTATCTTCGGCCTCAGCGCCGGTTCTTTACTTCTAGGGACAAAAGCACAATCTTTTCGCACAGCTCCCCGTAGCTCATACCCTCCACAGCGGTAGCCTTGGGTATAAGGCTGTTGGGTGTCATCCCAGGCAGGGTGTTCACCTCCAGGCACCAGGCTCGGCCCTCTCTATCCAATATGAAATCCGCTCTGGAATATACCGACAGCCCCAGGGCGTTGTGCAGCTTCAACGCCGCCCGACCCAGCATCTCTGCCTGCTCTGAGCTTATGGGCGCGGGGCAGATCTCCCGGGCGCCTTCATTGCCGCTCTGGTATTTTGCCACATAGTCAAAGCTCATACCCTCCGGGGCCACTATTTCGATTGGGCTCAGATACCGGCCGTCCAGCACAGGGACAGTTAGCTCCCGTCCGATAATTTTCTCCTCCACCAGTACCCGGTTCCCATACTGCAAAACATTTTCCAAAGCCGCCCTCAGCTGCTCTCTGGTGTCCGGAAGCTCCACACCTATGGATGAGCCTCCCCCAACCACCTTCACGGCGCAGGGCACAGGCAGGCTCTCTGCCAGCTCCGGGATATCCTCCCGGCTGTAACTCAGCTCCCTCCCCCGAGGGGTGAGTACGCCGCAGCTTTCCATGACCATTTTGGCCATGGCCTTATCCATTGCCATACCGCTGCTGAGAGGGCCGGAGCCGGTATAGGGCACGCCCATAAGTTCAAGGGCGGCTTGGATTTTTCCGTCCTCACCGTCGGCCCCGTGAAGTCCCAGGAATACGCAGTCTGCCAGGGCGCAGACCTCCAGCACATTTTTACCCAGGCGGCTGGGACTTTTCATCTTTCTGGAAGCTTTTACAGCCTCCAGGTCTGGAGCCGTTTTCTCTATTGCCACTTCGCCGCAAAAACCGTCCGGCTGATCGAAGGCCGCCTCCAGGCTCCCCGTATAGTTCTCCAGGCCCAGGAACATATCCACAAATATTGCCTTGTGCCCCCGTTCACGCAGAGCCCGGCACACAGAGGTGCCGGACACCAGGGATACATGGCGCTCGGTGCTGATACCCCCGCCTAATACAACGATCTTCATGGCAAAATTCCTTTCAATGCTGATAATTTAATTTTTTGTAGGATACCACTGTTTCATCTGCATTTCAATATTTTAAATGTAAACGGTATGCAAAAGGAAAAGCCGTGAGGCATTCCCCACAGCTTTCCTTTGTATGAAGCCGAATTTTTCTTACTTGATATTGGTCATGGGAGTGATGGCCAGGTAATCCTCCAGAGAACCGTCGTTCAGGCAGGTCTCGATGATCTTGCGGCCGATGGGGTCCAGATCGTCGGTAAGGAATTCCTTGATCTGATCTTTCATAAAATCAGTGAGGATCTTGGCGCCGGCGTCATAGCCCTCGAAGCCCAGCTTGGACTGAAGTTCAGGGCGCAGGAAGGTCTGACGCACATACTGGCCGTCTATCTTCATCTCATCCAAAGAATAGCCGAAGATGGGGCAGCGGGCGGGCACCAGGTGCTTAAACTTCACATGGCCGCTGCGGCGGGCCAGATATTCACGGGTTATCCATTCACCCATGAAGCCGATGTTATAGGCGCCGATATGCTGATTGGGTATCAGTATATTCAAAGTGTTGGGGCAGTCCATCATCTGGTGCAGCAGGAGGTTAGCCTGGGTGACCTTCATGCCGGTGGCAAAAGGCCAGTAGGAGCCTACGCCTTCAGCCTTCAGGCCGCTTCCAGCATTGGAGTCGGCAATGGAGGGATTCTTGAAACCTCTGGGGGAGACCAGACGCCACAGCCAGGCGATGGAAATGGGAACAAACTGCACCATGCCCATGACACCATAGTTAGGGGCCATTGCAGTGGAAGGCGGCATACGCACACCGAAAGAGCGGACGCTGACCTCCTGGGGTTCGTTGCCCGGGACAATGCCTTCTATCATCTCTCTGGGGATGATTACACGGGGGTTGGAGCAGGGCTTGCCGTTAGACTCCAGTACATGCTCCCAGATAAGGCAGGTGGCGCCGGGGGTACCGTCCATATTGAAGAATTCCAGAGGCTCGGAGGGATGGATGCTGATGCGCTCATAGGTGGGGCTGTTGCCATAGTAGTTGTCCCCGTCCATACGCAAAAACCAGCCGTCCTCGGCATCGGCTATGACCAGATGGCCGGAGCCGTTCTGCATATCCTTGTGGGCCAGGACCATATCATCGGCAATGGGGTGGATCTTACAGGTCTCGCCCAGGCTCAGGTAATATTTCTCACCGCTGACTGTGTGGATACCCATGAGCAGCTGTCCGTTCTCGTCCTTGTGTATCTCCTCCAGCATCTCGCTCTTGCCGCCGCCGGAAGCGCCCTCGTGCATGAAGACCACTTCGTTTTCATAGGGGGACTCCAGCATAGCTGCGGATGCATGGTTAGTTATCCAGCCCTCATGCTCACCGATGTCAAGCAGGATGGAGAACACGCCTTTCTTTGCAGAGGGTCCGGGATAGAGGTTGTAGGAAAATACCTCGTGGAGCTCCTCGCTGCGGCTGTGAACAACGACCTGCTTACCGTCAAAATGGGTGTGCCGGAAGGGAGGGGCCACATAGATAATGGCCCTGGGCTTATAGTTGGACTGCACATCGAAAATACTGACAAAGCCCTGCATATTTGCCAGGGACAAGGCAAAGAAGGCAGCGTTCATGGGGCAGATAAGCAGGCTGTCGTAGCCGTAATACTTTCCGCCGGCCTTGAAGGGCAGTACAATGAGCTGTTGACTTGCCAGCCAGTCCATGGTCTCCTTGCGGAGCTTGGAGAACTTATAGCCGTACTTTTCCTTGAAGAGGGGCTTGTTGGTGGGCAAGTCGTCGCCTATGCGCATGCAGTCCGGGTCACGGCGGCGCATATAATCTTCCATGAAGTTGACCACTGTGCCGTTCTTGCAGCGGACCACCTCCACCTCTTTCACAAGGCCCCTGCCCTCTATGGGATAGACCACGTCGAAACGGGAGGAATGGGTGGGTCCATAGCACATCTCTTCCAGTTGTTCCTTGGTCTCCGGATAGCAAAGGCAGCGGCTCTTTTTCAGAGTCTCGGTCAGGTCCTTAGGCAGGACAAATCTATCGAAATAGGAGTCTGTATACATATTTCACCGGCCTCTTTCCTGTTTTATTTTGTTATGCTCTCCAGACAAACTTCTGTTAATATTTTACCATAGCCGCCCTGTTTCAGCAACAAAGAAATTTCACCGAATTTTCCCTTGCTGCTGCGGCCGAAAAGCCCTTAACTATGTACACATTTCACAATCGGCCGCCTCAAACCTTTTCATTGTTCTATGATATGTAGTTTTTTTGCTCTGCTACAGCCTTTCTTATTGAAAAAATGTGGGTTTTCCTTTATTCTTTTTCATGAGGTGAGAACATGAGAAATTTCAAGCTCTGCCTGAGTTATGATGGCAGCCGATACAGGGGCTGGCAAAAACAGGGCAACACTCCCGGCACAATCCAGGAGAAGCTGGAGACCCTGCTCTGCCGCATACTGGAACAGCCGGTGGAGCTCCACGGTTCCGGGCGTACTGATGCCGGAGTCCACGCCAGATGTCAAACCTGTTCATTCAAAGCGGATACAGCCCTGGACAGTGGGACGCTGCTGGAGCTTATCCGCCGCTATCTGCCGGAAGATATAGGCGCCCTGTCCCTGGAGGAAATGGAGCCCGCTTTCCACGCCCGGCTCTCCTGCCGTGAAAAGACCTATGTCTACTTCATATGGAACAGCTCCAAGCCCAATGTATTCTACAGAAAATACAGCTTCAGCTGCCCGGATGCGCTGGACACCTCTGCTATGGAGCGAGCTGCCATTCTGCTGCTTGGAGAGCATGACTTCACTTCATTCTGCTCTTTGAAACGCATGAAAAAATCTCCCATAAGGGATCTGCGGCAGATAAAGCTGGAACGCCGGGGAGACATGCTGCGCCTGGAATTTACCGGCAGCGGCTTTCTATATAATATGGTGCGCATCCTGACGGGCACGCTTATTGAAGTTGGCCGCGGGGAGCGGGAAGCGGAAGACATGCCAGCAGTCATCTCTGCCCGGAACCGGCAGGCCGCGGGCTTTACCGCCCCTGCTCAGGGTCTGTTTCTCTGGGAACAGGTCTACTGAAAAATTTTCCCCTCAAAGCTATTGACAGCGGGGGTGAATATTGTTAGAATGAGTCGTCTCAATTGGATAGAGTCTATCCGAAGCAAGATAGCGACCGCTGCTTTGCGCAGCCAAGGCCACACGGACAGCCGGGTCGAATGCCGATAAACCCCAGGTGGGGTGGCAACTTCTGTTGCCTTATTGATTGAGTTAGAAGCTCAAGTTTTATAAGTTGGTTACTATAAACCGATGCTAAAAAGCATACAAACTTGTGAAATGGTCAATAAGAGTAGTAAAAGTAATCTTTGCTATATAGACTCTCAAAATCCATTTGGGCCATAGCGCCGATATATCCGGCGCGGCTATATGGCTGCTTCACGGCAGGTTGTGCTTTTCGGCATGGCCTGCCTTTTTATTTTTTGCCGGGGGGTAGATTTTATGAAAAAAATCATAGAACTCAAAAATATCACCAAGGCCTTTGACGGCGAGGTGGTTCTGGACAACGTGAGCCTGGACATATACGACAATGAGTTTATAACTCTTCTGGGTCCCTCCGGCTGCGGCAAGACCACTACCCTCCGTCTTATCGGCGGCTTTGAGACCCCCGACGAGGGTGACATAGTTTTCATGGGTGAGAAGATAAACGACATGCCCCCCTATAAACGCAACGTGAACACCGTGTTCCAGCGTTACGCCCTGTTCCCCCATCTCAATGTATTTGAGAACGTGGCCTTTCCCCTGCGGGAAAAGAAAGTTCCCAAAGCCGAGATTGAAACCAAGGTTCGGGAGATGCTCTCCCTGGTAGCCCTCACCGGCTTTGAGCAGCGCAGCGTCACCAGTCTCTCCGGCGGTCAGCAGCAGAGGGTGGCTATTGCCCGGGCCCTGGTCAGCCAGCCCAAGGTGCTGCTGCTGGACGAGCCTCTGGCGGCCCTGGATCTGAAACTGCGCAAGGACATGCAGCAGGAACTGAAGAAAATCCAGAAAGCCACCGGCATCACCTTCGTCTTTGTCACCCACGACCAGGAGGAGGCCCTCTCCATGTCGGACACCGTGGTGGTCATGTCCGAGGGACGCATCCAGCAGATAGGCACCCCCATCGATATTTATAACGAGCCGGAAAATGCCTTTGTTGCAGACTTCATCGGTGAGAGCAACATTGTGGACGGCATCATGCTGGCGGACAAAAAGGTGGCCTTTTCCGGACACATCTTTGAGTGTGTGGACTCCGGATTCGGCACAAAGGAGCCGGTAGACGTGGTGGTTCGCCCCGAGGATGTGGATATCGTCCCCGAAG
>CALWWB010000118.1 GCA_944385175.1 uncultured Oscillospiraceae bacterium | reverse complement strand
GCCTTATCGTCTCACAGCCTCCGCCTCCCAGCTGCGGATGGCGCCGCTGTAGGCGTCTATCTCAAACTCGTACTTCATGCCGGAGTAGAGTATCTCCCCCTCGTACTCTATGCGGCCGTCGTCCCGGTCTGTCTCGAACTTGATGATATCGCTCTCGGTGGCGCCGGGCACCTGGGCGAGAGCCAGGGCCTTGGCCTCCTCCGCCGTTATCTCGCTGCCGCTGCCGGAGGATTGGAAGTAAGTCTCCGCATCGTAGTCGTAGGAGTACACCTCTCCGGTGAGAGCGTCTATCTCATAGTCGTATTCTTTGTAGTCCTCAGTGTAGAACTCCACCTCATAGACCTGGCGGCCGTCCTCCCGATCCAGCTTGGTCTTTAGGAAGGTGACCTGGCTGTCGCTGAGTCCGGCGTGCTCCAGGGCTGCATCCCTGGCGGCCTGCTCCCCTATGAGTTCACCGCTGCTCTGGGTCTGGACGGAAAAGCTCTGGCTGCTCTGGGTGCTGCCGGGAGCGGCGGTGGCCTGGGTCTGAGATGTCTGAGCGTTGCTCTGAGCCATAGCCGCAGAGGCCGTGCCCTGGCTTATCCTGCACTCTATCACCCTGCCGCTGATGGCGTCGATGTCATACTGATAGCTGCTGTCGCCGCTGGTGAAGTCGATGGCGTAATACTCGGTGTCCCCCTGCCGGTCCAATCCGGTGGTGGTGAAGCTCACGGCGGAGGCGCTGAGCCCCGCGTCATCCAAAGCCACGGCCTTTGCCGCCTCCAGCCCTATGGGCTGGGCCTGGACGCTGGTGGGGCTACCGCAGCCCGCCAGGATGAGGCAGGCCAGGGCCGCCAGAACGAATATCTTCATCTTGTTTTTCATTTTATTTTCCTCCTTATTTCCTTTCGATGGTGAAAGCTTACCAGGGAAATATTAAAGGAACATGAAACGGGAAAAGTTTTTCAGATTTTTTCTTCGGCCTCCCCGGCCGCCTCCGGCAGGTTCAGGGTGAAGGTGCTGCCCTCCCCGGGGCGGCTTTCAAGGCTCATGCTGCCCCCGTGGAGCCTGGCTATCTGCTCCACTATGGCAAGGCCCAGCCCGGCCCCCTGTCCTCCGCTGCGGGATGGGTCGGCCTGATAGAAGCGCCGCCATATCTTCTCCTGCTGTTCCGGCGCTATGCCTTCGCCCTCGTCCCGGACGCTGAGCTGCACCCAGCCTCCGCCCCGGCGCAGTCTCAGCCACACGCTGCCGCCGGGCTTTCCGTATTTATAGGCATTGTCCAGCAGGTTCTGGATAAGACGGCCCAGCAGCAGCCTGTCCCCCCGGACCCTTACTCCGGGCAGGATGTCCAGCTTCAGGTACTCGCTTTTCTCTCCCTGCTCCCGGCACAGCTCCTCCGTGAGGGCGGAGAGGTCCAGCTCCTCCATGCGCAGTCCCTCGGTACCCTGCTCCAGCCGGGTCATCTGCAAAAGCTGGTCTATGAGCACCGCCATCTTTTTCCCCTGGCGGTGGACGGTCTGTATAGTCTCCTGCCGTTCCTCCCCGGTCTCGTCGAATTTCTCGCTGTATTCACAGGCCCCCAATATCACCGAAAGGGGCGTGCGCAGCTCGTGGGAGGCGTCGGAGGTAAAGCGTCTCTCCGCCTCGAAGGCCCGCTCCAGCCGCTCCAGCATCCTGTTGAAGTTCCCCGCCAGGCGGCTGAACTCCTCCGGGGCCTCCCCCAGCTCTATCCGGGCGGACAGGTCCCGGCCCTCATTTATGGCGGCGGCGGTGGCGTTGATGCTGTCCAGAGGCCGCAGGGCCCGGCGCACTATGAACCAGCCCCCCAGAGCCCCCAGCAGTATGAACAGGGGCAGGGCAATACCGGCGGCTATGAGCAGGTTCTGCCTGGCCTCGGCGCCCTGGGATATCTCCGTCATCCCCCGGAGCCAGATGCCGTCCTCCCAGCCCGAGGGCAGCCAGAGGTCCATGACATAGTAGCTCCCCTGCTCCGTCTCCACCGGGCGGGTCAGGCCGTTTTCAAAGGGCAGCGACAGGCTCATCAGGGCCTGGGGCAGCTGCCCGGCCAGCAGGGCCTGGCTCTTGCTGTATATAAGGGTATATATTCCGCTGCGGTAAAAGCTGAAGCCGCTGTCCACCTTCAGCTCCCCCTCCTCCAGGTCGGCCTGGAGGGCGTTTTCCCGCACGGTCTGGGAGAGGCTGTCCAGGGTGGTCTGATTCGCCACAGAGCTGCTTATCACCGTGACAAAGGCCAAGGTCACGGCGGCCATGAGCAGCATCAGCAGCGCGTACCACAGGGTAAGGCGCAGCTTGATGGAGCTTTTTCTCATGCCTTGTCCTCCCGCAGCACCCAGCCCGCCCCCCGGACGGTGTGGATGAGCTTCACATCATAGCCCTCGTCCAGCTTCTTTCTCAGCTTGCTCATATACACGTCCACATTGTTGGAGCTGCCGGAATACTCGTAGTTCCAGATTCTGTCCTCCAGCTGCTCCCGGGAGATGACAGCTCCCTTGTTTCTTATAAGGTGTTCCAGAATGGCAAACTCCTTGGGCAGCAGGGCTATCTCCCTTCCGCCCCGCTCCACCCTCTGACGGCGTGTGTCCACAGTGAGGTCCGCCAGGGTGAAAACATTGCTGCGGTTTCCCGCGTGCTTGCGTGTCATGGCCCGGATGCGGGCCAGCAGCTCGTCAAAGTCGAAGGGCTTTACCAGATAGTCGTCCCCGCCCAGGTCCAGGCCGGTCACCCGGTCCGTCACGCTGTCACGGGCTGTGAGGAAGAGCACCGGGGTGTCCGTCCCCCGCTCCCGCATATTGGAAACCAGGCTGAAGCCGTCCTTGCCCGGGAGCATCACGTCCATAAGTATGGCGTCGTACTCCGCCCCGGCCAGGTAATGCTCCACTTCGTTCCCGTCAAAGCAGCTGTCCACGGTGTAGCCGCTTTTTGCAAGGGTCTTTGTGATTATGCGGTTGAGATCCTTTTCATCCTCCACAACCAATATCCGCACGGTATCCGCCTCCTTCGCACCTGATTTTTTCCGATATGCCGCCCTTTTATCAGGCGTAGCCCACCGCCAGGCCGAAGAGCAGCAGCAGGCTGGTGCACACCAGTATCACCGCCTGGAATTTCCACGTCCACTTGAACCAGCTGCCGTAGCTCACCCCGGCAAGGCCCAGGGATATGAGCAGCACCGGGTTGGTTGGATAGAGCACGTTGGAGAAGCCGTCGCCAAAGGCGTAGGCCATGACGCACAGCTGGGGAGAGAGTTCAAATATCTGGGCCACCGGCAGTATGAGAGGCAGCAGCAGGAAAGCCTTGGCGGAACCGGAGGGGATGAAGAAGTTCATCACCAGTACCACCAGGTACAGGAAAAGTATCACCACCCAGCGGGGCAAAGTCCCGGCGGCAGCTACGGCATAGTACAATATGGTGTCCAGTATTTTGCCCTCGGTGAGGGTGTATTTTATGGAGCTGGCCATGAGTATCATCAGCACTGCCGGCAGCACGCTGATAAGTCCGTTTATAAAGCTGGAGCCCAGCTTTCCCGGAGCCATGCCCGAGGCCAGGGTGGACACTATTCCCGCCGCAAGGAACATGGCCGCCACGATTATCATGGTGTAATCCTGCAGAGCGGTAATGAAGCTGGAGGAGAGCACCAGGACTATGCCCAGGCCCAGTATTCCTGCAAAGAGGGCCAGGGCCCTGTCCATGGCGGGATTGAGCTGAAAATCCTCCCCGGCCATATCCCCGCTCAGGGGCCGCTCCACCTTTACGGCATGGCTGCGCAGGAAGAACAGCAGCAGGGCATAGACCACAAAAAAGCTGAGGGCTCTCAGCCAGACGCCGGAGAACATGGGCAGGCCCGCCAGCTCCTGGGCGACGCCCACGGTGAAGGGGTTGCACACGCCGGCAGAAAAACCGCAGCCAGCGGCCAGGATGCTCATGCCCACGCCGGTGAGGGCGTCCCAGCCCAGGCCCACCGCCAGGGACACCACTATGGGCACCAGAGGTATGACCTCCTCAAAGGAGCCGATGAAGGAGCCCATGGCCATGAAGAACAGCACCACCACAGCCATGAGCCGGTACCGGGCGGCGCCGAAGCGGCCCACCACCCGTTTGAGCATGTAGAGCATCAGGCCGCAGCGGTCCAGGCTGTTGAAAATGCCGCCGATGACCAGCAGGAAGATGATGACGGCGATGATGGTGCCGCTGCCCTCAGCAGTCAGGACCAGGAAGGGGGACAGCAGCCACTTGTAAAAGGGCAGCCCGCCCTCTACGCTGGAGTAGCCTGCCTGGGTGTCTATCACCAGGTTCCCGGCGCTGTCGGATATCCGCTGATACTCCCCGCCGGGGAGCACCAGGGTGAGTATGTAAGTCAGCAGCATCAGGGCAAAAAGTATGAGTATCGCCGTTATAAAGGAGCGGGCGCTGATGTTCAGGCCCTTGTTTTCTCTCTTCTGCTTCATCGGGAAGCCTCCCCTGTGGTTTTCTCTCAGGGCGCCGGGGCCTCCCCCGCCGCCGTTGTGTATTAGGATAGCACAAATCCCCGGCAAAGTCACCTGTTATCTGGGTTTCCCTATCCCCGGTTTACAGGGCTTTTCCCCATTTTTGGGGAAAAGTAAAAGTCTTTTTCCCTCTGCACATTTTTCAATTGACATTCACTGCCTTCCTATGTACAATGAGTCGGATTTAAGATTTCCAGAGGTGGTATAAATGAAAAACACATCCCTCTGCTACATAGAGAAAGACGGCCGGTATCTCATGCTCCACCGCACCAAAAAGGCCGGTGACGAGAACCGGGACAAGTGGATAGGCATAGGCGGCAAGTTTGAAGCCGGGGAGAGCCCGGAGGACTGCATGCTCCGGGAGGTGCTGGAGGAGACAGGGCTGAGCCTTGAGTCCTGGCGCTTTCGGGGCATAGTCACCTTTGTCAGCAATGAGTGGGGCACCGAGTATATGCACCTGTTCACTGCCCACGGTTTTACCGGCTCCCTTCGTGACTGCGACGAGGGGGAGCTGGAATGGGTGGAAAAAAGCCGTATCCCCTCTCTGCCTATCTGGGAGGGGGATAAAATTTTCCTCCGGCTCCTGAATGAGGGGGAGGCCTTCTTCTCCCTGAAGCTCTGCTATGAGGGAGACAAACTGGTTCGCGCCGTACTCAACGGCAGGGAGGAATTGCTGTGAGCAAGGTAAAGGATTTCCTGCGCCGGGAGCTGACGCTGTGCATCTCCTTCCTGGCCGCTCTGGTAAGCTGCTTTTTTGTGCCCCCGGACGGGGCTTATCTGGGTTATCTGGATTTGCGCACCCTTGCCCTGCTCTACGCCCTGATGGTGGTGGTAGCGGGCCTGCGCCACGCCGATGTCTTCACAGTGCTTGCCCACAAGCTCTGCGCCCGGGCGGGCTCCGTGCGTACCATGGGCATAACACTGGTGCTTTTGAGCTTTTTCAGCGCCATGCTCATAACCAACGATGTGGCCCTGCTCACCTTCGTGCCCTTTGCGGTGGTGGTGCTGGGCATGGCCCACCAGGAGAAGGAGCTCATCTGGGTGGTGCTGCTTCAGACCGTGGCTGCAAACCTGGGCAGCGTGCTCACCCCTGTGGGCAATCCCCAGAACCTCTATCTCTATTCCAACTACCATCTGAGCATAGGCGACTTTTTCTCAGCCACCGGCCCTCTGTGGCTCATATCCCTGGCAGTGGTGCTGCTGCTGAGCCTGCGCCTGAGCCGCGCCCATGTGGATGTTTTTCTGGGCGAAGAGCCGGAGCTGGATAAAAAGAGCCTTATCCTCTATCTGCTGCTCTTTGCTCTGTGCCTGGCAGTGGTGCTGCGGCTCATCACCTGGTACCTGATGCTGCCGGTACTTATTGTCGTGCTGCTGATCTTTGACCGCCGTCGGCTGAAAGAGGCAGATTTCATGCTGCTTTTGACCTTCGTCTGCTTTTTCATCTTTGCAGGAAATCTGGCCCGGGTACCGGCGGTGGAGGCTCTGCTCAGCCGTCTGCTGCTGGGCCGGGAGCTCCTTGTGGGGGCTCTTGCCAGCCAGGTAATCAGCAATGTGCCCGCCGCCCTGCTCCTCTCCGGCTTTACGGAGAACGGCCGGGAGCTGCTGCTGGGGGTAAACATCGGCGGCCTGGGCACACCCATCGCAAGCCTGGCCAGCCTTATAAGCCTGAAGCTCTATTCCCACTCCGAGCAGGCCGACACCGGCAAGTATCTCCGCCAGTTCTCCCTGGTGAACTTTGCCCTGCTTATAGCCCTGCTGCTTTTGTACAGTCTGATATAAGAACTTTTGAAAAAATCCGGGGGCTGTCCGATACAGTGAACTGCACCCCATTTGTTAGACAGTATGATATACTGAATAACAAATGGGGTGCTTTACTATGCCGAAAGGAATACCAAACAAACGCTATACACCAGAATTCAA
>CALWWB010000117.1 GCA_944385175.1 uncultured Oscillospiraceae bacterium | reverse complement strand
TGATGCAGTGCTCTTTGTCTTTGACGGGCGGGTGCCCGACGAGGGAGCCTGCTTTGAGCTGGGCTACTGCTACGCCAAGGGCAAGCGCTGCATTGGCTACAAAACCGATGCCCGCTGCTTTATCGACGGCTTTGATAACGTGATGCTCCACGGCGCCCCGGAGAAGGTGCTGCGCAGTGAGGACGAGCTGAGAGAGTTTTTCTCAGCCATCAGCTGATTGAGAGCGGGGTACAGCTATGGCGGCTGCAATTGTAATCATTATAATAATCCTGCTCGTTCTTGTCCTTGCAGTATATATGGGCATGCTGGACAGGCTGCACATCCTGCCCCGGCCCAGGCCCGGCCAGATTCGTGTGGCCTGCGTTGGTGACAGCATCACTTATGGTTTTTTTGTCCGGGGACAGCTGTGGAACAGCTACCCCAGCGTCCTGCAAAAGCTGCTGGGCGAGGGCTACTGTGTGGGGAATTTCGGCTTTTCCAACCGCACTGCCTCCACCGACGGGGACTATCCCTACACGACGGAGCGGCTTTATAAAAAGAGTCTGGAATTTCAGCCGGACATAGTGCTGATAATGCTGGGCAGCAACGACTCAAAGCCCAACAACTGGAACGGGGAGAGCTATGCCCGCTCCATGACGGAGCTCTCCCGCAGCTACATGGCTCTGGACAGCCGCCCCAGGGTGCTGCTGATGACACCTCCCAGCGTCTTCCATTTCTGGAAAAAGGTGCTTTGGACCATTCAGGGGGATGTGCTGGAAAATGAGGTGGTGCCCATCTGCCGCCGAGTAGCGGAGGAACTGGGTCTGGAATGTGTAGATGTACATGGCGCTTTCTTAGGGAAAAAGGAGCTGTTCGTGGACGGCTGCCACCCCAACGTCTCTGGCGCCCGGCTCCTAGCGGAGACGGTGTATCAGGCGATAAAGGAGACGGCGGAGTGATATGCGATATACAAAAAGCTGAGTATGTACTATCCATACTCAGCTTTTTCATATTCACTCCCGTGGCAGGTACAGGGAAAAACGGCTGCCCTGGCCCGGGGCGCTGTCCAGCTTCACATAGCCCCCCTGTCCCTCCGCGATCTGGCGGGTGAGACAGAGCCCCAGGCCCACGCCCTCCATGTCCCGGGCGGAAGCGCCCCGGTAAAAGCGGGAAAAGACTTTGGCCTGCTCCTCCTCGGCTATACCCGGCCCGGTGTCGCTGATGCGGATGAGGGAGAACAATTCAAAGTCCCGGCATTCCACGGTGACGCTGCCCCCCTCCGGGGTGTATTTCACCGCATTGTCCAGCAGGTTGCACAGCGCCTCCTCCGTCCATTTGGCGTCAAACACTGCTTCGCCCTCAAATTCCGCCAAATTCAGCTCCAGGCCTTTTTCCCGGGCCCTGGGCATATACTGCTCCACAGCCCGCCGGAGCACGGGAGCTATGGCCTGACGCTCCGGTTGCAGGGCAAGTATCCCCGTCTCCAGCCGGGAGCTTTTCACCAGAGCATCCATGAGGCTCTCCAGTTTTTCCGTCTGGGCGGAGATGGCCCGGGCGCAGCCCATGGCCTGAGGGCTTAGGGGCTGCGCCTCCAGAAGCTGGGAATAGAGCTTCAGGTTTGCCACCGGGGTCTTTGTCTGATGGGAGATGTCGGAGATAAGACTGTTTATCTGATCCCGCTGCTTTTTTATATTCAGAGCAGAGACCTGGGATGCGGAAAGATACTGGGCCAGGCGGCTCTCCAGGGAAGACATGCGGCTCTCGTCAAAGCTCTCCGCAGGGAAGCTGCCCCCTATGGTTTTTGTGAGCATTGCGTCCAGGCTCTCCATTATCCGGGCGGTTCTCCGGTGGCTGAGCAGCACAAACATGCCCGCCAACAGCAGGGCCACTATGCCGAAGATATAGCCGCTCATGGCTTCACCGCCCAGGTGTAGCCAATGCCGTACACCGTCTTTATATATTCCGGATTTGCCGGGTCTTTTTCCAGTTTTCCCCGCAGGCGCTTCACCGTGACGGACAGGGCATTTTCATCCACATATTCCGCCCCGTCGGTCCACACTCTGTCCACCAGCAGCGACCTGGGCAGGGTGCGGCCCCGGTTTTCCACCAATACCCGCAGCAGCCGCTGCTCTGTTTTTGAAAGCTCCACCGCCCTTCCCTCCCGGCGAAAGTCCATGGCCTGAAAGTCAAAGGTGAAGGGCCCCAGCTCCAGGCTCTCCCGGGCTTTGGGCTCGCCCCGGCGCAGCTGGGCCGCCACTCTGGCTCTCAGCACCGCCAGGGAAAAGGGCTTGGTTATATAGTCGTCGGCCCCGGCCTCCAGGCCTGTGACCTCATCCAGCTCCATGTCATTGGCGGTTAGGAGTATCACCGGTACGGCGCTTCCCCGGCGGATGCGCCGCAGCAGGTCCAGGCCGCTGCCGTCAGGTAGGTTGACATCCAGTATCAACAGATTGAAGCTCTCGGCCGCCAATATTTTTTCCGCCTCCGCCATGCTCAGAGCTCTAATCACCCTTTGTTCAGGCCCCTCCAGAGCCATGGCAATGCCCCGGCCCAAAGCCTCGTCGTCCTCCAGAAGGAATATCCGCTCCATGGGCTTCACCTCTCAAATGTAATAAACTGAAGCTATTATACCTCAGTTCTCAATGTATTTCCACACCGGCAGTTCTCCGCCCCATGGGTTTATCACCCCACGGGGCGGTTTTCAGATTTTCATTCCTGCCTCAGCCGCTCCACGGTGGAATGACGGCAGAAGCTGCGGTAGCTGAGTATGGGGATGACTATGCCCAGCAGGGCAAAGAAGGGCAGGACGGTAAATATGGGCCATAGCTGGAAACGGTAACTCAAAAACCACATCAGCTTTTCCAGAGACCGGGACATGAGCGGGGCCGTCAGCAAGGTGAGAGCCAGGCTCAGCCCTGCCGAGCCAAGGGTGTACAGCAGACCCTCCACAGCCAGCATGGTCTTGAGCTGCCTGCCGGTCATGCCTATGGCCTGGAGCACGGCCAGCTCCCGGCGGCGGGCAGCTATTCCGGTGAATATTGCATTTATAAAGTTCAGCACCCCCACCAGGCCCACTATAAAGCTGAGGCTGCCGCCCAGCAGGTTGAACATATTCCTGGTGCTCTCAAACTCGGCGGCATATCCGCTCTTGCTCTCGTAGTCCAGCTCCGGCATGGTGTTCTCCGTAAAGTCTTCAAGGAAGCTCTCCATGGCGGCGTTGGCCTCATCGTCCACAGTGTCAAAGGCATAGTACATCACGCAGTCCGTGCCGGTGTCCCGGATGAAGGTCTCCGCCCCCATGACAAATTCGTCGCTGCCGTAGTAGCCGTAGCTGAGGGCGTTGGGCACTACCACCAGGGCCGCCACGGTGTATTCCACATCCCGGTACTTCACCGCCCGATGGCCGATAGGATCATCCCCCTGGGCCACGCTGGCTGGCACCTTGTCCCAGGGGCCGTAGACCTCCCCGGTCCTGCCGTTGTAATACTCAAACTCCTCCACATAGCGCAGAGTTATCTTGTCCCCCAGCTTTGCCCAGTGACTGTCCGGCTCGATGTTGCCGTAGTCGTCATCGGAGTATACCGCCGCAATGTAGTTCCCGTCGGTATTCTCCAGCTTGCTCAGGTCCCCCTCCAGCAGCCGGAGATAGCCCAGGGCAAAGTCCTCCATGCCGTAGAGCTGGGCGGTGTCGCTGAGCAGTCCGTCCTCGTTCCTCTCCATAAAAGCTATCATGGCGTCCAGCTGCTCCGGCGTATTCCAGCGACCGTGCATATTTCTGTAGTATTCCTCGGTGACGAACTCTTCAACGGAGGAAGTGCGGCCATAGATGAGTCCTCCGTCCTTTATGCCGCCCTGGGCCTGTATGGCGCTTACGGCCTCTTTCGGCAGGGCTATGTCCGGATTAAATTTCTCACGGGTCTGGAACTGCCGGGCATTGCCCACTATGAAATCGCTGGCGGTAAAATAGGAGACATACTTGTCCATGTCGAAGCTGCCGGTGAGTGTCACCGTCATGGTCAGCAGCAGCACCGCCAGGGAAAGGCTCAGCACGGTGATGAAGGTCTTGCCCCGGCTGCGGCCCAGGTTGGCCCGGGCCATGGAGAAAAGAGAAACGCCCTTGCGGCTGCGGTGGGCCTTAATGGATACGCTGCCCTCGGTGTATCTCACCGCCTCCACCGGGGACACCCGGGCCGCCATGCGCCCGGGGCGGCGGCAGGATATGAGTACAGTCACCAGGGCAAAGGCTGCGGAAAAAAGGAAAATCCAGGGGCTTACGGACACCACGGTGACCACAGCGCTGAGCTGGGAAACTATTACTGGCACAAGCAGGCTTCCCACTGCCCAGCCCAGCAGCAGCCCCAGGGGTATGCCCGCTGCCGACAGGCTCAGGGCCTGGATGCGGATGATGCGCTTCAGCTGTCTTGGGGTGGTGCCTATGGTCTTCAACAGCCCATAAAAGCGTATATCCCCGGCCACGGATATCTGGAACACGTTGTAGATGATAAGGTAGCCGGTGAGGAGTATCACGGCCAGGATAAACAGGACTATCAGCGCCGTTACCGGGTCCAGATTTTCCGACAGCTTTGCCCCGGTGTAGGCCCAGTTCACCCCGGTGGCGATATAGTTGTCCCCGGCGCTGAGGCTCTCGTTCTGATAGCCGTGATTGGAAAGGATCTGAGCTATATCCTCCCCAATGGAGCGTGAGCCGCTTTTCAGCATCACGTCCATGTTCCAGGCGCCGGTCATGCCGTCCCGGCCAGGGGGAGTCACATCCAGCTCCTCCAGCACCGCGTCCACCCGGCTTTCAGGCAGCAGGACATGGCTGGCCGTAACAGCCTCGTCATACTCCCACCAGCCGCAGAGAGTAAAGCTCTGGGTGGTCTCCTTGCCGTCCACTGTGAAGCTGATGCTGAACTTCTCCCCCAGCCGGGGCTCCACTCCCAGCAGCGACAGAACACGGGTGTCTGTGGCCGCCTCGTCGCTGCCCTCCCTGGGCAGCCGCCCCTCCACCGGGTCGCAGTACATCCAGTGGGCATTGTTTGCATCGGAATAGCCCAGCTCCACATGGGCCTTGTTAAAAGGCACATCTTCGGGCATGCCCAAAAAGCGGCGCAGCCCCCAGGACTCTATGAGGGGGTCATCCTTCAGCTCCTTGAACTGCTCCTCCGTGAGATACTTGAAGACTCCGTGGGCATAGCCCCCGGCCTGGCGGAAGCCTGCCTGCTGTATGCCCTCGTTTACGGACAGGGCAATGGTAAAAAGGGAAGTGAAGAGCAGAGCCGTCAGGGCGATGGCCAGCGCCGCCACCATGTTCCGGCTGCGGCCGGAGCGCAGGCTCCTGAGGCCCAGGCGCCATATACATTTCCTGTTGGCAACTTTCATTGCTCCGCCCCCTCACTGCCGGACTATACGCCCGTCCTCAATGCGGACGATGCGGTGGGCGGTCTGGGCGATCTCCTCGTTGTGGGTTATCATCACCATGGTCTGGGAGAATTTCTGCCCGGTGACCTTCATAAGGGAGAGCACGTCCTGGCTGGTCTTGGAGTCCAGGTTCCCCGTGGGCTCGTCGGCCAGGAGTATGGCGGGCTTTGCCGCCATGGCCCGGGCTATGGCCACTCTCTGCTGCTGGCCCCCGGAGAGCTGATTGGGCAGATTGTTCAGCTTCTTCTCCAGTCCCAGGGTGTTTATCACCTGGTGGATATAGTCCCTGTCCGGCTTTCTCCCGTCCAGCTCCACCGGCAATACAATGTTCTCATATACACTGAGCACCGGCACCAGGTTGTAGGACTGGAAAACGAAGCCTATCTTCCGGCGGCGGAAGATGGTCAGCTCCTCGTCCTTCAGGGAGAATATCTCCCTCCCGTTTACCAACACCGAGCCGGAGCTGGGCCTGTCCAGCCCGCCCAGCATATGCAGCAGAGTGGACTTCCCGGAGCCGGAGGTGCCCACTATAGCCACAAATTCTCCGCTCTCCACCTTTAAATCAACTCCGTCCAGGGCCCGCACCTGGGTCTCGCCGGAGCCGTAATATTTTTTCAGATCTCTGGTTTCCAATATGGTCATATTATTCCCTCCATATAGCGTTTGGTCTTTCCACAGCCTGTACTATAACACCGTCTTCTTTCCTGGCGCTTTCCCAAATGTGACGGTTTTGAAAGACGCTATGGCAGTTTTTCTTTTTCATTATACCATGTCTGCCCCCAGGCAAAAAAGCAGGTATATCCATTCAATATATATTCGTAGCGTTTATATCCATAGCCTTACCCCTACAACCCCGTTGTTTGCTCTTGCAATGCAATTCCAGCAAGGAATATTCATCCAGAAACTTTTGTAGCTTTCCACAAAGTTTATTTTGCTTGGTCGGTAAATATGGTCAAAAACGGCGAAATTCTTTTGGGCATCTTGACAGCATTGATTTTCGGTGCTAAAGTGCAGGCAACCTCAGGAAAGGAGACGCAAGACATGTTTGAACGCTTCTTCAACAGCTTCAATACCCGTGGCTCAAGGGCTAATGCCAATGAGTCTGTTTCTGCGTCCTCTTCCTGCACTCAGTACGCAAAGGCCAATACCGCTCTGCTGCTTACCATGGACACTGCTCTGGCAGTGTCCATTTTTGCTGCTTTGAACCTTATAATTATACGCC
>CALWWB010000116.1 GCA_944385175.1 uncultured Oscillospiraceae bacterium | reverse complement strand
GCGGGAGAAGCGCAGTCAAAAAAGCCTGTGAGGACTTTTTTGACAAGCTGAACAGGCACCACGAATCCAACGATTCGGGGGTGCCTGTTGAGCCTGTCGAAAAACTACAGATTCAGTGAAAAATAATAGAGCAGCGGGGGAGCGCGAGGGGGGTAAGACCCGCCTCGCATTTCAATAACCCGCCACAGAAAAGGATTGATTTTTCAAGGCTTTTCGGGCGCAGCAGCATTTTGCTATGAGCAAAATGCTTGGCGGGAGAAGCGCAGTCAAAAAAGCCTGTGAGGACTTTTTTGACAAGCTGAACAGGCACCACGAATCCAACGATTCGTGGTGCCTGTTCAGCAAGGCTTATCCTTCCTGTCCGTCCTGCTCCCGCTGGGAGCAGCTTTTGCCGCAGCTTTCGCAATTGCCGGAGCAGCCGCCGTGGCGGCGGGCGCTGCGCCAAGCCATGACAACCAGCACGGCTATGAGCAGGAGAATGAGTATGTCCAGAAAATTCATATCAGTAATGCACCTATGTTATAAACTATAAAGGCTACTGCCCAGGCTACCGCGCATTGCAGCAGCACCACGCCGAAGGCTTTCAGCCCGGAGTCCAGTTCCCGGCGGATGGTAGCAATGGAGGCCACGCAGGGGGTATACAGCAGAGTGAAAACCAGAAAGCTCACAGCGGCAAGGGGGGTGAATATGGAGGTGAGAGCCAGGTCCAGCTCAGCCATGCTGGTGCCCAGCAGCACCGCCAGGGTGGAGACCACCGCCTCTTTGGCTGTAAAGCCGGAGATGAGGGCAGTGACCATGCGCCAGTCCCCGAAGCCCAGGGGTTTGAAAATGGGGGCTATGAGCTGGCCCACCATGGCCAGCAGACTGTCTGCACTGCTGGTGACAACATTCAGGCGGGAGTCAAAGCTCTGGAGCACCCATATGAGAACGGTGGCCATAAAGATTATGGTAAAGGCCCGCTGCAAAAAATCTCTGGCCTTTTCCCACAGCAGCAGCCCTACACTCTTGGCGGAGGGCATACGATAATTTGGCAGCTCCATGACAAAGGGGACGGGTTCGCCTTTGAAGGCGGTGCCCCTGAGAACCAGGGCAACCACGATGCCCACTGCTATGCCCGTCACGTACAGGGCTATCATGGCAAGGCCGCTGTTTTCAAAGAAGGCGGCAGAGAACACGGCGTAGATGGGAATCTTGGCCGAGCAGCTCATATATGGGGTGAGGAGTATGGTCATCTTCCGGTCACGATCAGAGGAGACGGTGCGGGTAGCCATTATGGCCGGCACCGTGCAGCCGAAGCCTATGAGCATGGGCACGAAGCTGCGGCCGGAGAGTCCGATTTTTCTAAGCAGCTTGTCCATAACAAAGGCTACCCTGGCCATATAGCCTGTATCTTCCAGGATGGAGAGAAAGAAAAACAAAGTGACGATAAGGGGCAGGAAGCTGAGAACGCTGCCTACACCGGAGAGCACCCCGTCTACCACAAGGCCCTTTACCACCGGGTTTATGCCGTAGGCGGTAAGGCCCCGGTCCACCAGATTGGTCAGGGCGTCAACGCCCAGGCTGAGCCAGTTGGAGAGAGCTTCACCTATCACATTGAAGGTGAGATAAAAGATGAGGAACATTATCCCCAGAAATACGGGGATGGCGGTGTATTTGCCGGTGAGTATCCTGTCAATCTGCACCGAGCGGCGGTGCTCAATACTCTCGTGGCATTTCACCACGTTTTTGGCCACTGCGTTTTCGATGAAGCTGTAGCGCATATCTGCCAGGGCGGCGTTCCTGTCAAGACCCGTTTCTGTCTCCATCTGAACTATACAGTGTTCCAGCAGCTCCTTTTCGTTCTGGTCCAGACCCAGCAGGTCTGCCATTTCCGGGTCGCCCTCAATGAGCTTGGCAGTACAGAAGCGGGAGGATATGCCCAGCTTGTCGGCATGGTCCTGAATAAGGTGGACAACGGCGTGGATGCAGCGGTGTACAGGGGAGCCCTCGTCGCAAAAGTCGTACACACCAGGCAGAGTTTTATTCCGGGCTACGGTGACTGCCTGGTCTATAAGCTCCGACACGCCCTCGCCCTTTGCGGCCACTATGGGCACCACAGGGATACCCAAAGCCCGGCTGAGCCCGCTTATGTCCACGGTGCCGCCGTTGGCGCGCACCTCGTCCATCATGTTCAGGGCCAGCACCGTGGGTATGCGCAGCTCCAGCAGCTGCAAGGTGAGGTAGAGGTTTCGCTCGATGTTGGTGGCGTCGATGATGTTTATAATGCAGTCGGGACGGTTGTTGAGGATAAAGTTCCGGGAGACGATCTCCTCCTGGGTATAGGGCCGCAGGGAGTAGATGCCGGGCAGATCAACCACGCTGCAATTTTTCTGGCCCCGCACATCTCCCATCTTCTGATCCACAGTGACGCCGGGGAAATTGCCAACGTGCTGATTGGCACCGGTGAGGGCATTGAAAAGCGTGGTCTTTCCGCAGTTCTGATTTCCAACCAGAGCGAATATCATCGGCCATTCACCTCCGGCACTATCTCGATTTTCTTTGCATCCTCAATGCGCAGGGTCAGCTCATAGCCCCTGACTCTTATCTCTATAGGGTCGCCCATAGGGGCCACCTTCTGGAGCGTGACTCTGGTGCGGGGGATGAGCCCCATGTCCAGCAGGCGGCAGCGGAGAGGGCCCTCTCCACCCACAGCGCTTATAAGGGCGCTGTCGCCTACGCTCAGTTCATCCAATGTCATATCTGTCTGCCCTCCAGGTACAGAAGTCTGCTTTCATCTACTATTTATACCGGGATGATATTAGCACGGGCTAATACCTCTGTCAAGGGCGGGGCCAATAGTCCCTGTTCAAGCCGGGTGCTTGCTGGAAAAAGCCCGCCGATTTTACCAAATAACAGCCCCTGACCCGGAACAGCCCGGGCCTGGGTGCTTACAGTGCCTTGCAGAAAATCTTTTTATATTTTAAAATAGAACGGAAGAAACATCGGAAAAAGAATTTGCGTCAATATAAATAGAAATATAAGCTGACAGGTGGTGTCTGCTATGAGAAAATATGTTGTGTTTGCTTGGGCATTGATAGGTATATTGGCTTTAACAGGCTGCAACAACAGAAGCATGAACTATATTATAGAGAATGAGCCGAGTGTTGTCGGAATTGTGAAAGAAGTCCGGGACGATTCAATTCTGATTTACATGGAAACGGACGCTTACCCTTACGGCGCAGAGTGCAGCGTCTCTCTGGATGTGGAGAACGGGGACAGTTATACGGATTTATCTGTAGGGGATGAAGTCGTTGTGTACTACAATGGCGATATTGCGGAGAGCGAGCCGTTAAAAATCGAGACCGTATATGCCATTACATTAAGAACTCCCGCAGAGAACAGGGTTGAATGGGACAAAATCCCCATGGTAATGGTGGACGGGAAGCTATACTATGATACCGGAAAAGAGAGCAGCATTGACGGCCGCTGCGCCATGATGGACGGGGAAATAAGCTCAAGCGTTGACGGCAGCGAAATACCGACAGAGGATGACCAGTCCAACTTTGGAACCGGCTATGGATACCAATACGGAGCTGATGATACCATTGAGCTGTTGATAAATGAGAAGTGGATAGTTTTTGAAGCCAGGGCAGGAAAGGGAAGCCAAGTCCGTTTTGGAGATCGATGGATAGACAGAGACAGCCTTTCCCAGGAGACATTGGAATGGCTGGATTGGTATAACGGCCTATCCGAAATAGATCAGTTGGCTGTCAGTGCCATACCGGCAGACCTGTTGGAAGCAAGCGGTATTTCCGGTACAGAAGATGCAGAAGCAGTAAATTGACAAGCGGCGATTGAGATTTAATGAGATCCTATTCAATTTGTGAAGGGGATCTCTTTTCTTATACCGTTTAAATCCCTGCAGAAAAGCGATAAGTTCCGGCTTCCTTTAAAATCAACACTTCACTTAAACTGAGAGGCCCAATATATGGGAAAAGGATTTTGCCGGGGGAGGCATCTCAGCTGTGTTTTTTTACGTAGCGCACCACGTAATCGGCAAAGCGGCGGGTGGCAGGACCTGCCCTGTCCCCTGCGGCGATGGCCATTCCGATTGTGCGCTTGGACTCCGGTATCAGGGGGAGTATCTGTATATCGTCATGCCGTCCCTTCAGAAGAAGCTCCGGCATTATGCTTATACCCAGACCCTGCTCCACCATGGCGATGATGGCGTAGTCATCCTTGGTGTAAAAGCGCACGTTGGGCTTGACTCCGGCGGACTCCAGCGCCCGGCGGGCGTCGTGGTCGGAACTCTCCAGCAGGCTTATGAAGGGCTCCGTCTCACACTCCACCAGGGGAAATTTGGGATAGCTCTCAAAGCGGCTGTGCCGCGGGAGTATGGCCAGCAGCCGGTCGTCCATAAGGGGGATGCATTCACAGTCCACAGCGCAGGGCACATTCACAAAGCCTATGTCTATGCTGCCCTCCAGCAGCCACTGTTCCACGTCGTGGTAGTCCCCGTTCAAAAGGCGGATGTTCACCTTCGGGTAGTCGTGCTGGAATTCCTTCAGAACCGGGGGCAGCCAGTGGACGGCAACGGAAGTAAAGCTGCCTATACGCACTGTGCCGCTGTCCAGCCCCCGGATGGCTGAGGCCGTCTGCTGCAGCTGCTCGGCGCTGTTCAAAAGGTTTCTCACGGCGGCTATCATCCGCTCCCCCTCACCTGTGAGGCGCACTCCCGCCCGGCTGCGTTTCAGCAGGGCAAAACCCAGCTCCTGCTCCAGACTGTCTATGCTGTGGCTCACGGCGGACTGGGTGCAGCCCAGAACCTGGGCCGCCCGGGTGAGGCTGCCCGTCTCCACCACAGTCACCAGCGTCTGGTATTTTGATATATTTATAGGCTCACATCCTTTGCATGAATTAAATTCATGTTATTATGAAAATAATTAGGGGCGTTTATATTATATACGAAAAAAATTAATATTCAAGTTTTTTAGGCATGTCCCCCGCTTGAAATAAAAAAATTTTTGATTATAATTCGTACCATGTTAAGAAAAGCGAGGAGAAAGCAATGTTCACCACATCATCTATTTGTATTCTGATTTCCGTTGTAGTGTATCTTGTGGGTATGCTGGCCATAGGCGTTATGTACTCCAAGAACAACAATTCCGAGGACTTCTATCTGGGCGGCCGCAAGCTGGGCCCCATAGTCACCGCCATGAGCACCGAAGCCTCCGACATGAGCGCCTATCTGCTCATGGGCGTGCCCGGCCTGGCCCTATTCTGCGGCCTTGCCGAGGCCAGCTGGACGGCCATAGGCCTGGCCCTGGGCACTTATCTCAACTGGCTCATCGTGGCAAAGCGGCTGCGTCTCTACTCTGAAAAGATACACGCCATCACCATCCCGGACTTCATCGCCATCCGCTTCAGAGACAACACCAAGCTGATAGAAACTCTGGGCGCTCTCATAGTCATCATCTTCTTCGTACCATATACCGCCTCCGGCTTTGCCGCCTGCGGCAAGCTTTTCAACAGCCTTTTCGGCTTTGACTACATGACCTCCATGATAATCTCCGCCGCTGTCATCGTGGCCTACTGTGCCACCGGCGGGTTCATGGCCGCCTCCGTCACCAGCCTTATCCAGAGCATAGTGATGACCGTTGCCCTCATCGTGGTGCTGATATTCGGCATCAACACGGCTGGCGGCTGGAGCGCCGTTGTGGAAAACGCCCGTGAGATTCCCGGCTACCTGAGCCTCACCGCCTCCACCAACATCCAGGCCACTGAGGCCGGCAGGTACACTCCCTTTATGATAGCCTCCACTCTGGCCTGGGGCCTGGGCTACTTCGGCATGCCCCACATCTTGCTCCACTTCATGGCCATAGGCGACGAGACCAAGCTGAAGCTCTCCCGCCGCGTGGGCTCCATCTGGGTGGTCATCTCCCTGGGCGTGGCCGTCATCATCGGCGTTGTGGGCTACAGCATGGCCAAGGTGGGCACCATTGCCATGCCCGCATCCCAGGCCGAGGCCGAGAACATGATAGTCAATGCCTCCAGCGCTCTGGCCCAGGTGGGCATCATCCCCGGCCTCATCGCCGGCATCATCATCGCCGGTATCCTGGCTGCAACCATGTCCACTGCCGACGCCCAACTGCTGGCCGCCGCCTCCGGCGTCACCCACAACATACTTACCAATGTGTTCGGCATCAAGCTCAGCGACAAGAAGACCATGCTCATCGCCCGTATCACCGTTCTTGCCGTGGCAGTTCTGGGCATCATCTTTGCCAGCGACCCCAACAGCTCCATCTTCCGGGTGGTATCTTTCGCCTGGGCGGGCTTCGGCGCCACCTTTGGCCCCGTGATGCTCTTCGCCCTGTTCTGGAAACGCTGCAACAAGTGGGGCGCCCTCTCCGGCATGGTCACCGGCGGAGTGATGATCTTCGTGTGGAAGTTCGGCGTTGCAAAGCTGGGCGGCATATTCGCCATCTACGAGCTGCTCCCCGCCTTCATCATCTCCTCCATAGTCATTGTTGTGGTGAGCCTGCTCACTGCCGCCCCCGAGAAGGAGATCGTGGAGGAGTTCGAGAGCGTAGGCAAGTGAGCCCCTTCCCGTATAAAACAGAACAGACCATAAAAAAGCTCCTGCGGCCCGTGAACTGAACCAGAAAAAACGGACAATAGACAAAATCCCCCCTGATGTAGGAAAATAGAACTACATCAGGGGGGGT
>CALWWB010000115.1 GCA_944385175.1 uncultured Oscillospiraceae bacterium | reverse complement strand
CGATTCTCTGGAACACTTCAAGCAGGAACTGGTGGACTATCTGGATTACTACAATAACCGCAGAATCAAGATAAAACGAAAGGGCTTGCCGCCTGCTCTCCACAGACTACAAGCCCTCTCGGTTGCTTGAACAATTCCTTCAAAAATATTGTCTAACTTTTCGGGGTCACTTCAACAGTGGACAGCCCCCGGATTTTCTTTTTATTTATCAGCTTCTCATTCTTTTTATCTCGGCGATCATGGCGTCGCAGACCTGATCCATGTCCCCTACTATACCGTAGTCGCAGTAGTTGAATATCTGGGCATCTGCTCGCTTGTTCACCGCCACAAACACCTCCGCATCCACTCCGGCAACATGGTTCACCGCTCCGGACACTCCGAATGCTATAAACAGCTTGGGCTTTACCATTACCCCGGACTGGCCTATCTGCAATTTGTAGGGCAGTATTCCCCTATCGAACAGAGGCCGGGTGCAGCCTATCTTGCCTCCCAGCAGCTTCGCAAGCTCCCGGTAGCGCCCCAGGCTGGCCTCGTCTTTCAGGCCATTGCCTACGCACACTATTACTTCCGCATCGGATATATCCAGCTCCGAGTCCCCCTCCCCGGGAGTAAAAGCCAGTATCCTTGTATCTATTTCCTCAAGAGGGAAATCTATCCTCTCATATATATGCTCTATATTCTCTCTGCCCCCTGTGGGCTCATACCTGAAGGTTCCAGGACGTATAGTGCCTATCTGGGGTCTCAGCACCGGCAGAGTGATGACCGCCATTATCTTTCCCCCCACGGCAGGCTCTATAAACTCAATGTCCCCCGTCTTTTCATCGTACACCAGCTCCATGGCATCAGAGGTGCAGCCGGTATTCAGCCGCACTGCAAAACGGGGGGCAAAGTCCCGTCCGTTCACCGTTCCCCCCACAAATATAGCAGAGGGCCTGTACTTTTCCGAGAGTACGGTGAAAGCATTGGCATAGGCCTGGGTATTGTAATACTCATAGCCTGTGCCCTCCACATGGATAAAGCCGTCCACGCCGCAGTCCTTCACCTTATCCAGCTCTGTCTCCGGGCAAGCTCCCAGCACCACTGCCAGCAGCCTGTCCCCCGTCACGTCGCAGAGCTTTCTTGCCTCACAGCACAGCTCCAGGCTCACCGGCTCTATCTGCTTTTCGTTTTGCTCTATGTACACCCACATGTTTTTGTAGTCTCTTTTGTCCATAAAGCTCACCCCCTTATATCCGGCCCTCAGCGGCCAGTATGGCGCAGAGCTTCACCGCCGAGGCGGCGGCGCTGCCCTCGTCTATTATCTGTCCCGCCTCCGGGAGCACTGGGGGATATATCCTGGGCACTATGGTGCCCGAGCCGGGCACGCCTATCAGCTTTTCGTCCAGCCCTTCAATATCCCCCGGGCCCATAGTAATTATCTTTGCCGTCCGGGCCGCTTTCTTTCCTCTGTAGTTTGGCAGCCTGGGCTGGTAGTTGGTCTTTTCCACCGTAAACAGGCAGGGAATACGGGCTTCTATTGTCTCCACGCCCTTCTCCACTTCCCGCTCCACAACTATGCTGCCCCTTTCCATATCCAGGCTCTTTATAAGGGACATGGAGGTGACCTGGCTGGTGCCGAAGCGCTCCGCCAGCTGGCTGCCCATCTGCCCCGTGGCTCCGTCCACTGTCTCCTTGCCGCAGAAGATCAGGTCGTAGCTCCCCAGCTGAAGGGCAGCCTTGGCAATGACATAGCTGGTGGACAGGGTGTCGGCCCCGCCAAACTCCCGGCCCGTCACCAGCACAGCCCTGTCGGCGCCCAGGGCCAGGCACTCCCTCAGCACGGCCTCCGCCGCCGGCGGCCCCATAGTGATGGCAGTTATCTCCCCGCCCATATCCTCCTTCAGCCGCAGGGCCGCCTCAAGAGCGTTCATGTCCAGGGGGTTGATCATGGAGGGGACTCCGTCTCTCACCAGGTTCCCCGTCTCCGGGTCCATCTTCACCAGGTCAATATCCGGCACCTGCTTTACGCATACCAGTATTTTCAGCATCTCAGTCCTCCCCCTTTCCCTCTTCCGTATAGGTGCACACCTTGCCGGGGTTGAGTATCATGTTGGGGTCGAACACCCGCTTTATCTGTGACATCAGGCGGAAAGCCGTGTCACCTACCGACTCTCTCAGATACTCCTTTTTGGCATGGCCTATGGCGTGCTCCCCGGAGACCTGACCCCCGAACCGGGCGCACTCGCTGTAGCATTTGCCCATCACGACCTTTACCCGGGGGATAAACTCCTCCTCCGTCATGGTGTTGGAGCAGCAGTAAATATGCAAGTTGCCGTCTCCGGCGTGGCCGAAGTTGCGCACATAGAGCCCCTGTTCCTCCCCCACCTGCCGGGTATACACCAGAAACTCCGCTATCTTGTCCACCGGCACCACCACGTCCAATTCGTCCACCAGTTTGGTGTCCGCCTCTATGGCCGTGAGGAAGGAGCTGCGGGCCGACCATACCGTTTTTTTCAGGCTGGGCGTATCCACCACCAGCAGGTCTATGGCCCCGGCCTTCTCCGCCACATCGTTGAGCCTGTCCATCTTCTCGTACAGCTCATCCTCGCTGTTGCCCACCAGGGTCACCAGTATGCAGCCGCCCACTTCCCTGCCCTGAAGCTTCTGGGGGAAAATGGAATTGCCGGTAAAGGCGGCGGAGGATCTGACTATATCTGCGTCCATAAACTCTATGGACTGGGGGTCCAGCTTGGCCAGCTTTATATCCGGCACTGAGGCTATGGCATCCGCCAGATTCTCAAAGGGCATCAGCAGGGAGACGTCGTGGGGCGGCGCAGGTATGAGCTTCAGTGTCAGCTCCGTGATTATCCCCAGAGTCCCTTCGGAGCCGCACATCAGCTGCAGAAGGCTGTAGCCTGAGCTGCTCTTGCACACCGCTTTGCCCAGCTCCAGTATCTCTCCCGTAGGCAGCACCACGGTCATAGCCAGCACATAATCCCGGGTGACCCCGTACTTTACCGCTCTCATGCCTCCGGCGTTGGTGGCCACATTGCCGCCCACGGTGGCGGTCTTCTCTCCCGGGTCCGGGGGATAGAACAGCCCGTGTTCCGCCGCATCCGCCGCAAGATCCTGGAGCAGCACACCCACCTGGGTACGCACGCACAGGTTTTTCATGTCATAGTCCAGTATCTTATTCATGCGCACCGTGGAGATGACTACTCCGCCCAGCAGGGGCACGGCGCCCCCCACAAGGCCAGTACCGGCTCCTCTGGGTGTCACGGGTATACGGTGCTCATTGCACAGCTTCAGTATCTCCGACACCTCCCGGGTGCTCTCCACCTCGCACACCGCCTCCGGCATATGGCTGCCGTAGATGGGCATCTCATCGTGGCTGTAATTGGGGTCTATATCCTCCCCTGTAAAGAAGCGTTCTTTGCCCACTATAGCCCTCAGCTCCTCCATGAGTTCCGGGCTAAGTTTTCCGTATTTTTCCATTCCGGTCACTTCCTCCATATTCTGTGCTTAATGCGCCCTTTTCTCTATTTCAGGCGATAGCCGGTAAAGCCCCTGTCCCGCCTTCCGAACACCGATGGGAAGCGGAAAGTCAGCAGGCTGAAGGGCTTGGTCCAATCCAGCCCTGTCTTTCCGGCGAGGAATTCCTTCAGCTTGCCGCTGTCTCCCGGTTCTACCGTGGAGCGGTCCACCATGTAGGCCGACTCCCGGCTGATATACAGGTACAGATACTCCTTGTCCTCCACCAGCCTGACCAGCTTCTTGTAAGGTATGAGCTCCCCGCCCTCATAGAACTTGAAGCCCTTTTCGTAAAAGCTGTAGTCCGACTCCAGGGTTTTGCCGTTCAGCTGCCTGTATATTTTTTTGCCGTTGTATCTGGCCCTGGTGTTGAGCCCCGATATGAGCACGCAGCCTATAAAGAGGCAGAACATGGGCATCAGATACCCGCCCCCCACATACAGGCCCAGGCCTATCATAAAAAGGGCCAGCACAATGCGCAGCAGCTTTTTACCATATTGAAAGGTATTGTACTGGGTTTCCGCAAGGCGTATTATCGTCGCCTCGCTGTGCTTCATTTTTGCTGTGTATACCGGCATGGGCTACCTCCCCGTTTCAAATTGCCCCGCTGAACGTCTCCGGCCGTACCGCTCTGCGTAACGGCTCTCTGAGCTCTTTTATTACAGGTAAATCCAAAAAAGGCAATTTGTCAATATTTTTCCTGTTAATAATTCAATAATTTTTTTATATGAAATTCTGACATCAAAATACCGATTTCAATTTCACTTTGAGAAATAGGTTGACAAGGCATTGCGCTGATAATATGCTTTTGAACATAATCCCGCGAATTTCAATTTATGAAAGATTGGTGGTACAAGCCGTGAAAATAGCCGACTATTTCCGCTATGAGCCGGACATACAGTGGGAGTACGCCTCCCAGCTTGGGCTGCGCTATGCCGTGGGCCGCATGCCCGACGGGCGCATGGATGAATTTGCCGCAGATTATGAAGCCCTGCGGGGGATGAAGGAGCGGCTGGAGAGCCGGGGCTTTTTACTCAAGGTCATAGAGCCTGCGCCGCCGAACCAGAAAATCAAGCTGGGGCTGCCGGGCAGGGATGAAGAGATACAGAATATGTGCACACTCATCGAAAACATGGGCAGGCTGGGCATAGAGGTACTCTGCTATAATTTCATGGCCTACTTCAACTGGGAGCGCACCGGCTTTGATTATCCTGAGAGAGGCGGCGCCGTGGTGAGCTATTACGACCACAGCCGCACCGACCATACCATTCTCACCCCTGCCGGTATCGTCACCCACCGGCAGCTCTGGGACAATTTCGAGTATCTGCAAAAGGCCATCGTCCCCGCAGCGGAGCGGGCCGGGGTGAAGCTGGCCCTGCATCCCGACGACCCCCCTGTTCCGGGAATAAGGGGTGTAGGCCGCATACTCATCAGCGCCGAGGCAATGGAGAAGGCCGTCAATATCGTGCCCAGCCCCAACATGGGCATAGCCATGTGCCAGGGCTCCTTCCAGGCCATGGGCGAGGACGTGACAGAGTGCATCCGTCGCTTCGGCAGTAAGATACACTTTGTCCACTTCCGGGATACCAAGGGCAGCCGCTATTGCTTCCATGAGACCTTTCACGACAACGGCCCCACCGATATGGCCCAGGCCATAAAGGCTTACAGAGACATAGGCTACAGCGGCTACGTCCGGGTAGATCACGTACCCGCCATGGCCGGCGAACATCCGGATCACCCGGGCTACGGCAGTGTGGGCCGCCTGTTTTCCATAGGCTACCTGAAAGGGCTTCTGGAAATGGCCGGCTGCCTGGAGGACTGAGCCGTGATCTGTCAGGTATATATTGCCTCCCATACTCCGGAAGGGGGAATACTGCGCTGCATCCTAAGCCCTGGGGGGATACTGAGTCCCATGGAAATGTATCCCATGGACAGGCCCGCCTACATGTGTCTTGACGGCGCCATGCTCCATGTGATACTGCGGGAGGCTTTCATGATGCAAAGCGGCATTGTGAGTTTCAGGATAGGCAACGACGGGCGGCTGTATCAGACGTCTGTCCCTCAGCCTGTCCACGGTACTGTTGCCGCCCACATTCTCGCCGTTAACGGCAGCGTATACTGCGCAAATTACCTCAGCGGCAGCACCATCCTGATGCCCGACAGGCTGATAGCCCACAACGGGTCCGGCCCGAACCCTCTGCGTCAGCGCTGCTCCCATCCCCACTGCATAAGTCTCAGCCCGGACGGAGATTACATCTGTATCACCGACCTGGGCACAGACAGCATATACCTCTGCACGCCCCGGCTGGAGCCGGTTTCCCGGGTCTCTCTGCCCCCCGGCTCCGGCCCCAGGCATCTGGTATTCAGCCGGGACGGGAACTATGCCTACTGTTCCAATGAGTTGGCTTGCAGCCTGGGCATTTTGAAATATTCCCCGGGGCGTCTAGAGTATCTGAGCAGCCTCCCTCTTTTCCCCGAAGGGGCCTGTCCCGAGGACAGCGCCAGCGCCATACGGCTCACTCCCGGTGGACAGGAACTGCTGGTATCCACCCGCGGGCGGGGCAGAGTCTTTATCTTCAGTCTGGCGGAAGGGCTGCCGGAATACCGCGGGGAATACAACTTACACGGTGCATGGATAAGGGATTTCAATGTATATGGGGATTACCTGATCTGCGGCGACGAGCGGCAGGATCAGGTGCTGGTCTACTCTCTCTCGGCTTCCTGCGGTTCCCCGCCTCTGGATTGCATCAAGGCGGACAAACCCTGGTGCATATTGATTGCGGAAACCCCAGATTGATTTTTAAAGGGCTCTGCCGGGCACAGTACCGGCGGAGCCCGTGTCGTATTTCTTCTTTTTCACCGGGCCTCACGTGAAATTCAGCCTGCGGCTTATCTCCTTGGCGGCGGTCATACCCGATTTTATCACATGCTCCCGAAACTGTTCGCTGTCCACCCTGTTGGAATACAGTACGCCTACCGATGCCACCGTCTTGGCCCCGGACGTCACCCTGAAGGCAAAGGACTGGTTCTGCTCCGAATCCACAGATACATGTGCATATCCGTTGGCCCGTATCTTCTGAAGCTCCTCCTCCATCTCCATGCTGAGCCCGCCTTTCCCCGTGCCCTTACTGAACACATGGTTCAGTGACTCCTGATCCAGATAGGCCATCAAAAGCCTGCCGGTGGCCGTGGGCTCCAGGTAGCCCTGTATCATCGATCCG
>CALWWB010000114.1 GCA_944385175.1 uncultured Oscillospiraceae bacterium | reverse complement strand
TTCTCACGATTTTTAACCCCATATATGCCAAATCCCCGGGATTCTCTTCCTGAATCCCGGGGTTCTTTGACAGGCTGCCAAAGGGGCGGGCATAAAGCCCGCCCCTTTGAGGATACATGTGAGCACTTGGAATCAAATCAGTCAGGCTTCTTTCTTGTTGCCTATGATTGCATATAGGTAGCCAACCACAAGGATGATGAAGGATACTATATAGCTGATCGTCTCCACGGAAGCTGCGTTGCTGCCGTCCACGTTGGTGAAGAAGGCCACTATCTGACCGGCCAGAACCAGAGCCATGATCACAGGAGCAATGACTATGATGCAGATGCGGTAGAACCAGTAGAAGAAGCCTGGCTTATTGCCGTTGACCTCCTCCAGTATGTACTTGGGTTTCAGCTCGGCGGCTACCATCACAGACATGAGCATGGCGCCGATAGGCATTGCCAGACCTTCAGACCAGCAGTCCATGAAGTCCAGCCAGCAGTCCATGAGCACGGGGCTGCTGGTGATCTCCTTGCCCAGCAGAGTCGCAGGAGCTATGCCGTTCTCGCCCAGGCCGCAGACGGCCACCAGGACAGCCTCAATGGTGATGGCAAAGCTGACCCAAAGAGTGATCTTGGTACGGTTGCCCTCCTTGCCGGCATCATGGGCCCGGTCAAGGAAGAGGGTGGCAATAACTTCCATAAGGGAGATCGCAGAGGTGATTGCGGCAATAACCACCAGCAGATAGAACAGCACGCCGAAGAGGGGGCCGGTGGGTCCCATGTTGCTGAACACGTCCTGCAGGGTTATGAAGAGGAGCTTGGGTCCGCCCAGAACCATCTCGTTGTTGGGTATGCCGCTGGCCATGGAGTTGGCGACGGCGGCGGGGAGGACGGCAAAGCCGGCCATCAGAGCGATGATGGTATCGGAGGTGACGATTATCAGGGAGTTCTTGGTGAGGCTCTCATCCTTGCTCAGGTATGAGCCATAGGTCACCATGGCGCCCATTGCCAGGGACAGGGAGAAGAACATCTGGCCGCCGGCGCTGCCAACCACCTTGATAAAGCTGGGGGCCTCGGCAATGAAGCCCGCCTCTACGGCGTAGCCGGGAATGAACATGAACTTAAGTCCTTCCTCGGCGCCGGGCAGAGTAACGGAGCGGATGATGACGATGAGGAGCATTACAAACAGGGCGGGCATGCCCACTTTGTTGAACTTCTCAATACCGCCGGAGATACCGCCCTTGACGATTATCATGCAGATAGCCAGGAACAGCAGGGTGAATATCACGCAGCCGAAGGGATTGGTAAGCATGGAGGCAAAAGTGTCGCCTCCCGTGATGGTAGCGCCGAAGATGCCGCTGAGGCCGAAGCTCAGCTCAGCCAGGTTAAGGGACATGTACTGGAGGCAGTAGCCGCCCAGCACGGAATAGAAGCTCATTATGAGGAAGGGAGCCAGAACGCCCAGCCAGCCCAGCCATTTGAACTTCTTGGTGGCCTTTTTGTATGCGCCTATGACGCCGCGGCCGGTCTTACGGCCCATAGCCAGCTCACTGACCATGATGGGCATGCCCACGAATACCGCAAGGAACAGGTAGACGACCAGGAAGGTAAATCCTCCGCCGGCGCCCATCTTGTTGGGGAATCCCCAGATGTTTCCCAGACCGACAGCAGAGCCTATGGCCGCCATCAGGAAGCCAAGGTTACTGGCCCATGAACCACGTTTGTTCTCCATAATGTCTCTCCTCTCTAAAAATAAAAATTGAATTCGCCGGGACTCGATTCTAAATTGTGAACTAATTATAACATTTGGCTTGCTTTTTTTAAAACTCTACATTATTATATATGTAATAAGATTTTTTCATGGATAGGCTCTAATTGTTTTAAAAAAGACAAAAGAAAGCGAACTATTTAACAATGGATATAAAAAAAGTTCAGGCATTGCTTGCCGCCGTGGACAAGGGAAGCCTTACAGCTGCCGCTTCGGAGCTGGGGTACACCCAATCTGGGCTGACACACATGATGAATTCTCTGGAAATAGAGCTTGGCCTTAACCTGCTTGTGCGCAGCAAGAGCGGCGTGCGTCTGTCCCCTGCCGGCCAGGAGCTGCTGCCGGAGATGCGCCGATTGGCTGAGGCAGCAGATGCTCTCTGTCTCTCCGCAGAAAAGCTGCATCAGCGTAACTGCTCCTCCCTGCGTCTGGGCGCCTATTCCAGTATTGCCAGGCACTGGGTACCTCAGATACTGGCAGATTATCAGAAGGTCTGTCCCGACACCAATATATCCATAATTATGGACGGCCTGCTGGAGCTGTACGGAGCAGTGAAAAACGATGAGCTGGACTGCGTTATGACCAGCTACTATGAGCCCCTGGCTCAGGGCCTGGGCTGGTTTCCCCTGTGGGAAGACGAGCTGGTGGCAGTGCTGCCCGCCTCCTTCCCTCTGGAAAGCAATGTGATGCCTGTGGAGCTCTTTGACAAAACCAATTTCCTCATGCCCTCTCAAGGCTTCGATATGTACATACTCCCCATTTTTTCCGGCGCTTCCAGGAGGATAGATCCGGTTATAAATACCACCAATCTGGATGATGAGTCCATAGTTTCCATGGTGGAGCACGGCTTGGGTGTCACCATACTCTCCCGCCTTGTGGTAAAGGATATGCCCTATGCGGTGCGAACGCTCTCCCTGGCTCCCAGGTACTTCCGTTCCCTGGGCATAATCACCAGCGAAAAACGCATGCACGACAAGAACATCCGTCGCCTGATAAGCTGCTCCCAGAGTGTCATATCCAGCAAATACGGCATCAGCTCGGCAGCCGGTAAATGAAAGCCTTTAAATCATATGTATTTCGGAAGGGCCTCTGACTCTGGCCCTTCCGTTTTTCAGCTCCAGTTTCCGGTAACGCCGTCAGGAACATCGGAGCCGTCTCTGTAGGAGGAGCCCCTTCTCTCTCTGTCCACTGCCCTGTCATCAAAGCCTGTAGGTACAGGGGCCTGTTTTTTCTGTTTTTTCTTTTCCCGTTTAGCCATGTTCTTCTCCTTTGAATTGGACTTCTCATTTTTATTTTATGCCGCCAGCTTGTTTTTATGCTCCCAGTAGAATAAGCAAA
The DNA here is from genome assembly GCA_944385175.1 of uncultured Oscillospiraceae bacterium. Lineage (GTDB taxonomy): Bacteria > Bacillota > Clostridia > Oscillospirales > Oscillospiraceae > Limivicinus. The sequence goes on along the minus strand of CALWWB010000114.1, from coordinate 3,907 downwards.
AGGCCATATATAAAGCTGGCGGATATCCCATACACAATGACCGGGCCTGATATGATGAACATCTTTGCCGCTACACCAAGTATAAATCCCTCGGTCTTGAACTCCAAAGCAGGGGCTACCACAGAATTTGCAAAACCCGTTATGGGCACCAATGTCCCGGCCCCGGCGAATTTGGCAATATTGTCGTAGACACCCAGGCCCGTCAGCAGGGCTCCGATAAAGATGAGGCTTATTGAGCAGCCTGTGCTTGCCGCCGCTTTTTCCAGCCCCAGGGCAAGCAGCCCGTCGGTTATCTCCTGTCCCAGCATGCAGATCCCTCCTCCCACCAGGAAGGCCCTGAGCAGGTTCCTGTCGGTCTTTGAGCGGGGCGAATGCTGTTCGGTATATTTCTTGTATTCATCGTTGGTCATTTTCATTATTTGCACCCCCTTGGCCGTCGACATTAGCTTTTGTCTTTTTTGTCCAATTATTCCCTTGACACGGAGTTTGCAAAAAAGCTATATTCAAAACTAAAAAAAACTTGACATTTGCAGACTCATGTTATAAAATACCACATGCTGATAGAGAGCTGGACGATTGGCGCAGCTGGTAGCGCATCCGCTTGACGTGCGGGAGGTCACAAGTTCGAGTCTTGTATCGTCCACCATATAACTCCGTAGCTTAGGGCTGCGGAGTTTTTTATCGCCTAAAAAAACGGACTCGAACTTGTGACCTTTTTGAGCCTGAGCTCTGCTCAGGCGGATATGCTGCGGATGCCGCCGCCTTGCGGCTGCATCCACAAGTTCGAGTCTTGTATCGTCCACCATATAACTCCGTGGCTTAGGGCTGCGGAGTTTTTTTATCGCCTAAAAAAGTGGGCTCGAACTTGTGACCTTTTCGAGCCTGAGCTCTGCTCAGGCGGATATGCCGCGAATGCTGCCGTCTGGCGGCTGCATTCACAAGTTCGAGTCTTGTAGACCGTGAATATTGTGCTGTCACTGGGATATTCGTCCACCTTATGGAGCTTCTCAATTTCACACCTGGACAAGGCGCTGAACTGGCTTATCCGTTTCCGCTGCCGGTGCAGCTCACCAAAGTAGTTCATAGCTTCATGTCGGAGAACGGCTTTGCAGAAAGCGTCAAAGCGGCACCGCTCTCCATATTCATTATAATCCCATGTCATCTACTCACCCCCAATCTGCGGGAGGGTGGAAGTTTGCCAGAGAATACGCCGCACGGTTGGCCCATGCCGCCGGGGCCTCCTCGGCCCGCACCGGGAAACCACAGCAGGCAAAGATCGCCCGGCAGGCCAAAAGCCCGCCGGGCGATTGCGAAATTGAAATGGAGTTTTACTACACTGTATAGTTCATACTTTAGTATACCAGCAAGCAGAAGCCAGCCTTCCCATAACTACTCCGTTGATTATCTTGTAGGCAGACCCCTCCTTTTTGTTCTCAAGCAGATATTTCTGATATTCGCTTTTTACATTAAAATACATATCTTTGTTGAGGTTTCTGCACCCAAGCCACATCTTATTATATTTAATAAGGGGAAAAATCTCTTTATAAGTAATAGCGTTCATATTTCCGATTATTAAAAACTTTTTGCCGTATTACATATGATAATGCTATGGCGGAAAATTTCTTTTCCATCCTCAAAACAGAATGTATCTACCGTCACAAACCGGCTACTTTCGTTGAAGCAAACGAAATGATTGACCGCTATATCTGCTTTTATAATCATGAGCGCATCCAGCTAAAGACTGGAGAGGCCCCGCTTGCGCGACGCCTCTCCTCCTAGAACTCAATATTCCTGCACCAGGGGCTTTTTTGTGCTGTCCGCACAATCTGGCGCGGTTCAGCATAGCGTCAAAACGGGGATTTTTACGGAAAGGGTACCCCTTTCCTATGCTTGCTGCGGAAGTAGCAAGCGGCAAATGGGTACTCATTTGCTTTTCCGCCAGCATTGTTTCTATTACCAGCTTTTTATATTCCGGTGTATATCGTTTGTTTGGTATTCCTTTTGGCATAAAAAGCACCCCTCTTGTTATTCAGTATACCTTACTGTCTAACAATTGGGGGGCTGTTCAGTTCTACTCCTATATACTTTTCCTATATACCTTTAACGGCAGCGTTTCCGCCGTTAACAACACGATCTCAGCCCTTGGCAAAGAAAGCCACTGCAATGGCACCGGGCCCGGCGTGGGTGCCGATGGTGCTGCCGATAGTAGACACCGGCAGGCTGTCCGTATGCCCCTCCCAAATCGCCCGGCTGTTTTCTATGTAGCCTTTGAGCAGGGCGTCGTCCAGGCCGCTGTAGGCCAGCATGTAGGGCATGGAAAAGTCTATACCGCCCTTTTTGCCTATAAGCTCGGTGAGCATATTGCTGCTCTGCTTGGAGCCTCTGGCCTTGCCCAGCACTTTCAGTTCCCCGTCCTCAATGCCAACTACGGGCTTGATGTTCAGCACGGTGCCCGCCACCGCTGCGGTACGGGAAAGCCTGCCGCCACGCATGAGATACTCCAGAGTGTCCACCCTGGCAATGAGGCAGACCCTGTCCCGGGCGCTCTCCAGCTCCTGGGCAATGGCCCGGGCCTCCAGCCCCTGGTCCCTCAACCTCAGGGCATACTCCACCAGTATACGCTGGGCAATGGTCACGTTTCTGCTGTCCACTACCCAGACCTTGCCCTGATATCCTTCGGCTGCAATGAAAGCACTCTGAGCTGTGCCGGAGAGTTTTCCGGAAAGGCAGATAACCACCACTTGGTCACCGTTGGCAGTGAGCCTATCAAAGACCTCCTCAAATTCAGCCGGAGCAATCTGACTGGTGCTGGGCAGCTGCTTGCAATTATACAGCTTCTCATAAAACTCTTCGGAGCTGATAGTCACCCCGTCAAGATACTCCACCCCGTCAATCAGGGTTTTCAAAGGCACCAGCTCCAGCCCCTTTTCTTTGGCCTGGCTGGGACTCATATCGCATGCGGAATCGCTGACTATTCTTACCATTTCACTTTTCCCCCTGGGCCAGTTCTCTGGCCAGATTTTCAAAATTAACAGAAAGGGTACGGAGGGTTTTGTAAAAGCTTTCCAGCTCCTGCCGGTCAATGTCCCGGCTGACCCGGTCCTGGACTTCAATTGCCACCTGGGAGATCGTCTCCGCCAGGGCCTCGCCCTTTTCCGTCAGTTCCAGCTTCCAGCCGTAGCGGCGGCGGCCCGAATTCTCCCTGGTGCGCACTATGCCCTGCTCCAGCAGGGCGTCCATTTCCCGGGAAACCAGGCTTCGGTCGGACTTTCCGGCCGCAGCCAGTTGGGAGGCAGACAGCCCTTCCGGGTGCATCCTGAGCAGATACAGCCAGAAGATATGCACTTCTTTCAGCCCAAGCTGCCGGGTGTGAGCCGCTTTGATGCGGCGTATGTCCCCGTAGATGCCCCCTATAAGGGTGGCAAACTCCTCGAAGCGCTCTTGTCTCATACTCCCCTCCACCTTTCCGGGGGCTAAGTATAAACCGTGAATGTTTACTTGTCAACATTTATTTTTTAACGGCGGAGTTTTTTCCAGCTCCGCCGTTCTTTCCTGTTGGGTATAAGGCTCATACCCAGTCGGGTTCAGCAGTCTCTTTTGAAGTATTCCCTGCTCATTATCAGTAGACCGGAACAGGCAAGGTCGGTCTTGAATGCCCGGTTTTTTATGGTATAATTTGACTGCAAATATTTCTGTCCGGGTAAAAATTTCAGGAGGTAAGTGCCATGAAGATATACATTGCGGCCCCGCTGTTCAACCAGGGGGAGAGAGATTTTAATGAGCGCATTGACGCCGTACTCCGCTCCTGCGGCCACGAGACCTTTCTGCCCCAGCGGGACGGGGGCTGTGTGGCGGAGCTGCCGGAAGTTATAGAGGGCATGCCCAAGCGGGATTATCTCTTCAAACT
>CALWWB010000113.1 GCA_944385175.1 uncultured Oscillospiraceae bacterium | reverse complement strand
GGCTGCTGGGAATTTATAAAGTACATGCTGATGAATGCGAATACAGACAGAGGCATAATGCCCGGCTATCCTCTGCTCATGTACCGCCCGGCGCTGGAGGAGTCCATCGCCAAGGCCATGGCCGATGAGGAGGCCAAGGTGAAAATGACCCGGGCCGACGCCGACAAGCTGCTGGACTTCCTGGACGCAATAGAAAACCTTAACGAATATGACAGTGCAATAATGGACATTATCAAAAGCGAGTGCCAGGCCATGTTCGCCGGCGACAAGACTCCGGAGGAGACGGCTAAGCTCATCCAGTCCAGGGCCAGCCTATATGTGGCGGAACAGAGTTGAGGAAAGCCGATCAGGTTTAAAATGAGGTACAGGGGCCTTGTACTTGAAATCGTAACAAATTGATGATATAATGCCAAATCAAGCAGAAATGCTAATTTGTTATGAAAGGAAGCGGCGAGGTTTGAAAAGAAAAGTAGCCTGGATACTCAGCATGATCGGACTATGCCTCGTGCTTTATACCATAGTGGTCTCCCGTATGGAGAACAGTACCGACGTAATTTTCGGCGGGGCGGAAGGCGCCTATGTAAAATCCGACAGCGTAACTTTCATAGACATGAACGCTACCCCTACACCGGAGCCCACCGTGGATATATGGCCACAGCTTACCCAGGCCGATTTTGAGAATAACCGATATCTTTACATTGTAAATAATGATAACCTGCTGTCCTCCGCCTTTAAGCCGGATTCCACATCCACCATTACCGGAACCAAGTACATGCAGTTCGACACGGAATATGTACCCTATCTGGATGCCTTTATAGAAGCCATAAACGATGCCGGTTTTACAGTGTATGTGGCGGGGGCCTACAGAGACTATACATATCAAAGCCATCTGTTCAACTCCAAGGCCAGCCAGATCGCTTATGAAATGGCCGGCGGCGTGGACGTGGACTACACGGAACCCATATATCAGGAGGCTGTGGAGGAGGCCAAGAAGATCACCGCCTATCCCGGAAGCAGTGAGCATCAGCTGGGCCTGGCCGTGGATCTGCTGGACAAGAACTATTCCCGCATGGTCTACAGTGAGATGAATCAGGAGTTCTTTGCCTGGTTGGACGAGCACTGTGCCGAGTATGGCTTTATAAAACGCTATCCCACCAAGAAGCTGCTGCTCACCGGCTGGGACGAGCCCTGGCACTATCGCTATGTGGGCAAGGAGGTTGCCACCTTCATCATGGAGCAGGGCATATGCTATGAGGAGTTTTATGCCCACTATTTCCCCGACTTTGAATACTGATGCATTTGCCGGCAGGGCCACAGGCTCTGCCGGCACAAAATATCAAGATAAAACTTAAAAAGTGCTTGCAATTACCACCATATAGTGGTATTATTCCTATGGTAAGCATTATGGTTTTGTCAGAGTGGGTTTCGACCCACTCTTTTTTGTGAAGCTTTTTGAAAACGCAGATGCGGATGAAGGTGACGGAAAAATGAGCAAGATTACAGACAAGGTCCATGAACTGGCAAAGCCGGTAGTGGAGAAGGCGGGCTGCACTCTCTGGGATGTGGAATATGTCCGTGAGGCAGGCTGCTGGTATCTCCGGGTGTTTGTAGACAAGGAGGGCGGCGTCAGTATAAACGACTGCGAAACCATCAGCCGCACTCTCGACCCAATACTGGATGAGGCCGACCCTATCCCTGACAGCTATGTATTCGAAGTGGGTTCCGCCGGAGCGGAGCGGGAGCTGAAACGGCCCGGGGATTTTGCTCAGTTTATGGGCAGCGAAGTTGAAGTGCGGCTCTATCAGCCCCTTAACGGCAGCAAGGTATTCGTGGGCAGCCTGTCCAGATATGAGAACGGAAATGTGAGTATCACCTCAGGTAAGGAAAACATGAGCTTCCAGAAGGCCCAGATCGCCCTGGTGAAGCTGCATGTATCAATATAAGACGCATATAAGAACGGAGTAGTGGAAATGAACGCAGAATTTTTTGAAGCCGTAGAAGATATCGAAGCCGAAAAGGGCATACCCCGGGCCTACATGTATGACAAGATAAAGCAGGCTATGCTGGCCGCCTTCCGCCGGGATAATCCCGAGTGTGAGGACAATGTGGAGATCATCCTGGACGAGGACAAGAAGCGCATTGAAATGAATGTGAACAAGACCGTCGTGGACCAGGTGGAGGACCCCAGCCACGAGATTATTCTGGACTCTGCAAAGAAGATAAGCCGCCGGGCCAAGGTGGGCGACACCATCGGTGTCCCTGTAGAGACAAAGAAGTTCGGCCGTATTGCAGCCCAGGCTGCAAAGCAGGTTATCATCCAGGGTATCCGGGAGGCCGAGCGTGGCATTATATACGAGGAGTTTACTTCCAAGGAGCACGAGATACTCACCGGCATCGTCTCCCATATTGAGCCCAGAAACGGCAGCGTCTCCATCCGCATCTCCTCCAACAGCGAATTCACAGAGGCTATGCTTGCCCCAAACGAGCGCATCAAGACCGAAGTGCTCACCGAGGGCGACCATATAAAGGTCTATGTTGTGGAAGTGAGAAACTCCACCCGTGGCCCTCAGGTGCTGATTTCCCGCACTCACCCCGGCCTGGTCAAGCGTCTGTTTGAGCTGGAGGTACCGGAGATATATGACGGAACAGTGGAGATAAAGTCCATTGCCCGTGAGGCCGGCAGCCGTACCAAGATGGCCGTCTGGTCCGCCGATCCTGATGTGGACCCCATAGGCTCCTGTGTTGGCCCCAAGGGCGGCCGTGTTGCCAGCATCGTCAACGAGCTGGGCGGCGAGAAGATAGATATTATCAAGTACAGCGAAAAGCCTGAGGAGTATATCGCCGCGGCTCTCTCTCCCTCCGAGGTCATCAGTGTCACCATGCTGGAGGACGGAAAGAGCTGCCGGGTCATCGTGCCCGATTCCCAGCTCTCCCTGGCCATTGGCAAGGAGGGGCAGAATGCCCGCCTGGCCGCGAAGCTCACCGGCTACAAAATAGACATCAAGCCGGAATCCGAAGCATAAAAAAGGAGGCGGCAGTTTTGGAAAAGAAAATACCCATGCGGCAATGCCTTGGCTGCCGCGAGATGAAACCGAAAAAGGAGCTTATCCGAGTTGTCCGTTCCCCGGAGGGGGAGATAAGCCTGGACTTCAAAGGCAAGGCCTCGGGGCGGGGTGCCTATATCTGTCCCAATGGAGCCTGCCTGAAAAAGGCCATAAAAGCGAAGGCCCTGGAGAGGGCATTCTCTGCCGGTATTCCCCCGGAGATATATGAAAAGCTTCAGGAGCAGATGGAGGGCGGCGCCGATGGATAAGATGCTCAATATGCTGGGTCTTATGCGCCGGGCCAATGCCATCCAGATAGGGGAGACCAATACCGGTGCCGCCGTCCGGGGCGGAAAGGGGAAGCTGTTGCTTCTGGCCTCGGATGCTTCAGATAATGCCAGGAGCCGGGCGGAGGGATTCGCCCGGGGACGCAGCATCCTTACGGTGACCTTGCCCTACACCAAGGAGGAGATATCCGCCCATGTGGGACTCAGGGGCTGCTCAATGGCGGCGGTAACGGATGTGGGCTTTGCAAATGCCCTGATGAGAGCTCTCTCGGAAGCGTGGCCGGAGGACTATTCCGGACTAGCCGGGGAGATGGAAGCGCGTTTCCAGCGGGCGCAGCGGCGTAAAAAAGAGGCTGATGCCCACGAGCGGAACAAGAGATTTGGAAAGAGGAGGACTAACGTATGAGCATGATAAAGTACAGAATACATGAGGTGGCAAAGGATTTTAACGTATCTTCAAAGGTCATCAGCCAGATCCTTACCGACTACGTGGCCGCCCCAAAGAACCATATGCAGGTGCTGGAAAATCATGAGCTGGACGTTATCTTCGAATATATGACCCAGCACAACCAGGTAGCCAGCCTGGAGGATATTTTTAAAGTCACGCCTAAGGCCGAGCCTGCAAAGCCGGCAGCTCCTGCCCCCAAGGCTGAGGGTGCCAGAGACAAGAAAGGTGAGGCCAAGGCGGCAAAGCCTGCCGAGAAACCAGCAGCTCCTGCACCGGCGCCCGCAGAACAGCCTGCGGCGGCGGAAAAGAAAAATAAGCCCCATGTGCCCCGCCAGGTGGCGGAGAAGCGTGTGGTGGACACCAGAGGCGGAGCTGCGGTCAACATCGAAAAGTATAACGAGCGCTATGACGATATGGCCGGAAACAAGGCCAATACAAACAATATGCGCCGGGGCAACAAGGAAAAGATCCAGAGCAAATCCAAACAGCGCCCCAACCAGCAGGCGGCCTCTGCCAAACGCCGCCAGGAGGAGCGGGACAAGATGAACCGCCTCCAGCTGGAAATTGCAAAGAAGCAGCAGCTGAAAGTGGAGATACCAGACGAGATAAGCGTAGGCGAACTGGCTTCCCGTATGAAGAAGACCGCCGCCGAAGTTATAAAGCAGCTCTTCAAGCTGGGGGTATTTGCCTCCATATCCGATGTGATAGATTATGACACCGCCGCCCTGGTAGCTATGGAAATGGGCTGCAAGGTGGAAAAGGAAGTCATAGTCACCGTGGAGGAGAAGCTGATAGATGACCACGAGGACAAGGCGGAAGATCTGGTGAGCAGGGCTCCCGTGGTTGTGGTCATGGGCCATGTTGACCACGGCAAGACCTCCTTGCTGGACTATATACGCCATGCAAACGTGGTTTCCGGCGAGGCCGGTGGCATCACTCAGCACATAGGCGCCTATACCGTGGAGATAAACGGCAGCCCCATAACCTTCCTGGATACCCCGGGCCATGAGGCCTTTACATCCATGCGCGCCAGAGGCGCCATGGTAACCGATATCGCCATCCTGGTGGTGGCCGCGGACGACGGCATCATGCCCCAGACTGTTGAGAGCATCAACCACGCAAAAGCCGCGGGCATCCCCGTGGTGGTGGCCATCAACAAGATGGATACCGTGGGCGCAAACCCCGAGCGCATCAAGCAGCAGCTCACTGAGTACGACCTGGTCAGCGAGGAGTGGGGAGGCGACACCATCATCTGCCCCATATCCGCCAAGACCGGTATGGGTATTGACAATCTGCTGGAGAACCTGGTCATCCTGGCCGAAGTGCAGGAGCTGAAGGCCAACCCCAACAGAGCCGCCAAGGGCGCCGTTATAGAGGCCCGGCTGGACAAGGGCCGGGGCCCCATCATGACCGTGCTGGTACAAAACGGTACCCTGAAGCTGGGAGATATCATCATTGCAGGTACCGCCGTGGGTCGTGTGCGCACCATGATAAACGACAAGGGCCAGCGCATAACCGAGGCGGGGCCCTCCACTCCCGTGGAGATATCCGGCCTCTCCGAAGTGCCCAGCGCTGGGGACACCTTTAATGCCGTGGCCGACGAGCGCATGGCCAGGGAGCTGGCCGAGGAACGCCGGGTGAAGATGATGAACGACAGTCTGGGCGGCACCAAGAAGGTGAGCCTGGAGGATCTGTTCAGCCAGATACAGGCCGGTGAGATGAAGACCTTGAATATCATTGTGAAGGCCGATGTCCAGGGTTCTGCCGAGGCGGTAAAGACTTCTCTGGAGAAGATATCCAACGACGAGGTGCGGGTCAAGGTAATTCACAGTGCCGTGGGCGCCATCAATGAATCCGACGTGATGCTGGCTGCCACCTCCGGAGCCATAATCGTGGGCTTCAATGTCCGGCCCGACAACGCCGCCAGGGACAGTGCAGCCCGCAGCAAGGTGGATATGCGCATGTACCGCGTCATATACGACTGCATCAACGAGATTGAGGCAGCCATGAAGGGCATGCTTGCCCCCAAATTCAAGGAGGCCATTATCGGCCACGCCGAAGTCAGGGAAACCTACAAAGTCTCCAAGGTTGGCACGGTCTGCGGCTGCTACTGCACCGACGGCAAGATACAGAGGGGCTGCCAGGTGCGCGTGCTCAGGGACAACATTGTTATCCATGAGGGCGAGCTGGCCTCCCTGCGCCGCTTCAAGGACGATGTCAAAGAAGTTGCCAGCGGATATGAGTGCGGTATGCAGATAGAAAAGTTCAACGATGTCAAGGTCGGCGATGTTATCGAATGCTTTGTTATGGAGCAGATCAAGGGATAATAATATACGCATAGAGCATAGGCGCTTTTTATAAGCGCCTATGCCGATATCTAGGATACAGGAGAAAAATATGGCATCTAATAAACTTGCTAGGACAAACGACGATATACAAAGAGTCGTATCCTCACTGCTGAGAGAAGTCAAAGACCCCAGGGTTCAGCAGGGTATGATAAGCGTTACCCGGGTGGAGACCACCGGGGATCTGCGCTATTCCAAGATATGGCTGTCGGTAATGGGGATGAAGGACGAGAAAGAGTTCAGGAAAGGACTGAAGTCTGCTTCCGGATGGCTGAGAAAGGAACTGGGCAGCGCCATGAGCCTGCGCTATACTCCGGAGCTGGTTTTTGAGATAGACCACAGCATTGAGTACGGAGCCCATATAAACCAGGTCATAAACTCCCTGGACATCAAACATGACGAGGGCGAAAGCGATGAATTATAAGCAGTGTGCAAAGACCCTGCTGGGCCATGAGAATATCCTTATACTCACCCACAAAAACCCGGACGGGGATACCGTTGCTTCCGCTGCCGCGCTGTGCAGCGCCCTGAGAAGGGGCGGGAGGACAGCCTGCCTGTACCGGAACCCCCAAATAGGTGAAAAGCTTCTCCCTTACGCCAGGGACTTCTTTGCTCCGGCGGGATACAAATACAAGTATGTGGTGGCGGTGGATGTTGCCACGGAGGGCCTGCTGCCTCAGGGATATGAGGGCCCGGTAAATTTCTGCATAGACCACCACCCCACCAACAGCCATTATGCCGGGGCGGAGCTGGTGCGGCCGGAGAAATCCTCCTGTGCCGAGGTGGTAATGGAGCTGATTTTGAATATCAACACCGAGATCACCAGGGATGAGGCGACTTTGCTGTATATCGGGCTCAGCACGGATACCGGCTGCTTCCAATATTCCAACACCAATTCCTCATCAATGAGGGCGGCGGCGGAGCTGCTGCGCCTGGGGGCGGACAATGCCGCTGTGAACCTGACCTTCTTCCGCAAGGTTTCCCGGGCCCGGCTGCTGCTGGAGAGCCTCATTTATGCCGGCATGGACTATTACAGAGACGGAAAGATAAGCGTTGCTACCGTGAGCCTGGACATGATGGAGAAGGCCGGCGCCACCGAGGACGACTG
>CALWWB010000112.1 GCA_944385175.1 uncultured Oscillospiraceae bacterium | reverse complement strand
CCCCCTGATGTAGTTCTATTTTCCTACATCAGGGGGGATTTTGTCTATTGTCCGTTTTTTCTGGTTCAGTTCATTTTGTACAGGGGATATCAGCATATTCTTTTGTCATCAATACCTCAATATCTACAATTTAGGTATGACATGGTATTAATCTCTTTAACTACTTTACCTGTCAAAAGCGGGATTTACGGCGTAAAAGTTTTTCTCATCCAACCTTTCCAGCGTACGGCGCAGGCCCTCACCGAATCGCTGATAGTGTACTATTTCACGTTCCCTGAGATAACGTATAACATTATTTACATCCGGGTCGTCGGACAGGCGCAGAATATTGTCATAGGTAACTCTGGCTTTTTGCTCTGCTGCCATATCTTCATTCAGATCCGCTATTACATCTCCCTTGACTGCCATTCCACCCGCCGACCATGGAGAACCGGAGGCCGCCGTGGGATAGACGCCGGCAGTATGATCCACAAAATAATCCTGATATCCGGCTTTCTTAATCTCCTCCGGAGTCATATTCCGTGTGAGCTGATGGACTATCGTTCCTATCATCTCCAGGTGCCCGAGTTCCTCGGTACCTATATCTGTAAGCAGCCCTTTGAGTTCCGGGTAGGGCATGGTATATCTTTGGCTTAGGTAGCGCAGAGATGCCCCCAACTCACCATCCGGCCCTCCGTATTGGGAGATAATGAATTTCGCCAAAGCCGGGTTGGGGTTTTTTATATTTACAGGGTATTGCAGCTTTTTCTCATATACAAACATCTCTTATACCTCCGCCTTATTACGGTATTCCCAGGGCCATGGCCCTTTCAGCCAGTCGTAGCCTTTGGCTCCAAGCATATCCTCCTGGGATATCGGGCCATACTGCTGGATGTAACGGCTACGAGCTTCCTTTTTAAGGGCAAGAAATGTCTGATAAATGGCAAAGGCCTCAGCGTCATCGCAATGTGTATCCAAATATAGCTCCAGCTCATCGGCTGCAAAGTCGATAGCCATCAGTTCTGTCAAGGGACAGACATCCATATTGTCGTTTACAATGTTCATCAGTGGTAAATCCAATCCCGGGAAAAGAGTACCTCGGGATAGGGCTTCAATGCTTTCATAGCTGGGGGAAGCCGAATCCTGCAATGGCACATATGCCATTGCCAGGGGGGCTTTACCCGGCAGAGAACCCAGCTTGTAGTTCAGCTCTTTTTTTTGTTTATCCAATTTAATTCCTCCAGTTTAAGCTAGAGGGAAGACCTCAAGACATATTATGATTGACTTTCCCATAATGTTAAAGGCGCCGGATAGTATCCGGCGCCTTTTGGATATAGCAGATATTTACTTTATCATTTCCTCAAACTCAGCTTCATTTATTATTTTTATGCCCAGGCTCTCCGCCTTTGTGAGCTTGCTACCAGCATTCTCCCCTGCAAGAACACAGCTTGTTTTCTTGGATACCGAGGAAGAAGTTTTACCACCAAAGCTTTCGATTATGGCACCAGCCTCATCTCTGGTAAAGCGGCTGAGAGTACCCGTGAGCACAAAGCTCATTCCGGCGAAACGGCTGTCCCGCTTTTCCTCCTTGCTTTCAAAACTGACACCGGCCTTGCGGAGCTTTTCTATAAGATCCATGGACTGGGGATTGGAAAACCAATTGATTATAAAGCCGGCTGTAATGCCTCCAATATCAGGGATGGCGGTGAGCTCTTCCTCCCCTGCTGCCATAAGGACGTCCAGATCGCTGAAATTCCCTGCCAGGACTTTGGCGGCCTTTTGTCCCACCTGCCTTATACCGAAGGCACAAAGCAGCCTGGCCAGCCCTGCGGATTTACTGTTTTCAATGGCGTTTATCAAATTAGCGGCAGATTTGTCCCCCATCCTTTCCAGGGCTGCAACTGCCGGTGCCTCCAGATAATATAAGTCCGAGGCATCCTTTACCATGCCGCTGTTGATAAGACTCTCGCACACTGAGATACCCAGTCCTTCAATGTCCATGGCCTCGCGGGAAGCAAAGTGAGCTATATTGCGCAGCCTTTGGGCCGGGCACTCAGGGCTGGTACAGCGCAGGGCTGCGCCGTCCTCATCCCGAACCACAGGGGAACCGCACTCCGGGCATACAGAGGGCATCAAATATGGCTTGGCACCTTCAGGGCGCTTGGAAAAATTTACTGACAACACTTCCGGGATTATCTCTCCCGCTTTCTGAAGCAGTACGGTGTCCCCTATGCGCAGACCCAATCGGTCTATATTATCCTGATTATGAAGGGTTGCGGCAGATACGGTCGTACCTGCAAGGCGTACCGGCTCAACTATTGCTTTTGGAGTGAGCACACCGGTGCGGCCCACCTGTACCACTACATCCAGAACCCGGCTCTCTTTTTTCTCCGGCGGATATTTAAAGGCTACAGCCCAGCGAGGCGCCTTTGCAGTGCTGCCCAGAGCGCTGCGCTGGCTGAGGGAGTCCAGCTTGATGACTGCCCCGTCCATATCATAGGGCAGATCTCCCCTGTTTTCTCCCAACCACTCTATACGCTCCACACAATTTTTAATGTTATTGTAGCACTTGTAGGGCACCACAGGAAAACCCATTTCCCGCATTGCATCCAGAGTCTGGGCGTGGCTTGAATATTTATCATCGGAGCTGTACTGCATGTTAAAACAAATGATATCCAATTTCCGAGAAGCCGCTACTTTAGGGTCAAGCTGACGCATGGACCCGGCGGCGGCATTCCTTGGGTTGGCCAGAAGGGGTTCTCCCCTGAGTTCCCGCTGAGCGTTAAGTTCCTCAAAGACAGCTTTGGACATATATACTTCGCCACGGACTATAAGGCGCTCCGGGGCATTTTCAATATGAAGAGGCAGGGACCGGACCGTTCGGAGGTTTTCCGTCACATTCTCGCCGGTCACCCCATCTCCCCTGGTAGCTCCTCTGACAAAGATACCGTTTTCATATTCAAGAGACATGGAAAGCCCATCGATCTTGGGCTCTACTACATAACTGTGCCCCTCCGGCAAAGAGGCATCCATACGCTCTCCAAAGGCAAAAAGCTCATCATAGGAGAACACATCCGTCAGGCTCTCCAAAGGCACCTGATGACGCACCGGCTCAAACTTGGATAGAGGTGGCCCGCCTATTTTCTGCGTTGGAGAATCAGGCGTAATAAGTTCAGGATGTTCAGCTTCCATTGCCTTAAGCTTCTGCATGAGCATATCATACTCATAATCAGAAATTATGGGTGCATCTTCTACATGATAAAGCCGGTTGTGCTTTTCAATTTCTCGTCTTAGGGCTGTTATTTCCTTTTGTATATCCATATTTATACCGCCTTTACTGCTGAAGGTTCAAATATGTATCCGGTACATGGCCCACCACAATTGTGTCGGCTATCAATACCTCAGTGACTACCTGTGCCGATTCTGTGCCCCAGGGTACCAGTATATCTATATCCACAATAACCTCCAGATTTATCTGGTGCTTTGTTTGATTTATGCCTGCACTTACAATACTGTTGTTAAATTCCACTCGGGAAGATGTAAGCACAACGATCTGAACGGGGATATCCGGACCTCTGCCCATCAGAAGGCTGACGCCGGTGAGATTACCGACCGGAATCCCGATCTCTATGGTGCGGTTTTCAGTGACTCCAACCACTCGGTGTAGTATCTTTGCCGACAGGGCATTTATCCTGGCCATGTTGCTGCTGACCGCTGTGATCTCTCCGGTATCGGACTTTTCCATGTCCACGAAATAATCTCCGCTGTAATCATCCTCTGCCATAATATCCAATATGGCATTGTTTATCTGGACGGTGACGATATCGCTGGCATCTGATACGGCTATCTGGGAAGACAGGTCTTTCAGAAAAACTGCGGCGGCGGCCAGAAAAAGGCAGAGCAGAGCAAGCATGAACAGCAAGGCCAGGGGTACGGCTCTTTTGGGTTTTGCCGAGGAAGCCAACCCGGTAGAATACACATATTTTGAGCTAACTCTAAACGGTCTGCGATGACGCATGGAGACACCTCCCCATGCAGTATATGCTTATTTTTGCTCCAACATGGCACTTACTGCCATCATTATGCCCAGCTTCCCGGATTCATAGGTAAGTCCGCCCTGCATATAGGCAATGTACGGCTCCCTCATGGGACCGTCGGCAGATAATTCTATGGAAGAGCCCTGGATAAAACTGCCTGCTGCCATAATGACAGGGCAGTCATAGCCTGGCATGGCCCAGGGCTCCGGAGTAACATAAGAATCCACAGGGGCACCGGCCTGGATACCCAGGCAGAAGCGCCTCATGTTTTCCGGGCTGCCAAGCTTCACCATTTGAATAATGTCATAGCGCTCATCTTCCACTCGGGGAGAACTCTCCAAGCCGAGTTCCTCCATCATACCTGCACAAAACACTGCAGTTTTCAGCGCCTGGGCTACCACGTGGGGGGCCATGAAAAGTCCTTGGAACAGAAGCCGGTTGTTTCCAAGGCTGGAACCGCACTCCCCGCCTATTCCGGGAGTAGTCAGGCGCGTGGCAGCTTTTTCCACCAATTCCCGGGTACCCGCTATATATCCCCCTGTGGGAGCCAGTCCGCCCCCGGGATTCTTTATAAGGGAACCGGCAATGATATCCGCGCCAAGATGGCTGGGTTCCAACGTCTCTGTAAACTCCCCATAACAGTTATCCACCATCAGCTTTGCATTGGGGTTGACATCCTTTACAATTCGACATATGCGGCCTATTTCCTCCGAGGACAGAGCCTTCCTGTCGGCATATCCTCTGGAACGCTGCACCATAACGGCAGATATCTCAGGCCGCGAGGCAGCTGCAGCTATTGCCTTGTAGTCCGGTTCGCCATCATTGGTCATGTCCACCTGGGCGTAGTTTATGCCGTAAAATTTAAGGGAGCCATGTACCGGCCCGTTTATGCCTATTGCCGTACGCAGTGTATCATAAGGCATTCCAGTGGCGGCAAGAATGGTATCCCCCGGCTTTGCCAGGGCAAACATGGCGGCTGTGAGGGCGTGGGTACCGTTTACAAATCCTATGCGTACCAGAGCAGCCTCAGTACCGAAAACTTCTGCATAGATCTTATCCAGGGTTTCCCGGCCCAGATCATCATATCCATATCCGGTGGTCCCTGCAAAGCAGGCATCAGCTACACGATTGTTCTGGAAAGCCTCCATCACCCGGCGGGTGTTTTCTTCCGCCACACTATCTATTTTCTCAAAACTAGGCTTGATGCGTTTCTGCACCCGGGCGGCCATTTCATAGACCTCCGGACGTATATCGGAAATCTTCATTTTACTCTAGCTCCATAACTATCTTTTTAAAGTATTTTCCCCGCTCCATAAAATTTTTAAAGCGGTCAAAAGCAGCACAAGCTGGGGACAGCAGTACAATGTCACCCTCCTCTGCCGAGGCGGCTGCAGCCAACACTGCCTCTTTAAAGTCGTCAATTATAGTAACTTCCAGGCAGGAAGATGCATAGTGGACAGAAGCAGTTATGGCATCCCTTATTTTTTCCGCAGTATCGCCGGTGAGAAAGACCCGCTTTGAAAGCAGGCACAGCTCATCTCCCAGCTGGTCAAAGCTGAGGTGTTTGTCATATCCTCCTGCAATTACAATGGGCTTTGTTTTCAAAGCATGGAGCCCGGCAGAGGTTCTGGTTGGACTGGTACCTATGGAATCATTTATGTAGGTTACTCCCCGGAGTACCCGTACTTGCTCCAGACGGTGCTCCACGCCGGCAAAAGTCTTTGCCACCTGGGCACACAGCTCATCATCGACACGCCCTTCCACAGCGGCAAACGCAGCCAGATAGTTGAGCACATTGTGCTCCCCCGGAAGCCTTATCTCTCCGGCCTTCATCACCGGACGACGTACCCCACTGGAGACTCTGTATATTATACCATCTGAGCAGATAGCCCCGTCATCAACTTCATTTTTGTCGCTGAAATAGCTGATGGCAGCCTTGGCGTAAGAGGCATAGTATTTGCTGTGTTCATCATCCAGATTCAGTACAAGACGCTGCTTGGGACCCTGTTTTTCATATATGCTGCGCTTTGCGTCCATGTAATCCTGGAAGTCCTTGTGTTTGTCCAGATGATTGGGGCTAAGATTTGTGATTACCGCCACATCAGGGCAGCAGTTCATACTGTGCAGCTGAAAGGAGCTGAGTTCCAGCACGGCAATGTCTTCAGCTTTGATATCTCCGGTCTCGCACAGGAGCGGGTGACCGATATTTCCGCCGAGATGGACAGTGTAGCCGGCGGCTTTCAACAGTGCGGATATTATGCTGCTGGTCGTTGTTTTGCCGTCACTGCCGGTGACAGCAATAATGGGGCAGGGACAAAGGGCCATGAACACCTCCATTTCGGAGGTAATAATGCAGCCCCTGGCTTTTGCCGCTTGGAGATGCGGCTCAAAGGGCATTAGGCCGGGAGTGCGGAAAATGATATCCTGATCCAGACCCTCCAAATAATCCTCGCCCAGCTTTAGTTCTGCTCCCATGGACCGGAGTCTTTGAATATCATCTCCCATTTCCTCCGCACTGCGTCTGTCACATGCGGTGACATGGCAGCCACCCTTTAAAAGCATTTCTATAAGCGGTTCGTTGCTGATGCCTATACCTATAACGGCAATGCGCTTATCTTTTATGCTGTGTACATATTCATTGAGAGTCATTTCAACGCCTCACATTTTTATTCAATCCATATTATTATATAGCTTTTTGTATGTGTTTACAAGAAAATTTATTGACTTGGAAAGATAAAATGGTTACAATAAGCCAGTGAGCAGGCCGAACGACCGCGGGCATAAGGCGAAAGCCTGTGCATGAGGAAAGTCCGGGCTCCATAGGGCAAGGATAACGGGTAACGCCCGCCAGGGGTGACCCTCGGACAAGTGCAACAGAAATATACCGCCGTCAGGTTCTGCCTGCCGGTAAGGGTGGAAAAGTGAGGTAAGAGCTCACTCGTCCCATGGAGACATGTGGATGCTGTAAACTCTATCCGGAGCAACACCGTGGGAGGACAACAGGCCGGCCCGGCCGTCCTCAGGAGGTGGCTTGAGCCTGTCGGCAACGGCAGGCCTAGATAGATGGTCGTTTTTAACAGAACCCGGCTTACAGGCCTGCTCATTCTAAATCAATACTTTTGTCCTGGGATAAAGTTTCCGGAACCGGCAAACAGCGGATGCAAAGGCATCCGCTCAGCTTGTCAAAAAACTTTCCAAGCGCCCGTGAATACGGTATAATAGAGGCCGGGGTGAAGAGATGGAAAGCTG
>CALWWB010000111.1 GCA_944385175.1 uncultured Oscillospiraceae bacterium | reverse complement strand
AGATTCCGGAAAAGGAAAGGAAAGAGTGTTTTTTTTTTTTTTCGGTCAAGCGTGATCTATACGACTGGTGGCTGCACCGGATCGAAGACGAGATTAGGGTGGGCCATCGTTTCTACGGCATTATGACGCTGGCAATCTATGCTAAGAAGTGTGACATTGACGAGGACGAGTTGCGCCGGGACGCTTTCTCTCTGTTGAAACCCTATGATGATATGAGCGTAGAGGACATTAACCGTTTCACGAGGGATGATGTGGTGTGCGCCCTGGAGATGTTCAATGAGGACTATGTGACATTTCCCAGGGATGACATAGCGAAGATCTCCGGCTTGAGTATGCCTGTTAATAAGAGAAATTGGCGTAAGCAGGCCGATCATTTAAGAAGGGCCAGAGCGGTGCAGGCAGTCGATTATCCTAATTATGAGTGGGCTGGAAGGCCATCTGCCCAGGGGCGTGTGAAAGAGTGGCGTCAGCAGCATCCGGAGGGCCGTAAGGCCGACTGCTACCGGGATACGGGTCTTGACCCCAAGACGATCCGCAAGTGGTGGGATTTGAAATAAACTGCACTTGCTTTGGTTGGCTTAATGTGGTACAATATATAGTACAAAATATGGTGCATAATATGGAATGGAGGTGTGTACTATGATCGCAATTAACTTTTCGACTGCCCGTGGTCGCTTGAAGGATTTCTGCGATAGAGTGACCGACAGAGGAGAAACGGTAATTGTAACCAGGAAGGCTGAAAAAAATGTGGTGATTATCAGCGAGGAACGGTTTAATGAGCTGGAGAAGGCAGAACGGAATGCCGCCTATCTTGGAAAGCTGGAAAGAGGTCTGGAGCAGGTGCGCGCCGGCTTTGGGATTGTGAAAACGATGGAGGAGCTGGAGGCGATGGCGGGCGATGGCACATAACATTACCTTCTCGCCTGACGCCTGGGCGGATTACCTGTACTGGCAGTCAGAGGATAAGAAAACGCTGAAACGGATCAATAAGCTGCTTCAGGAGCTGCAGCGTGATGGGGCAGTACAGGGCATAGGAAAAGCGGAGCTGCTGCGGAAGATCAAGGGCATGAGCAAGCGCATTGACGATACGAACCGGCTCGTCTATACCGTTGAAAATGACAGCATTATCGTTTTATCATGCCGGGGGCATTATGAGGACTGATTGGAGGGAAAGCCATGTCTCGAAAAGTCTTGCAGATCGGCTATGAGCCGGAGCGTGATCGCCTGACTTGGGATGGTTGGGACATTCACTGTGGTCAGGGTATGGAGGTGCTGCTCCCGGATCGGCTCGATGGCGGCACATGGCGGGTCGTCTCCTTTGAGTACAATGACGAGGGATGGTATATGCCTGGGTATCCTGGTGTGTCTCCGGTTGGCCTGTGGGCGCGTGAAAGAGCGGAGGGCTGATATGAATTGCCGCTATACTGATGAAGAGCTGAAGGAAGATGTGGAGCGTACCATTGGGATTAGAGCGAAGGATATTGAGAA
Organism: uncultured Oscillospiraceae bacterium; assembly: GCA_944385175.1. GTDB lineage: Bacteria > Bacillota > Clostridia > Oscillospirales > Oscillospiraceae > Limivicinus. The sequence goes on along the minus strand of CALWWB010000111.1, from coordinate 5,923 downwards.
AATCCAGTTCTGCGGCCTGTGGCATATTCGCTTCCGGGCTTTTGGTACTGACTTTTATTATTATCGGGCCGATTCTGGTGACACAGTGCATTTAGTTGAGTCGCCCTGGATATGGGAATAAAGCAAGAAAAGCCGGCCAAACCAGGCCGGCTTTTCTTTGTTTTCTGCATTTATATATTGCTATAAAAAAATAAATATAGTAAAATAGATATATAGAATAATAGATAACTACAATTCTACAAAAGAGGAGTGATGACCAATGATAGTAGCTGTGGCCAACCAAAAAGGAGGCGTCGGCAAGACAACTACTGCCCAAGCACTTGCTGCAGGTCTGGCTGGGAAGGGGTACAAGGTGCTGGGAGTTGATCTCGATCCCCAGGGGAATTTCTCAACGGCCTGCGGGGTGGAGAGCTACAATGTCCCGACGATCTATGAGGTGATGAAACGGGGGGCCACCATCCAGGAGGCCATGCAGCACACAAAGGGCGGCTATGATGTTGTGCCGGCGAATATCATGCTGGCCGGGGCAGAGCAGGAGCTGTCCCAGACAGGCAAGGAGCATCGGCTGAAGGAGGCCGTGGCTCCGGTCGCCGGCGACTATGACTTCGTTGTGATCGACACACCGCCATCCCTGGGGGTGCTGACGGTGAACGCCTTTACCTGTGCTACTGATATTCTGATTCCAACCACGGCCGGGATCTTCGCCACAGCCGGGATCTCCCAGCTTAATGAGACGGTCAACAGCGTCCAGAAGTATTGCAATCCTGGCGTGAAGATTCGGGGCATTCTCTTTACCAGGTTCAATCCCAGGGCCAACATCAGCCGGCAGATCAAGGAGCTGGCGGAGCAGCTGAGTGAGTATATCTCGGCGCCAATCTACAAGACCTATATCCGGTCTGCGGTAGCCGTGGAGGAGGCCCAGGCGAACCGGGCCGATATATTTGACTATGCGGGGAAGTCTACCGTAGCAGAAGATTACAGGGCCTTCATTGAGGAGTTTTTGAAAGGAGTTAATGCGTGATGGCAGGGAAAGCGAAGTTTGACCAGGAGGCAGCGTTCAAGTCTATCATTGGAGCTGGCCGGGAGCCGGAGGAAAGTCAAGAGACGCCTGTGGTGAAAGAGAAAAATAAGGATCGGGTGCAGCGGTCGTACTTTCTGGACCGGGATATTGATAAGGCACTACGAAGGATGGCGCTGGAAGAGGGAAAGAAACTAACTGAAATTGTGAATGAGTTATTACGAGATGGTCTTTCAAAATATCTAATTGGTTAATTGAGAACTTTTGGGATGAAAGGGCAGCTTAAAAATGAAAAAGCGGGGAAGTTCTAAAAATGGCTTCCCCGCTTTTTCATTAAAATGTCAATTCCAATTTAAAATGAATAGATAGGAGTTGCGGCATCAATAACAAATGTATCAATTACAGTAATGCCGTCACTTTCGTAAACAGGAATTGCTCGAGATTGTGAAGGCTGCATTTGGATTGCATTATATGCAGTAACAGGCATGGGGCCATTTAAATCAGACGATTTCACATAACCGATATTTCCAGAGATTCCTTCCGCCAAAATAAGATCTGGTTCCGTTTCAGATAATAGTGCAGAGCCATATGTTAGGCCAGTCTGATTTGTTTGCAAATGAGATGCAGACATACTAATCGAGTTATACTGCGTCATGTTTGGAGATGCTTTTGAATTATATGTATTATATCCATCGCCATTATAAAAACGAACTTGGCCTTTACTATAATATGTCCCTGACGATGGAGCATAGAGAAACCCACTATTTACTCCTTGAACCTCATAATTATTGTAATGCCAAGAAGTGCTTGCTGCAAGTGTTCCTGTAGAGGTATATAAACGAGCACAAATACCACAATAACCGACGGGAATCAGTTCAGTTGAGGTTATATTTGTGACCCCATATACTACACCAGTGGAATCATCTTTTCCAATAGAAGAATTGTATTTATACGTGTGCCCATATACAGTTGAGGTGGAGTCGCCGCTATTTTCAAAGGCAGCCGATGCAGATGTAAAGAGAAAGGAGCAACATAAAAGAAGAGAAATAATAATAGAGAAAAAGCGTTTCATTTTATCCTCCTACGTAAAATTCACCGATAACTGTAGTTCCGTCTTCTAAATAAATGGGGATAGTTTTTGAAACAGGCTTAGAAGAAATAGCATCAGCTAAAGAATCTACATTGTCATTTAGATCAGAGGCTTTTACATATCCAAGCACATCGCCACTTTGGACAAGGATTAAATCTGGGGAGGTTTCGGAATTCTTAATGTCCGGCCCATAGGACTCCCCGTTTTCGTTTACAGGGTATCCATTAATACTCACGTCAGATTGTGATGGAATGTCCAGAAAAAAAGAGTTGGCAGATAAAGAAAGACAAGCTATAAGTACAACAGAACATAATAGGGAACAAAGAAAAAGATATTTAGAACAGATGGTATGTTGCATTTTTCAGATCCCCCCTTAGATAAATTCGATTGGCCCAATCGTATAGCTTTGTAGTGCAATTATACAACAATTTCCAAAAGAAAGCAAATTAAATTAGGTGGAATTTGATATAACGGTTTACCCGTTACGCTATGCGTGAACGGGTAAACCGTTATACGGTTATTTTCCTGCGTATGCTGTTGACTTCCTTGTTTATTTATGGTAGTATGAGGATGGGTAAGAAGAGTATTTTTACGGAGCTGCGGTCGGCGTCAGCTGAGTGCTGCAGCAGGATTCGATGCTCGTCTGGGCGAGGGTAAATAGTAATTAGGCCCAGAGCGTCTTGGCCGGGAGCTGCCGGTCAGGGGTTTAGCAGTTTGCTAATACAGAAGCCATATCAGGGTTGATACTCCTGTATGGTGTGCGGGCTTGCCGAAGTAACCTTTGTGAACTGGAAAGCGCACCATGAACCCCAGAGTAAGTAATCTTTGTGAAAGCCTGGGTAAGCAAAATGTATCGTGTCCCTACCCACCTTCAGATAGTAGCCAGGATACTGTAGATCTCCTGGAGAGACGCACCCTCTACAAAAGTGCCGACAGATCTCGAACTGCCGTAGATCTCAATAAATCGGGGCTGCACACATAAGCAGTTCAAAAAAGTGTCGGGAGCAATCCCAAATCCGTCACACATAAGACGTTAAAAAGTGTATTTGCCGATTGCCGAGTCTCCGAGGGGAGCTGACATGAGGCGGCTTTAGCTTTAACGAACTATATGAGGGATAGAAAAGTAGAATTATAGAAAAGTGGTTTGCTATAAATATATTTTTATAGATTTATAGTTATATAGTTTTCGCGAGAAAGGAGGATGCTGCATGGGCCGACGCAATAAGGCATACTCCAAGGATCTTCACCAGCAAGCCTATGACCGCTTGACTGGGATGCAGGCGTTTGGCGAGAGCAAGAAGGAGGCGGTGGCCAACGGAACGGAGAAGGAGAAGATCTTCTCATTCAATACCTACAAGTCATATTGGAAGCACACAAAGTATTTCATCAAGTACATTAAGGAAAATCACCCGGAATGCACTACATTGAAGAGCGCAAAGAAATATGTGAATGAGTGGCTACAGGCCAGGGTGGACCAGGGCCTTTCTGCATGGACGGTCCAGCTGGAGGCCAAGGCCATGGGAAAGCTGTACGGCATTTCTCCGGATGATGAAAACTACTTCAAGCCCCCAAAACGGAACCGGGAGGACATCAAACGGAGCCGCGGAGACCGGGTAAGAGACAAGCATTTCTCAAAGACCAATAATGACGAGCTGATCAAGTTCTGCAAGGGGACGGGCCTGCGCCGGGCGGAACTGGGAGAGCTGCGAGGGAAAGACCTGGTTACCAGGGAGGAGATCGAGGCGGAGATTTCCCAGCTGGAGAGCCGGCCGACAGCGGAGCTGACGCCAACTGACACAAAGCGGCTTGAAATGCTCCAGGACACCCGGTTATTCGAGGGGGACTACTTTACCCATGTCCGCAACGGAAAGGGCGGACGGGAGCGTATGAGCCCCATTATTGGGCCGAATACGGAGCAGATCGTAGAACGGATCAAAAACACGCCGACAGAGGAAAAGGTGTGGCAGCATGTCCATCAGAGCGCCGATATACATGGGTACCGGGCGGAGTATGCCACAATCATTTATAAGGCAAAGGCCAGGGCTATCGAGGAGATCCCTTATGACAGGGTGAACCGTGGGACCGGCAGGAAGTATCAGAGTGAAGTTTATACCTGCAGGAAGGACGAGGCCGGCAGGAAGCTGGACAAGGCTGCTATGCTGGTGTGCAGTAAGGCCCTGGGACATAACCGGATTGAAGTGGTGGCCAACAATTATATTCGGGGCCTGTAAGGAGGGATTGGGGTGCCAAAGTTTGTTCGGGAAAAGATGCTGGGTGGTTATGCGGAAGTTGCCGGTGGGCACTCCGATCCGGAATGTACGCATGTCATCCTGAAGGCTGCAGAGTATGATAAGATCCTGGATGAAAAAAGATCTGCAGAAAGAGAAACTGCCGTTACCAGGGCGGACGGGGAACGGGCGCTCCAAACATTGAGAAGAGAGTCGGAGAGCCGGCTGTGGCAGGTGCAGGAAGAGTCCAGAAAGGCAGCAGAGGCTGCTGCTGCGGAACTGGAGAGAGTAAAACAGGAGGCAGCGTATCAGCGGCGTCTGAATGAGAACCTGCTGCGGATCTCCAGGGAGAGAGCCAACGCGGATAGAGAGCTCAAACCTAAAAAGGAGCATAGCGGCTATGTGGTGACAGTATCTGCAGAGAAAAAATATCGGTATAAAGCGGACCGGAGGACATGGAGGACAGTGACACTTTGGGAAACAACTATCCAGAGTCCGTATTCAGCGGAGTTTACAGAGGAGCAGGCAAGAACACAAATAAGAGAAGAACTGTTTTCCAGAGATGGTAACTGGGTCATAGGGAGAATCGGAATAAACGGGCGCTATGCTGGTGATTATGAGGACCTGATATCGGATAAAAAAGTCGAGCCAGAGTTTCTGGAACGGAATATTGCGTTGGGTGGCCAGCAGGGGCTGAAAATGAATTTTAAGACAGGATATTGGGAACTGAGCATATTCCATACAAAACCTTTGAGCCGAGTACCAGAAGATATGAGAGCCAGGACAGTAGCAGATCGAAGAGTGAGATGAGAAGGAAGGGGCCAGGGTGATGCAGCCGGAAGAAAAAAGGGTGTGGTACTCATCCGGAGAGAAGATAGTTTCCATGAGTCCCTGCGAGGGATATGTGGAAGTGGCATTTCCTTCTGTAATGGAATGGTTTGACTTCATACAGAGCCTGGTGCAGGATGGGTATAGAATTACATGAGGAGGGAAATATGAAAACCGGAATTTGTGCTGAAGATACCACCGTTCATCGCATGGTAGTTGTTTGGACTGGCCTTGAGGCAGAGCAGCTGGAGGAAGGTACGGCGTTGGAGATCCAGGTGGCCGGTCACTGGATTGAGGTCGAGCTGGAGCGAGATCCTGACGGTGGTTGGCGCTGGCGGGACTTGGAGAGCGGATGGGTGCTGCGGCGTACCAATGCGGCCCCTATCGGAGTAAGGAAAGATAATGTCTGAAATTAGCCTGTCCAAGGGCCTTGAAAGTTTGTCCTGGACAGGCTACAATAACAATCAGAAATAGGGAAAAAAGTATTGATAATATATACCCCCCTATGGGCTTTTGAAAAATAGGGTTCATGGAGTATAGGGAAAAAAGTATTGATAATATATGCCCCCCTATGGGCCTTTAGGCCCTCAAGAAATCTCTTGAAATTCTCTCTCGGATAGGGAGAAAGTCGGAGGGGAAAAGGGGGGTGGGCGGAGGCTGTGGGAATGTGGTAAACCCGATAGGGTTTTCCATCATTTCCATGGCCGGAGCCGAGGGGGAAAGGGGGAGGTGACTTTCTCTTTAAGGCCCCGAAGGGGC
>CALWWB010000110.1 GCA_944385175.1 uncultured Oscillospiraceae bacterium | reverse complement strand
TTCGAATCCCGCCCTCTCCTCCACGTCGGAACGAGTTACGCTCGTCCCGATTTTTTTATACTCAAAAAATCAGTCGACCGCTCCACTGTTCCTCCTTTTCCGCAAAAAGTCCCGCTGCGCCTACGTTGCTCGCTTGTAAACGCGCTCTGGGCGCTCCGGCTTGCTACCAACTTTTTGCGGGTTTGAAAGAGTTCAACTCCCGCCGTCGAAATGCCAAAAAGATCTTTTTCATGTGGCTTAGACACGCCGGAGCAAAGTCCGCTTTGCTCCGGCTTTTTTATGCCCGGTCAAGAAAGCGCCATCTGCCCTCCGCCGGGCTCATCCTGAACACATTGCAAGTCGGGCATCCGGAAAAGGTTGGAGCCCCATTATGGAAAGACATTGAGGCGAGGGAGCTGCCGAGGCAAAAAGCAAAGTCCGTTTTTTATTATAGAGCATTTCTTAACGGCCAAGGCATCATTTGTTCATATATTATCCATTGTATATTTCCACTGCTCTCTGTATAATGCTATAAACAGAAAAGAGGAAGGAGTGCAGGAAAATGTATTTTGACTGGACATATATTGTGTTGGTGCTGCCCGCCGTGATCTTTGCAATGTGGGCCAGCAGCAATGTGAACCATACCTATGAAAAGTTTTCAAAGCAGTATAACTCCCGCCGTCTCACCGGCGCCGAGGCAGCCCGCCGGGTGCTGGATGCAAACGGGCTGAGGAATGTGCCTGTGCAGCGTATTGAGGGAGAACTCACCGACCATTACGACCCGAAGGCAAATGCGGTGCGCCTGTCCGCCGGGGTCTATGACGGCATATCCACTGCCGCTGTAGGCGTGGCCTGCCATGAGGTGGGACACGCAATACAGCACAGCGTGGGCTATGTGCCTGTGAAGGTGCGGGAGGCCATTGTCCCGGTGACCAACCTGGGGGCCAGGCTCTCCGTGCCCCTCATAATTCTGGGCCTGCTGCTGGGTTCCATGTCCCCGGTGTTCATCTACGCCGCATATATCGGAGTGGCACTATACGGCCTGTGTGCGGTGTTCCAGCTGGTTACACTGCCTACAGAATTCAATGCCAGCAGCCGGGCTGTGGCCACCATTGAGAACATGGGACTGCTGTATGGAGATGAATTGGAGGGAGCAAAAAAGGTGCTCCGGGCGGCCGCTCTGACCTATGTGGCTGCCCTGGCGGTGACTCTTATGCAGCTGCTGCGTTTTGTGCTCATCTTCTCCAACCGGAGGGACTGAGCGGCGTTGGATTCCGAAACAGATATTGAAATATAAAGTCTAGGGGAGGCCCCGGCAACTGCCGGGGCCTCCCATTTCATTAAGACTGTTCATCGGCTCTCCGGATTGAGGATGAGCTGAGTGGTGAAGGTTCCGTCCGTTTCGCTGAAATTAAGGCTGCCGTTGTATTTTCCGGCAATGTCCTCCAGCACGGCTTTGCCCACACCCCGTTCCAGCTCCGGAATACGCCGGTGCTTGCTCTGAGGCTGGGGGCGCAGGGGATTGGATGTACTGATGATAAGGCAGCCCTTGGACTTGACGCAGCTGATGTTTATCCATGCATTCTCAAGACCTGTGCAGGCCTCCGTGGCATTGTCGATAAGGTTGCCGAATACACATATCAGATCCACATTGGAAACGGGTGTCCCGGCTGTCAGGGACACGGAGGCTTTCACCTTTATGCCCTGGGCCCTGGCGGTTTCCAGCTTGCTGTGAAGAAAGGCGTCCACCACAGGGTGCTCACATAGTCCGAGGGTAGAATCAAAGGGGATGACGTTCAGCTCCTGAAGGTACTCCTGGGCTTCGTTGCTGCGGCCGGAGGACAACAGACTCTCCATAGCGTTGAGATGGTTGGCGATGTCGTGGCGCATGCGGCGTATGCTCTCATATTGGTCGGTGAGGGCTTTGTAGTGCTTCTCCTGAGAGCCCACCTGGGAAGACAGCATGTTGTTCTCCGCCGCCAGGCGGGCGCGCTGGGCAATGCGGGTCACGGCGGCAAATAGACCTATATCGGATAAGACACAGGCGCACATGACCAGCACGAAAAATACATTCCGACCGCGGTTGCCGGCAGTGCGCAGCGTATCTAGCCAGCCATACATAAGCATATATTGGCTTACGGGAAAAAGCGCGAACATGCCCCAGTCGGCAGCCCGGAGCTGGAACTTCTGTCTGTTTAAAAACAGATACAGCAGGAAATACAGCAGCGCCCCGGTGAAAAGATAGGTGAGCCAGAACTGAATGAATGCGGGAGTAGTGAGACTTTCCTGCTCCCCGGCAAGGGTCTCCGCAGGAAAATACAGGCCCACCCCTATCATCTCATTGGTTATAACGACCATGAAGATCATTGCAACGGAAAACAATATTTTCCACCAGGCGTCAGTGTAGCAAAGCCTGCACACAAAAAAGAGGATAACCCCAAAGAGCATCATGCGGATCAGGGACATGAAGGGCAGCAGACGGCTTACTATCATATAAGCAAAAAACCAGCAGAACAGGATCAGATAGCTTGTCTTACTGCTGTATCTGTGATTGTGTGTCTTGCTGAGGACGATGAACCACATAAGGGAATATATGGCCTCAAAAAACCAACGGAGAATATAATTGACGCTTGTATCCATGGTCTCACTCCTCTGAATCAGAGATAGATTGGATGCGCTATTTGCCGATATGGCAGGAAAAAACTAGTATTAACAACATTTTATAACACAGCCCAAATCTTGTAAAGACGATAAGAGACAGTATCGGCACGGCCTGTGGTCTTGATATTGAATTGAGCGGACGAGTGTGATAAACTAATCAAAAAAATAAAAGGGCCATGGCCCTTTCCAGCTTGTCAAAAAGCTTTCACTGGCTTTTTGACTGCGCTTCTCCCGCCAAGCATTTTGCCTGGGGCAAAATGCTGCTTCGCCCGAAAAGCCTTGAAAAGTCAAGGCTTTTCTGTGGCGGGCCATTGTATCACGAGGCGGGTCTTAACCCCCTCGTGCTCCCCCGCTGCTCTATTATTTTGAGCAAAACCATAGAGTTTCAAAAGGGCCATGGCCCTTTCCTCTGTACGATGTACGGAGGAATAAGTTAAGAAAGAGAAAAAAGGATTCGAGCCGGAGGATATGGGATGGACAGAATAGCAGTTTTGATACCCTGCTACAATGAGAGCGGGACAGTGGCCAAGGTGGTGGCGGATTTTAAGGCTGTACTGCCTGAGGATGCGGTCGTGTATGTTTACGACAACAACTCTACCGACGGTACGGCAGAGATTGCCGCCGCCGCAGGGGCCGTGGTGCGCCACGAGTATCAGCAGGGCAAAGGCAATGTGATACGCCGGATGTTCCGGGAGATAGATGCCCAGTGCTACATTATGGCCGACGGAGACGACACCTATCCTGCAGAGTACGCTCCGGAAATGGCTGCAAAGGTACTGGAGCGGGGGGTGGATATGGTAGTGGGGGACAGGCTCTCCGCCACATATTTCACCGAAAACAAGCGGCCCTTCCATAATTTTGGCAACAAACTGGTCCGGCGCAGCATCAATGCCCTATTTAAAAGCGACATACGGGATATAATGACCGGCTACCGGGCTTTCAGCTACCAGTTCGTCAAGAGCTTTCCCGTGCTGAGCAAGGGGTTTGAGATAGAGACGGAGATGAGCATCCACGCCATTGAGAAAAACATGCTGGTGGATAATGTCATCGTCAGCTACAGAGACAGGCCCGAGGGCAGCGTGTCCAAGCTCAACACCGTTTCCGACGGTGTAAAGGTGCTGGGCACCATAGGCAAGCTTTACAAAAACAACAAGCCCTTTGCCTTCTTCGGCATTATCGCCCTGGTTTTGGCACTGATAGCCGCCGTACTGTTTATACCGGTGTTCAATGAGTTTTTACATACCGGCGAGGTACGCCGCTTCCCCACCCTGATAGTGAGCGGTTTTGTGGCCATAGGCGCGATACAGAGCTTTTTCGCCGGCCTTATACTGGAGACCCTGCATGAGAAAAACCGCCATGATTTTGAAATGGAGCTTATAGGTATTCAGGACAGATACCGGCAGAAAATGGGGGAGGAAAAGTGAAAAAAATTACAGACAGGCTGGCTCTGCCGGCGGCAGGGATATTTGCCCTGCTGGCAGCCATGGCCCTGTGCATGAGCTTCCCCGAACCGGAGCTGAGCCAGGCGGCCAGGGACAGCGGCATCCTTAACATGATGGAGAACCTGCGCCTGAGCCTGGACGGCACCGCCGTGCAATCCAGCATTTTCACAGTGGTGCTGTTCATGCTGTACCGCCGGAATAAAAGAGACGGGGAGCGGAGCTATGTCCTGCTGCCGCTGGTCTGTTTTGCCATTGCCCTGGTGTGGCTGATGGCGGAGGGTTTTGTCCAGGACAACACTCTCCAGAGTCTCACTTCCGGCACCGGGCAGCTGCTGAAATGCTGTATCTATCTGCTGGGCAGCGCCTGGCTTCTCACCCAGCTTTCCATAGCCTTTGATATCTTTATCGGCAGGAGGACGGACTTCAAATGGGCGGGAGGCCGAATTACCGCTTTTTACAGGCGGCATGATTTTCTGTGCCCCTTCCTGCTCATACTGCTTAGCTGCGTGCTGCCGCTTGCCTTAGGTTACCCGGGCGGACTGAATGCCGACTCCTGGAATCAGCTGGGGATGTTCTTCCAGGTGGTGCGTCCGGACTGGGGACTGTATGTCTTCACTTCCCACCATCCACCAGCCCATACGGTGTATATCTCCTGCTTCGTTGCCCTGGGGCGTATGCTGGGCAGGGCAAACCTGGGCCTGTTTGCCCTGATGATATTCCAGGCCCTGCTGCACTCGGCTGTCTTTGCCTATGCTCTGCATACCATGAGGCAGCTGGGGGCCCCACGCTATCTGCGTCTGCTTTTTTTGCTGGTGATTTTGTTCAGCCCCTATTTTGTCACATCATATACCGAGGCCAACAAGGACAATGTCTACTCCTGGGCGGTGCTGCTGTTTGTCATCGAGCTTGTGTACATCCTACGCCTGGGCGGAGATTACTGGCGCAGCAAGGGCCATATTGCCCTGCTGGCCCTGGGTATCATGGCTACAATCCTGTTCAGGAACAACGGCGTATATGTGATATACCCCATGGTGCTGCTTCTTCTGATAGTGCTGTATGTTAAGCACAGAAAAGGGAAGAAGAGCGGTCTTTCTCTTAAACCGGTTCTCTGCCTGTTGCTGCCGGTGCTTGCTGCAAACCTCATCCTCAGCGCTCTGATGAGTTATTACCACATTGAAAAGGGCAGCATCCGGGAGGCTCTGTCCTTGCCCTTCCAGCAGACTGCCCGCTATGTGCTGGAGCGGGGGGACGAGGTGACGGAGGAGGAAGCGGAGGCCATTAGCGCAATTTTGGATTATGAGAACATGGCCGCCGACTATTATCCCATGGAGTCCGACGCGATAAAGAACAATTACAATCCAGAGGCCACCACCGAGGACCTCATGAGCTATTTCAAGGTCTGGTTAAGGCAGGGGCTGAAGCACCCCTTCGTATATATTAAAGCTACGGTGAACCAAAACTATCCTCTTGTATATCCCTTCAAGGAGGGCAACCGACTGGAAAATGGAACGCTGAACCAGTACCACATGGTGGCAGCCGAGACTATAGGCATTACCGATGTTGAGGTCATGCCCAGGCTGAACAATATACGAAACGAATTCAACAATGACCTGATGTACCTCCCTTTGATGGGACCGTTGTGCAATATTGCCACGTATGTGCTGGTGCTGCTCTTCCTCTGCTGCTATGCAATAAGCGGCAGACACTGGAGCTTCTTTATCCCGGCACTGCCTCTGCTGCTGAGCCTGGCTATAGTAGTGGCGGCTCCGGGTATAAGCGGTACGCCCAGGTATGCCTATCCCATAATCTATTCTTTGCCGGTGGTAATGAGCTGGTACTACAGCCTGACAGGAAAACAAAAAGAATAATCGACACGGATAAGGTCAAACCGCAGCGGCTTCTGCCGCTGCGGTTTACTATTGTTCGGTATCGACTCACTTTTCAAAATCTGTAGTGTTTACCAACTCGTCCAGACTGACGCCCAATAATTTGGCAAAGGTATAGGCCTCATAGTCTGTAACAAGCCGCTCCCCAGATTCTATCCTGCTGATGACATCCTGCTCCATGGGTACACCTTCAGTCTGCATTTTAGCAGCAAGCGCAGCCTGAGACAGCCGCCGCATAATGCGCAGCTGACGCAATTTCTCCCCGCAAATATTCTTTTTCCCATTATATCCGTATATCTTCAAGTTTTGCAGCCCTTTATGGTAATAATAAATATTTTATTTGACAATACCATATTTTACGAATATGATTATGTTAATATCACATAATTTGAAACTGCTTTATCAGAAAGTTTATAGGAAGGTGCTTGTCATGCCGGACTATGAAAAGATGTATAAGCAAATGGTAAATGCGGCAGAGGACGCATTAAAAATACTTATCGAGGCTCAGAAGAACTGCGAAGAAATATATGTCAGTGAGGCGGAAAGCAGGGAGCAGTTTATATACCCGGAAAATGAAAGGTCCTTATAGGAAAAACTAATAACCATGGTAGAATCAAACCGCAGCGGCTTCTGCCGCTGCGGTTTAACTATACATTATTAGTAATTATTACTTTATGCTGAAGAGCAGGTCGCCGTAGCTGGGGTAGGGCCAGTATTCCGAAGAACATAGAGTCTCCAACTCGTCGGCGGTCTGGCGCAGGCGGTTCATGTCTTCAAATACCTGGCTGCGGTAGAATTTTGCCCGGTCCAAGCTGCAGGTCAGAGACTCTGCCTTGGAAACAGAGGCGCCCAGGGCGGAGGTGCGGGCGTTGAGCTCGGCGGTGAGGCGGCTTATCTTTGTGGCAAGACCGGTCTCAAAGCTCACATCCATGGTGTCACTGAGGCTGCGCTTTGCCAGGGCGGCCTCGGCAAGGCTGCGGGCATAGGCGCTGACGGCAGGGAGGATGTCTTTCTGGGACATATCCAGCATGGTCATGGCTTCAATATGCAGTACTTTACAGTAGCTGCTCAGCTTTATCTCGTACCTGGCTCTCAGCTCCACGGGGGTATACACCCGGTGGCGGGTGAAAAGCTCTATGTTTTTTTCGTCCAGATAGCGGGGCACACAGTCGGGAGTGCTCACCAGGTTTGAAAGACCCCGGCGCTCGGCCTCCATACGCCAGGCGTCGTCATAGCCGTTGCCGTTGAAGATGATGCGCTTGTGGCGGCGTATCACATCCCGAATGAGCCCGTGGAGGGCGGACTCAAAGTTCTCCGCATTTTCCAGAATATCGGCATACTGGCGCAGGGACTCGGCCACGGCGGTGTTGAGCACTACATTGGGCCCGGAAATAGAGGCGGAGGAGCCCAGCATCCTGAACTCAAACTTGTTGCCGGTGAAGGCAAAGGGGGAGGTGCGGTTGCGGTCCGTGGTGTCCTTGGGGAACTTGGGCAACACATGGACTCCCACCTTTATTAATTCCTCCTCTTTGCTGCCGTAGGGCTCGTCCAGTTCTATGGCTTTAAGTATGCCCTCCA
>CALWWB010000109.1 GCA_944385175.1 uncultured Oscillospiraceae bacterium | reverse complement strand
GGGCCCCCAAGGTGCTCAAACTAAACATCACCGCGGGACGCACCATGAGCATTTTCGCGCGGCAGCAGTCCCGGCACGAAGCCCAGGCCGCCCTCCTTCAGCCACTGTCCGAACACTGCATTGGGAGCATTGGCATCCATGTTGATGAGCCGCTCTCCCTTCCAGACGGCGACCAGGTCATAGGCCGTTTTGCGGCCGGGTTTGTCCGAAGGCTGTAAAATCACCTTGGCCCCGGGCACCAGCAGCTCACGGCAGCGGCCGGTATTCTTTACATGACAGACCACGGTTTTGCCCTCCAGTTCAACATGGGCAATAAAGCGATTGGGGCGGTCTATGAACCGGGCCTCCACAATATTTTCATAGGTCATAGGGATACATATTCTTCTGCCCAGGCCCGGGCTATGCGTGAGGCGACCGGATCACCCGGGGCCTTTACCTCCAGCAGGATGCTATCGGCGTCTTTAGCCAATACGGAGCGCAGATTGTCCGTAAGGGCCGTGAACCTGTCTCCCAGGCCGAAACGCCGCTTTATCTCTCCGGCATTTTCGGGCCCTTTCACCACTCCAATGATGGGCAGCTCACTGTTCAAAAGCTCTGCCAGAGCATTTCTGAATTGGGGGATAAGCATTTCGAAGCCGCCTATCTCATCCAGAAGGACGAAGGGATAATACTCCGCTTCCTGCAAAAGGCGCACACCATGGCTGCGGAATACCTCATTGTCCTTGGAGGGCTTTTCACCGCTGTAATCCAGAAAGCGCCAGCGCTCATAGCCGGCAGGGGACAGAGCTGCGGCGGCAGGCATGAGCTCGTACCCCAGGAGTTTACCGGAGCCGTCATGTACACGCCGGGTGACCAGGCCTCCGGCATAGGCCAGGGCCGGACCCAGGGCCTGCCTTATTATGGTGCTTTTGCCGATGCCGGAAGGCCCGGTGAGAAAGAGCTTTTTTTTCATAGCATCACCTGATTTGATTTATGGGCTGATTATACACGCTCAGGCAGAAAAAGTAAACAGCCGGCAGCCCTGCTGCCGATGCTTTGACTGTTGCCAGACTCCCGGGTATGTGTTAAGATTCGGCTATCAGGGAGGACCTCGGGCTGCGCATGTCCTCTATCGGAGACATTTGATTTTGAAAGAAGGAGTTTTCTATGGAACATCTACTGGAAGTATGTGTTGACTCGGTGGAGTCTGCCATTGCGGCTCAGGAGGGAGGAGCGGACAGGTTGGAGCTGTGCGGACATCTGCTCATAGGCGGTGTAACCCCGTCCCCAGCTCTTGCCGAGGCGGTGCTCTCCGCAGTGAAGATACCGGTGAATATAATGATACGCCCCCGTTTTGGAGACTTTTGCTTTACCGAGGCGGAGAAGGAAACGCTGCTGAGAGAGGTGGAGCTGTTCAGGGACATTGGGGCAAACGGTCTGGTGCTGGGGGCCCTGCTGCCCGATGGCAGGCTGGATGAGGACCATCTAGCCGCCTGCATGGAGCTGGGGGGTGCTGCTCTGAAATACACTTTGCACCGGGCCTTTGACCTGAGCCGGGACCCCTTTGAGGCGCTGGACACGGCCCTGGCTCTGGGCTTTGATACTCTGCTCAGCTCCGGCCAGAAGGCAAAGGCCACGGAGGGGATAGAGCTGCTGAGAGCAATGGTGAAGTATGTGGGCAACAGAATGGCCGTCATGGCAGGCAGCGGAGTTTCAGCAAAAAATATGGAAGAGCTGGCCCGGGCGGGGATAAGGAATTTCCATTTTTCCGCAAAGCAAGACAAATCCTGCCCTATGATTTTCAGACGTCCCGGAGTGCCTATGGGTCTGCCACTGGCCGACGAGTATACCCGCAGCTATGCCGACAGGGAGACCGTGGCCGAAGCAAAAGCCGTGCTCAAGAGCCTGAATCTATAAACTTGCATAATTTTGCACAATGTACTTTGTCCAATAATACGAACTTTGCTCAGCCTGCCGAAATTTTATTGACAAAATGTAAATTTGTTGATAGTTTAATATCAATAAAAGAAAATTTGGGTTGTTACTGTTAGGCAGGCAAGACCATATTTGAAGAGCCTTCAAAATATTGGAGGAGCTTTAAGTATGGTCTTTTTGTTTTCCATTCTTGCGTTGCGGCTGGTGAGGAGGGCAAAACAATGAAAGTGATAAAATGCATCAATAACAATGTGATCAGCTGCTGCGGTGAGGACGGACGGGAAATGGTAGCCATGGGCCGGGGCCTGGGTTTTTCCGTCCGGCCCGGAGACGAGATAGACGACAGCCGGGTGGAAAAACTTTTCCGTATGGAGAACACCGAGCAGACCCAAAAACTCACGGACCTGTTTGCAAGCCTTCCCTCCAGAGAGGTGGAGCTGTGCAGCCGCATCGTGGACAGGGCAATGAAAGACTTAGGTTCTCTCAGCCCCAGCATATATATCACCCTTACGGACCATGTATGTTTTGCAATAGAGCGTAGCAGAAAGGGCGTTGTTTTTCAAAACAGCCTTTTGGCCGAGGTCAAAACCTTTTATCCCATAGAGTATGCGCTTGGCAAATATGCCCTGGAGCTTATAGCAAGCGAAATGGATATAAGCTTCCCGGATGATGAGGCGGCAAATATAGCCCTGCACTTTGTAAATGCGGAATTTGAAAATTCCATAAGCGACACAATACGTATCACCACCAGTCTGCATGACATACTTGCTCTGCTAAGTTCCGCTACTGAAATTGAATTTGATACAAGCGGCGTTTTTTTCAATGAATTTACGGTTCAGCTGAAGTTTCTGGTGTTCAGGGCTTTTGCAAAAACTCTTTTCACCAGAGAAGATACGGTGTTTGTCGAAGCCGTCCAAAGCTGCTACACCAAGGAATATCTCTGCGCCGAAAGAATTGCCGAGCTGCTCTATGAACGTTCGGGATCCAGGCTGCCTAATGGGGAGCTGGCATTCCTGGCCGCCAGCATACGGCGCAGCTGCCGGGAGACGGTTAAAGCGTAAGGTATGAAAAACAAATTCTAATTAGTTTTTTAAGAAAGGATGCAGGAAAATGGGTTTTTTTGACAAGCTTTTTTCAGGTAAGTCCAAGGAGGAAGAGTTAGGCGCGCCGGTGGACGGGGAAGCAGTGCCTCTCAGTGAAGTGAGCGACCCCACCTTCGGTGAGGAAATACTGGGCAAAGGCGTGGCAATTCGCCCCACCGGCAATCAGATATACTCTCCCTGCGACGCTTCTGTCGACCTGATGTTCGACACAGGCCATGCTGTCAGCCTTAAGGGAGACAACGGCGCGGAGATACTTATCCATGTGGGACTGGAGACGGTGGCCCTTAAAGGCAAGCATTTCAAGACCTTTGCCAATACCGACGAGCATGTTGCAAAAGGCCAGCTCCTTATAGAGTTTGACCGGGAAGCTGTGGCTGCTGACGGATATGATACAATCACCCCTATGGTGATCTGCAATACTGCGGACTATCAGTCTGTCAACAGCTACACAGGCAAGAGCGTTTTAGCCGGGGATACAGTGCTGGGGCTTGTTAAGTAAAAGGAGGATGTGGAGATGCTGGAAGGACTCGGCCGCCCGGTTTTTTCCGGAGTAGCCATTGGCAAGGCCTATGTTTATGATCCCCATCAGTGCGAGTTGCCTGTCTCCTGCGGCGACAGTAAGGCTGAGCTTGAGAAATTCAATCTTGCACTGGAGACCGCCAGGGAACAGCTCACAAAGCTTTTTGAAAAAACCAGCGCTGAAATAGGAGAAGAACAGGCAATGATACTGGACGTCCAGATCATGATGCTGGATGACCTGGATTTTATTGAAAGCGCCCAGGATATGATAGCCGGAGGCGCAAGTGCAGCTCAAGCCGCCCATGATGCCGGCGACGCCTTCAGCGCGGCCTTTGCCGCAATGGATGACGAGTACATGAAGGCCAGGGCCGTGGACGTGAAGGACATGGCACGCCGCCTGGTGGATATACTCTGCGGCGGCCACACAGGTTTTCGCATGGATGAGCCCGGAATTCTTGTGGCCGAGGATCTGACCCCCAGCGAGACGGTGCAGCTGCCCAAGGACAAGATTCTGGCCTTCGTCACACGCCAGGGTTCCGCCAACAGCCATACCGCCATCCTGGCACGTATCATGAATATACCCACTTTGGTCCAGGCGGATATCTCCATCTCACCGGAAATAAACGGAAAGCTGATGATTGTGGACGGCTATGACGGCCGTTACTATATAGACCCCGACCCCGCCGTGGTCAGTTCCATGGTGGAAAAACTCCGCAAGGCCATGGCCTACAAGGCGGAGCTGGACAAGTACAGGGGTAAGCCCAGCGTGAGTAAGAGCGGGAAAAAGGTCCTGCTCTGCGCCAACATCGGTTCGGCTCAGGATGTGCGCTACGCCCTGGAGGGAGATGCCGAGGGCGTGGGCCTCATGCGCAGCGAATTCCTCTATCTGGGCAGGGACAATTTCCCTACTGAGGAGGAGCTTTACCAAGCCTACAAAACCGTGGCGGAGCAGCTAAACGGACGTCCCCTGGTGATCCGCACTCTGGACATCGGCGCCGACAAGCAGGCCGACTATTTCGGCCTGGAGCATGAGGAGAACCCGGCTTTGGGCTATAGAGGCATACGCATCTGTCTGACCAGAGAGGACATCTTCAGACCCCAGATGCGGGCTATATATCGGGCCGCCGTCCATGGACCGGTGAGCGCCATGTTCCCAATGATAATATCTGTGGACGAGGTAAGACAGATAAAGGAATTTTGCCGTAAGATACAGAGCGAGCTATATGCTGAGAACATCCCCTTCGGCGAGGTGGAGCTGGGTATTATGATAGAGACCCCAGCCGCCGCCATAATCAGCCGGGAGCTGGCTAAAGAGGTATCTTTCTTCAGCGTGGGTACCAACGACCTGACTCAGTACACTCTGGCCATAGACCGCCAGAACGCCAAGCTGGAGGCTTTCCATGACGCCCACCATCCGGCCATACTCTCCCTGCTGCGGACTATTGCGGAAAACGCCCATGCCGAGGGCATCTGGGCCGGTATCTGCGGAGAATTGGGGGCAGATCTGAGCCTGACGGATACATTCCTGGAAATGGGATATGACGAGCTTTCCGTTTCCCCCGGAAAAATTTTGGCGCTTAGGAAAAAAGTTTGCGAAAGCGAGGCATGAAAAATGAAGGAAGTCAAGTATGTAATTACCGATCCCCTGGGCATACACGCCCGCCCCGCAGGGCTGTTGGTGAAGGAGGCCGCCAAGTGCGCCTGTAAAGTCACCATATCCGTAGGCGGCGGCGCTGCCGTGGACGCAAAACGGATAATGGGCGTTATGCGGCTGGCAGTCAAACAGGGCATGGAGATCACCATGGCCTTCGACGGTCCGGATGAAGACGCCGCCGCCGACGCTCTGGAAGCCTTCCTGAAGGCTAACCTCTGAAACCCTCTTAGTAGCATTACGGGCAGACTGTGGGCCGGCCTGCCCCTGCTGATAGACAGAAACATGAGACATGAAAAATTAAATTAGGAAAGAGAGGAACAATCAAATGATGAGATTCCTGCAGAGACTAGGAAAGTCCCTGATGCTTCCCGTGGCTTGCCTGCCCATAGGCGGCATACTAATGGGTATAGGTTACTGGATAGACCCCGCAGGTTGGGGCGCCAACAGCCTTATCGCCATGCTGCTTATAAAGGCAGGCGGTATCCTTATCGACAACATGGCCATCCTGTTTGCCCTTGGTGTTGCCATCGGCATGTCCAAGGATCAGGAGGGCACCTCGGCACTGGCTGCTATTATCTCCTGGCTCACCATTCAGACCATGCTCAGCGCAGGTGTGCTGTCCGTGGTGATGGGTGTTCCCACCGAGGAAGTCCCCGCTGCCTTCGGTAAAATCAACAACCAGTTCATAGGCATCACCTGCGGCCTTATCTCCGCCGGGTGCTACAACAAGTTTTATCAGACCAAGATGCCGGACTTCCTGGGCTTCTTCGGCGGCCGCCGTTTCGTCCCGATTATGACGGTGGTCTTCACTCTGATAGCCTGCATCCCCCTCTACTTCGTATGGCCCGTTGTCTATAACGCCCTGGTTTGGCTGGGCGAGAGCATCATCGGCCTGGGCGCCATCGGCGCAGGTATCTACGGCTTCCTGAACCGTCTGCTCATCCCCGTTGGACTGCACCACGCCCTCAACAGCGTGTTCTGGTTTGACGTGGCCAACATCAGCGATATCGGCAAGTTCTGGGGTACTGTTGAAGGCGGCGTCCTTGGCCAGACCGGTATGTATCAGGCGGGCTTCTTCCCCGTGATGATGTTCGGTCTCCCCGCTGCTGCTCTGGCAATGTACACCACTGCCAAAACCACCAAGAGGAAGGTAGCCGGAGGCATACTCCTCTCCGCCGCTCTCTGTTCCTTCTTCACCGGCGTTACCGAGCCCCTGGAGTTCTCCTTCATGTTCCTTGCTCCTGTCCTCTACTTCACCCACGCCGTTCTCACCGGCATTTCCGTGGCTATCGTGGCGGCCCTGCCCATCCGTGCAGGCTTCCAGTTCAGCGCAGGCTTTGTTGACTGGTTCCTGTCCTTCAAGGCCCCCTTTGCCATGAATCCCCTGCTGCTGATACCCATCGGCCTGGCCTTCTTCGTGGTCTACTTCCTTATCTTCCGCATCATCATCATCAAGATGGATCTGAAGACTGTGGGCCGTGAGGATGACGACAACTCCGCCGAGCTTAAGATAGAGCTCTCCAACAGCAACTATGCCGAGCTGGCCAAGGCCCTGCTGGCTGCCGTAGGCGGAGCGGGCAACATCAAGAGCGTGGACAACTGCATCACCCGTTTGCGTCTGGAGGTCAAAGACCGCCTGCTGGTAGATGAGAAGGCCATCAAGGCCACCGGCGTCGCCGGCGTCATCCGCCCGGGCAAGACTGCCGTGCAGATAATCATCGGACCCAAGGTGCAGTTTGTGGCAGACGAGTTCAAGAAACTGGTATAAAACCAAACTGGCATGAAGCCATAGTTACATAGGAGGGTCTGGCCCACAGGCCCCGCTATGAAAAGCAAAAGAGGGTCCCGGCGGTTTTCCGTCGGGACCCTTCATTATGTGTGAAATTATAAGCTGACTGTATTTTTACTGTTCAGGCAGTTTGCATACATCTATCCACTCCAGAGCCTTGGAGTATCTGAACAGCTCATCCAGATTCAGCTCGATGGCGCTGTTGGCGCTGCCCACGGCGGGGAACACCGTGGTAAAACGCTTGAGACTTTCATCCAGGTATACGGGGATGCCCTCGTTGCAGCCGAAGGGGCACACGCCGCCTACGGGGTGGCCCACCAGCTCCTGCACCTCCTCGGCGGAGAGCATTTTGGCCTTCATGTGGAATTTGTCTTTGAACTTGCGGTTGTCGATGCGGGCGTCTCCTGCGGCAAGGATGAGCATGCAGCCCTCATCCGTTTTGAAAGAGAGGGTCTTTGCAATGCGGGCTCCCTCAACGCCAAGAGCCTGAGCGGCCAACTCCACCGTAGCGGAGGAGACGGTAAACTCCTGGACTCTGTCCTCAATACCCAGCGCCCGGAAATAGGCGCGGCCTTTTTCAATAGAC
>CALWWB010000108.1 GCA_944385175.1 uncultured Oscillospiraceae bacterium | reverse complement strand
CTCCAGCTTTCCATCTCTTCACCCCGGCCTCTATTATACCGTATTCACGGGCGCTTGGAAAGTTTTTTGACAAGCTGTAAAGGCCGGCTGTGTTTACAGCCGGCCTTTGGTATGGTTATGAACTTTTCTCAGTCGGAGCAGTGCTCACATCTGTGGACCTTGAACTTCTCCGGGTCGTAGGCTATGCCGTTTTTATCGTAGTAGTCCTTCACCGCCGCCTGTACGGCCTCCTCGGCCAGCACGGAGCAGTGTATCTTCTGTGGGGGCAGACCGTCCAGAGCCTCTACCACAGCCTGGTTTGAAAGCTGCAAAGCCTCCTCCACGGGCTTGCCTTTGATAAGCTCGGTGGCCATGGAGCTGGTGGCTATGGCGCTACCGCAGCCAAAGGTATTAAACTTGCAGTCGGTGATAATGCCGTCCTTTACCTTTATATACATGCGCATGATGTCGCCGCACTTGGCGTTGCCCACCTCACCGATACCGTCGGCATCGTCCATCTTACCCACGTTCCTGGGGTTCTGGAAATGATCCATGACCTTATCACTGTAAAGTGCCATTATATTATTCCTCCTGTTGCAATTCGTTTTCTCTGTTTAAATTTATATCAGATGGGGCCTCTGGCCCTTCTCCAGTTCATCCCACACGGGGGACATATTCCGCAGATACTCCACCACCTGGGGCACCACCTGGCAGATATAATCTATCTCCTCCATAGTGTTGTACTCCCCTATGGACAGGCGCAGGGAGCCATGGGCCACCTCGTGGGGCAGTCCCAGTGCCAGCAGTACATGGCTGGGGTCCAGTGAACCGGAGGTACAGGCGCTGCCGGAGGAGGCGCAGATGCCCTTGGAATCCAGCATCAGCAGCAGGCTCTCCCCCTCTATACCTTCAAAGCACATGTTCACCGTGCCGGGCACATGCTTTTCCAGGCTGCCGTTTATCTTGCTGTGGGGTATCTTGGAAAGCTCGGCAAAGAGCTTGTCCCTCATGGCGCACATCTTCTTGCTGTCGGCTTCCATATTGTCCACAGACTCCTTGAGAGCTGCGGCCATGGCCACGATACCGGCCACATTCTCGGTTCCGGCCCGCTTGCCCCGCTCCTGGGCTCCGCCCTCTATGAGATTGAAAAGGGGGATGTTCTTGCGCACGTACAGGGCGCCCACGCCCTTGGGGGCATGGAATTTGTGGCCGGAAATAGACAGCATGTCTATATTCATTTTCTCCACGTCTATGGGCATGTGGCCTGCGGCCTGAACTGCGTCGCAGTGGAAGGGGATACCCTTCTCCCGGCAGAGGGCGCCGATCTCCTCCACAGGCTGGACGGTGCCTATCTCGTTGTTGGCGAACATGATGGTTACCAGGCAGGTGTCCTCCCGGATGGCCGCCGCCAAGTCTTCAATGCGCACAACGCCGTCCTCATGGACATCCAGCAACGTCACCTCAAAGCCCTCTTTTTCCAGGCGCTTGAGGGTGTGGAGCACGGCGTGGTGCTCAAACTTGGTGGATATCAGGTGTTTCTTTCCCTTGCGCGCCCCCACCCTGGCCGCAGACATGATGGCCTGGTTGTCCGCCTCGCTGCCGCCGGAGGTGAAGTATATCTCCCGGGGGCTGGCAGCACCCAGGCACTCGGCCACAGTGGCTCTGGCCTGGGCCACAGCCTCAGTCACCTTCTGGGCAAAGCCGTAGAGGCTGGAGGGGTTGCCGTAATTTTCTGTGAGGTAGGGCAGCATGGCGTTCAGCGCTGTCTTGCTGACGCTGGTGGTGGCTGCATTATCGGCATAAACGAACATATTTATATCTCCATTTCCTATTATTCTACTGGGAATTATATCACAGTGCTTTCATTTGTCAATGGGCTTTTTCCACTTTTCACCGGTGAGCAGGTCGCTGAGAGTGACCGTATCCAGATAGCCGTTGGTGATGTCATCCAGCTCCCTCCACATGGGTGCGGTCATGCACACCCCGGCCAGCTCGCAGCAGATACCGCCGGACTTGATGCAGGACACGGGGGCCAGATTGTCCTCCATACAGCGGAGTATCTCCCCCACGGTGTAATCCTCGGGCGGCCGGTTGAGCTTGTAGCCCCCCTCCTTGCCCCGGGTACTGCTGAGCAGCTCCGCCTTTTTCAGCTGCCCCACTATCATCTCCAGATACTTCATGGAGTAGCCCTGGCGGTCGGCAACAGTCTTCAGGGAGATAAAGCCCTCCTCCCGGTGCTGGGCCAGATCCAGCATCACCTGCAAAGCGTAGCGCCCCTTGCTGGTTATATTCAAGCACTTCGCCTCCTTTTGCTTTTATTTCCTACCGTTGCAATATACCATAAGTTTAATAGGAATTAAAGCCCCATTCCCTCGAATTGCTGTGCATAAATTGCACAGCAACACGCAAAATTCCTCTTGCTTTATCTCGCTAATGTGTTATTATACTGCTGTGATAAAAACCTGTATGGAGGATTTGAAAAATGAAAAAGATACTTGCACTTCTGCTTGCCCTTTCCATGGTATTTGCCCTCTGCGCCTGCGGCGGCTCCAGCGAGCCCGCTGCCGATACTGCCGATGACGCCGCCGAAGCTCCTGCCGATGACGCTGCTGCCGAGAGCGACCTGGCCTATGTCCAGGGCAAGGGCAGCCTCATCGTAGGCATCACCGACTTTGCCCCCATGGACTACAAGGATGCCAACGGCGAATGGATAGGCTTTGACGCCGACATGGCCAAGGCCTTTGCCGAGAGCCTGGGTGTTTCCGTGGAGTTTATCGAGATCGACTGGGACAACAAGATCCTGGAACTGGACTCCAAGAGCATTGACGCCGTATGGAACGGCATGACCCTCACCGATGAGGTGCTCAATTCCATGGAGTGCTCCAATCCCTACTGCAAGAATGCCCAGGTGGTGGTGGTAAAGGCCGAGGTAGCCGACCAGTACCAGGGCGTGGAGAGCCTCAGCGAGCTGGCTTTTGCCGTGGAGGCCGGTTCCGCCGGTGAGTCCGCGGTGAAAGATCTGGGCCTTGAGGACTACACCGCCGTGCCCACTCAGGCCGACGCCCTGATGAATGTGGCCGCCGGCACCGCCGACGCCTGCGTCATCGACCTGCTCATGGCCGGCGCCATGATAGGCGAGGGCACCAGCTACGACCAGCTCACTTACACCGTCTCCCTCACCGAAGAAAATTACGGTGTGGGCTTCCGCAAGGGCAGCGACCTGGCCGCCGCCTTCAATGAGTTCTATGCCGCCGCCTTTGCCGAGGGCACCGTGGAGGAGATTGCCACTGTCTACGGCGTGCAGGAATCCATAGTTGCAGAATAAGGAAAGTTCCTGTATAATAAAATAGCTTGCTAAATCGTTAAGCAGAGGGAGTGCAAATCTCCCTCTGCTTGCGGACTGTCTTGAAACTTTTTACCTTATACATATAAAGAGAGGTCAGCCATGTTCCAGACCGTTGTAATGAGCCTGAACGAGGGCTTCGTCAAATCCCTGGAGATCTTCGCACTCACCCTGTTGGGGGCCATACCCCTGGGGCTTATAATGTCCTTCGGCTCTATGAGCAGCTTCAAGCCCCTCAGCGGCTTTGTGCGCACCGTGGTGTGGATATTCCGGGGCTCCCCTTTGATGATACAGCTGCTGCTTATATACTATGCCCCCGGCATGCTGGGCTACAACATCTGGGGCACCGGCTCCTCCGGCCGCTTTGCCGCAGCCATGGCAGCTTTCATCCTCAACTACGCCTGCTATTTCTCGGAGATATTCCGGGGCGGCATTGAGAGCATACCCCGTGGTCAGAAGGAGGCGGGGCAGGTACTGGGCATGACCGGCACCCAGATTTTCTTCAAGGTGACTCTGCTCCAGGTTATAAAGCGCATCGTGCCCCCCATGGGCAACGAGATCATCACTCTGGTGAAGGACACCTCTCTGGTTCGGGTCATCTCCGTATACGAGGTGATGTGGAACGGACAGGCCTTTATAAAGTCCTCCGGACTTATCTGGCCCCTGTTCTTCACCGCCGTCTACTATCTGGCTTTCAACGGCCTGCTGACCATACTCTTCGGCTGGCTGGAAAAGAAGCTGGACTATTTCAAGGTTTAAGGGGGCTGCGCCATGGCTTTGCTTGAAGTTACCGATCTCCATAAAAATTTTGACCAGCTCCAGGTTTTGAAGGGAATAAGCTTCTCCCTGGAGAAGGGCCAGACCCTCTCCATCATCGGCCCCTCCGGCGGCGGCAAGACCACACTGCTCCGCTGCCTCAACTTCCTGGAAATGCCCAGCGCCGGCAGAATAGCCATAAACGACGACGGCGGCAGTCACGTCCTCTTTGACGGCAGTGCCGGCAGGGAACTGAAGGCCGCCCAGATACGGGAAAACCGGCTTCACTTCGGCCTTGTGTTCCAGAGCTTCAATCTCTTTCCCCAGTACACCGCCTTGCAGAACGTGTCCCTGGCCCCACGGCTCAGGGCCAAGGGCAAGGAGGACCGGAAAGCTCAGCTCCGGGCCATAGAGGAAAAGAGCGTGGAGCTGCTGCGCCGCGTGGGATTGGGGGATAAGCTGGACTATTACCCCCACCAGCTCTCCGGCGGACAGCAGCAGCGGGTGGCCATAGCCCGGGCCCTGGCCCTCACTCCGGACGTGCTGTTTTTCGACGAGCCCACTTCCGCTCTGGACCCGGAACTCACCGGCGAGGTGCTGAACGTCATACGCCAGCTGGCCCGGGAGAACATGACCATGGTGGTGGTTACTCATGAGATGGGCTTTGCCCAGGCAGTGTCCGATCAGGTGCTGTTCATTGACGGCGGCGTCATCGTGGAACAGGGCCCGCCGGAGCAGGTGCTGGGCGCCCCCACCGAGGAGCGCACCCGACAGTTTCTCCGGGGCTTCGGAAAGGGCTGACAACAGATACAGAAATCCCCTGGGATCTGCGGTGCACCGCCAGGTCCCAGGGGATTTTTTTGCTTTTTCAGTTCCTGCCGTCCAGGCGGCTGGATATGTATTCCTCCACTTCCGCCACTTCCATGCCCAAGGCGGTGGCCAGCTCCCCATGGAGCATGTCCCGGGCTCTTTTCATGATTATCTCTGCCCGGCTGCTCTTGGTCTTGCGCTGAGCCATGCGGTTGCGCAGCCCCTTGACAATGCTCACCAGAGCCTCGCAGGTATGTTGCTTGAAGAGTTCCTTATAAAAGGCATCCACATGGTTGAAGCGGTTGTCTGTGCAGATGGCAGGCGCGATATGGGGGATAGAGTCTATGAAAGCCTCTGCCGCCTCCCGGCTCATCACCGGGCGCATAAATGCCTTGGAATCTACCGGGGTGAAATAGGTACCGCTGCCTATAAGGGGGGTGAGATAATAATACAGCTTGTCGCCGCCCGACTCCAGAGGTGCGATTTTTTCCACAGTGCATACGCCGTTTTCTCCGTATATGATCTTTTCTCCTATCTCATACATTTTAAATTTACCCCTATGTTAATACTCTTGTCTATATATTACAACAAATCGGTGGAAATTTCCAATATTATTTTCAGTTTATTAAAGATTTTTTGCAGTAATCTGTTAACATTATGCCTTATACTCAGCTATAGATTGTTGTTTATGACGGGTTTTAATGTTATAATAACGATTATCAATTTTCTCAGAGGGTCATATGAAACTGTATTTTAAAGGGCACGATTATAAATACGCCGCCGAGCAGATGCTGCTGACCATGTTCCCCCAGGAGAGGCCGGAGTATCCCCAGGGTGCACCGGAGGGGAACCGGCTGGAACTGAGCCTCGGTGCGGGAAGCCGCCGCACCACAGCCGTCTGTTCCCTGTATCTGGGCGGGCAGCTGTTCCGTGGCCGGGCCTCGGCGGAGATACCTCCGGAGTCGGAGGAGCTGGAGGCAGACCGCATCCGCCAGCGGCTCATAAAAAACGCCATGTACCGGGCGGCTCTGAAAAGCGGGGTGAAAAAGCCCGCCTGGGGCGCCCTCACGGGAGTGAGGCCGGGGAAGCTTTTGGAGGCAAAACTCTCCTCCGGCATGGATGAGGAGCAGGCCCTGAGACAATTCATAAAAGAATACGATGTTAGCCCGGAGCGGGCGGCCCTGTGCCTGGACACGGGGCGGGAGACAATGAAGGCCGCCGCCTCCCTGGGGATAAGGGACGTGTGCCTCTATGTGGGCATACCCTTCTGTCCCACCCGCTGCGCCTATTGCAGCTTTGTGAGCCAGTCGGTAGAAAAGAGCATGAAGCTGATAGAGCCCTTCCACGCCGCATTGCATAAGGAGCTGAAGGCCACGGCGGAGCAGATACGAGAATTGGGGCTCAGGGTTGTATCCATATACATGGGGGGAGGCACCCCCACCACTCTCAGCGCCGGACAGCTGGATGAACTGTGCAGCTGGCTGGAGGAGGAGCTGGACCTGTCCGCCCTGAGGGAATACACCGTGGAGGCGGGAAGGCCGGACACCATCACGGAGGACAAGTTGCAGGTACTGCGCTCCTACGGAGTGGACAGGCTCAGCGTGAACCCCCAGACCATGGAAGATTCGGTGCTGGAGCTTATCGGCCGCAGGCACACGGCTGAGGACATCATAAAGGCCCTGGAGCTGGTGCGGAAGGTGGGGGGCTTTGCCGTGAACATGGATATGATAGCAGGGCTGCCGGGGGACAGCGCCACCGGATTTCAAAGCAGCCTGGAGAAGGTGCTCTCCCTGGAGCCGGAGAACGTCACGGTACATACCCTTTCGCTGAAGAAAGGCTCCCGCATCACACTGGAGGGCAGCGCCATCCCCTCGGCGGAGGAAGTCTCCGCCATGCTGGATACCGCCGGGGAGCTTCTGCGTGGGCACGGATATGCCCCATACTATCTCTACCGGCAGAAGTTCATGTCCGGTGGCTTTGAGAACCTGGGCTGGACAAAGCCCGGCTATGTGAACCTGTACAACATCTGCATAATGGAGGAGCTTTGCAGCATACTCGCCCTGGGGGGCGGCGGCTCCACCAAGCTGATACGCCCGGACCATGGGCGGAACATCCGCCTTATGGCCCCCAAGTACCCCCTGGAATATATAGAGCATATAGACAAGACTTGCAGAGATAAAATAAGGATAGGCGAATTTTACAGGGAATTTCTACCCCGGGAGGATCGAGCATGACATACCAGCTGGAAGACATCAACTTCAAAACCGTATCTGATCCCGTAGCTTTCATGGCCGAGAGCGACGAGATCTACCGCCGGAAAGTGGAGCAGGCCGCAGATCTGATAATAGCCAACCGCAACCGCAGCCCCATAGTGCTGCTCTCCGGCCCCTCCGGCTCCGGCAAGACCACCACCTCCATGAAGATAGCCGAGGAGCTGAATCGCCGGGGAATAAACACCCACTATGTGGCTCTGGACGACTACTTCAAGACCATAGACGAGAACAGCCCCCGCACCGCCGACGGACAGCTGGACCTGGAGTCTCCCCTGTGCGTGGACATGGAGCTGCTGAACAGGCACTTTGAAATGCTGAGCCGGGGGGAGCGGGTGTTCATACCCAAGTACGAGTTCTCCCGGCGGATGAGAGTGCAGGAGCCCTCCAAATCCATAAGGCTCAAAAAGGATGAGGTTGCCATCTTTGAGGGCATCCATGCTCT
>CALWWB010000107.1 GCA_944385175.1 uncultured Oscillospiraceae bacterium | reverse complement strand
GCGGGAGTAAATGTCACTGTGCGCAGAAAGTTGGGCGGAGACGTGGAGGCATCCTGTGGACAGCTGCGCAGGAAAATGCAGAAAAGCTGAGGATTGCCCGAACATACGGGCGAAAGCGAGGAAAAGATGAAAAGTTTTGGACTTACTGACAAGGGACGAGTCAGGCAGGACAATCAGGACAGTTTTATTATTGAGAGCTGCACTGCCAAGGACAGCCTCATTGTGGCTCTCTGTGATGGTATGGGCGGGGCAAAAGCCGGAGGACTGGCCAGCCGTCTGTCCAACAGAGCTTTTGTGTCATATATATATGCAAAGCTTACATCACGTACCAAGCGTCCCATAGACTATAAGACCGTGCTGCAGAGCGCCTGTGCTGAGGCAAATTCCGTATCCTATGAATACTCCCAATTCGACGATGCCTATAAGGGAATGGGCACCACCATAGTGGGCGGAGTGATAAATGGCAATGGTAATGGTTATATTATAAACGTTGGAGACAGCAGAGCTTATCACATCTCCCACAGCTCCAACAGTATTTATCAGATAACCAGGGACCATTCTCTGGTGGAAGAGCTGGTGGAGTTCGGGGCCATAACCAAGGAGCAGGCCAGAAGCCATCCCCAGCGCAATGTGATAACCAGGGCGCTGGGCTCGGAAGCCGATGTGGAATCCGACTATTTTGAGTTTACTCTGCAAAGCGGAGATATATTGCTGCTCTGTTCTGATGGCCTCTCGAATATGGTCACGGATTTGGAGATGCTGGATTACGCCAATGAGTACCAAGACCCGGAGCTCATATGCCGCTCCCTGATGAGCAAGGCTCTGAAGCGGGGCGCCCGGGATAATGTCACCGTTCTTGCTGTGATGAAGTAAAATCCCAGATTGGAGAAAACTATGCCTAATACCGACAAATACATTGGCAAGCTTCTGGATGACCGTTATGAGATCCTGGAAGTCATCGGAGAGGGCGGCATGGCCGTTGTGTACAAGGCGCTTTGCCATCGCCTGAACCGTTATGTGGCGGTCAAGATCATGCGGGACGACATGGCCGCTGATGACGAATTCCGCCAGCGTTTCTGTGCCGAGTCCCATGCCGTTGCCATGCTTTCCCATCCCAACATCGTAGCCGTATACGATGTGAGCCACAGCGACGCTATGGAGTACATAGTTATGGAGCTGGTGGATGGTATTACTTTAAGACAGTATATGGACAAGCGGGGCGCAGTGCCCTGGCGTGAAGCACTGCACTTCACAAAGCAGATGGCAAAGGCTCTCTCTCATGCCCATGAGAGAGGTATTATCCACAGGGATATAAAGCCTCAAAACATTATGCTTTTGAAGGACGGCACAATAAAAATCGGAGATTTCGGCATAGCTGCGCTGGAAAACGAGATGCACGAGGAAAATGGACAGGCCATAGGCTCTATCCATTATATTGCTCCGGAACAGGCCAGGGGAGACTGCCCTGATGCCAGAAGTGATATATATTCTCTGGGCGTTGTGATGTATGAAATGCTCACCGGAAAAAAGCCCTACGAAGGGGACAGTATTGGTGAGATTGCGGTAAAGCACATGAATGACAAACCTGTCATGCCCAGGGAAATAGTTCCGGATATCCCGGAGGAATTTGAGAGCATCACATTGAAAGCCATGTGTGCCGATTTGCCGGAACGCTATCAGTCCGCCTCGGAGCTGCTGGATGCACTGGAAAACTTTACCCAGGCTCAGCTTAAGGCCGAGGAGGATAAGGAACAGCAGGAGCCCAGCCCGGCAGTTGTGCCTGTGCGTTCTGTAAGCGAGCTGTCCCGGGACAAATATTATTTCCGACGCAGACGGGCCCATAGGGTGACCTTTGCCACAGGAGCTTTGGGAGCGCTGGTGCTGAGTATTGCACTCTTTGTCTTCCTTTGGGACTTCTGGCTGGACGAGATTTTTGCTCCGGCCGAACGTGTTGAGCTGCCTGACTTTACCGGCAGCAATTACGAATCTATAGTAAATAATGCAGAGCTGGCCTCTCTGTACCGTTTCAATGTGGTATATGTGATAGATACAGAGAATGAGAGCGGGCTTGTACTCTCCCAGAACCCTGACCCGGGAAGAAGTATGATGATAACTCCGGAGGGAATTGAAGTGGAGCTGAGCGTCAGTACCGGCATGGTATTCAGCCCAGTGCCGGATGTGGTCAATATGGATTACCGGGAGGCCACGAACCGCCTGCAGCAGGCCGGGTTTCTGGTGGATATAGAAAATGCCACTTCCGACAGTGTGACTAAGGACTATGTAATAAGCACCAGTCCCGCTGCCAATGAGCAGCTGAGCTCCGGCTCCACCGTATATGTGACGGTCAGCGCCGGACCGAACATTAGCTATGTGCAGATGCCTAACCTAATCGGCCTCTCCGAGAGCGCGGCAATATCCAAGCTGGAGAGCTGCGGCCTCAGCTTCGGCAGTTCCGAATTCGTTCGCAGTGATCTGGATGCGGGAACTGTCATAGGTCAGAGTATAGATGCCTTTACCGACATTGAGGAGCACTCCAAGATATATCTTCGAGTGTCCTCCGGCCCGGAGGGCTGAGCAGCCTATGACAGAGGGAGTTATCTCCAAAGCCCTCAGCGGCTTTTACTACGTGAGTACCGATCAGGGCATTCTGGAGTGCAAAGCCAGAGGCCGCTTTCGCCTGGACGGCACATCGCCTTTGGTTGGGGATAGGGTACAGTGCAGCCTTGACCCCCAGGGCAGGGGACGCATAGACAAGGTGCAGCCGCGGCGGAACTGGTTTGTCCGCCCGGCTGTGGCAAATATCGATGCAATGGTGTTTATTGCAGCCAACACCAACCCGATCACCGACCCCTTCCTGATAGACCGGGTATCCGTTATTGCAGAGGAGGCCGGGTGCAGTCTTATCGTCTGCGTCAATAAGGCGGATATTGACCTGGGGGAGTGCCTCTATAACATCTATTCTTCCTCCGGCTTTCCCGTAATACGCACCAGCGCAGAAACCGGAGAAGGCATGGAAGAACTCATGTCGGCTATCCGCGGCAAGATATGTGCTTTCACCGGAAATTCCGGAGTTGGGAAATCCAGTATTCTGAACCGGCTTTTACCGGAGGCTAGAATTCCTACCGGTGAAGTCAGCGAAAAGCTGGGCAGAGGCAGGCACACAACCAGGCATGTGGAGCTCTATTCGCTGGGAGACGGCACTTATGTGGCCGATACCCCGGGCTTTGCCTCCTTTGATGTGGAGATGATGAATCCGATACCGAAGGAGCGCCTGCAATATGACTTTATTGACTTTGAACCTTACATAGGCTGCTGCCGCTTTACAGATTGTGCCCATCTGAAAGAACCTGGCTGTGCCGTGACGGAGGCCCTGGAACAGGGCAAGCTGATGCCGAGCCGCTATAGATCATATGTCAGGCTCTATGAGCTCAGCGCCCAGCACAAATCCTGGGAACTTAAGGAGCAGAACTGAAGCGTGAGTATCAGGCGGCTTCATCTAGCACAGAAAAAATAAAGTCTAAAAAGCTCTCCCCCTGCGTATGATGTAGAGAATACATCGGCGGGGGGAGAGCTTTATGCGTAAGGGGCACAAAAATTACTGGGGCTGCGGGGCAATAATTGCAGGTGTTGTGATATTTTTGTCTCTTGTCCTGCCCACGGATTTTTGGTGGTTTATTCTTGCGGCGGTACTTATTGGCGCAGGCATATGGTTTATCCGCTGCTGCTGACAGGAGGTATGAGGATATGAAGGTATACATTTTTAAGCTGCCCAGATTTCTCTCCAGATTGCTTGCCAAATTTGGCCTGAAGTAATATTGCCCGGCCCCATGTCATATGCTGTACAAACTGTGCAGCAAGGAGCGTAAATGTATGGAAATAAGCTTTGAGAATAAAACGGCAAACGTATACAGGGAAATATATCACCAGACAAAAAGAGTGCAGGAGAGCACGGAAAGCGTGGTGCCCGATACAGACGACGATATCGGCCGTATTGCCTCGGTACACAGCTGGGTGATGCTCAAGAGCAAGGACCTGACTTCCCGGGGAGTAACAGTATCCGGTGAGGCGGTAGCCTCGCTGCTGTATATCACCGAAGACCAGAGCCGTGTGTCTTTCGTACGGCTTACAAAGGGCTTCAGCCTTGAATATGAGCTTGGGGAAATGCAGGCAGACACCGTGGCTCAAGTAGAGCTGAGTATAATAAACTGCGAAAGCAGGATAGTAAATCCCAGAAAAGTCTCCGTCACTTTTGAGCTGGCAGGGGAATTGAGCTGTTATAAACAGGAGAACCTGGTCATCGACAGCTGCCTGCCGGAGGACTGCAGTGAGGGACTCCATGCCAGGTATGAGAGCTGTGAGTTGGTGCTGGCAAATGCCGCCTGCGAAAAAACCTTTGGAATTAACGAACAGTTCAGTTTCCCCAGCGGCAAGCCCAGCCCCAACCGTTTGGTATCTCAGCAAGTGGATTTTATTGTATCAGACAATCAGCTTATAGGCACAAAACTCATAATAAAGGGCAATGCTTTGGTCTCTCTCTGCTATTTGTCCGAGGATGTGAATTATCCGGTAAAAACAGAGTTCTCCACGCCTTTCTCTCAGATAATAGATATAGGAGAAGAAGGCATGGACAACTGCTCTATAAGTATAGCTTTGACATCAGCTTACTTCGAGATAATCAATACCATCAGTAATGATAAGGCGCTGGATTGTGAGATTCACGCCGTGATACAGCTGGTAAGCCGCCGCAAAAGAAGCCTCAGCTATGCGGCAGATGTTTACAGCAACAAAATGCCGGTGAGCTGTACAACCGAAAGCTGCCAGTTCACCATGGTCTCTGGAATGCAAAAAATGAAGCTCAGTTCCGATGAGCGCATCAGTGTAACAGAGGATTGTTCAGATGTACTCAGCGCCTTTGTCTTTGTGGAGGACTATTCTCTGGAACAGGGGAAGCTGAAAGCTCAGATAGGCCTGGACATAGTATACAGGGATACAAATTCCCTTTTGTCCTCAGTGCACAGGGTGCTGAATATGGAAGGAGAGACCGACAGGGATAACATAAAGGTGAGCTCCGTACGCCTTGCAGATGTCTATCTCAGGCCCGACGGGCAGTATATTGATGCCCATATCTCCGGCGAGTTTTCCTGTACGGTCAGCGGAAGTGTGGAGCTAAAAAAAGTCGGAGCAGTGGAACTGGATGAAGAAAATGCTTTCGATACGGATAAATACCCGACAGTTACCCTTGTCAGGGCAGAGAAGGAAAGCCTGTGGGAACTGGCAAAAACCTATCATTCCAGCATTGAGCAGATAATCGCCATGAACGAATTGGGAGAGGATATATCCGGACGGCTGCTGCTTATACCCAAAGCCCTGTAAAGTTTTCCTTGCCATTGCACCTGCTCTGTGGTAAAATATCACTCGATAATTTTACCAAGCAATGCACATAAGAGGAGCTGTTAATAATGTCTGGACATTCCAAATGGCACAACATACAAAAGACCAAGGGTGCTGCAGATGCAAAGCGCGCCCAGGCTTTTACCAAGATCGCCCGTGAAATGATCGTTGCAGTAAAGGAGGGCGGAGGCGGAGATCCCAAAAGCAACTCCAAGCTGGCTGCCGTCATTGCCAAGGCAAAAGCCGCCAATATGCCTAACGACAACATTAAGCGCACCATTGACAAGGCAATGGGCGCGGGCAATACCGAAAACTATGAAAAGATAGTCTATGAGGGTTATGGTCCCAGCGGCGTGGCTGTCATAGTAGAGACTATGACCGACAACCGCAACCGTACTGCCGGTGAAATGCGCCACTACTTTGATAAATACGGCGGAAACATGGGCGCTGCTAACTGTGTCTCCTGGTCCTTTGACAAGAAGGGTGTAATAGTCATCGACAATGAGGACGAAGAACTTGACGAGGACACCGTCATGATGGACGCTCTTGAGGCCGGTGCTTCAGACTTTGAAGCTGAAGGTGAGGTCATGACTGTATACACCGGAGTGGACGATGTGGCTGCCGTGTCTGATGCCCTTACCGCTGCGGGCTATAAGCTGCTCTCAGCCCAAGTGGAAATGCTGCCCCAGAACGGATATATCAAGCTCACCAATGAGGATGATATCAAAAACATGCAGAAGATGCTGGATATGTTCGAGGATAACGACGATGTCCAGAACGTCTGGCATAACTGGGAAGACGGCGAATAATCACAAATTTCATCTTGACTGGCTGTGCCCCGCCTCATACAAGAGGCGGGGCACGGTATTTGTTAAATCCCTTCATTTGACATTAGGGCAAAACTATGTTAGGGTAAGGCTGTCAGCAGCTGAAACAAGTTTATAACTGTATCCCCATGGAGGGTTTTATGAATAAAAGACTGATTATTTTTCTTGTATGTGTTGCTTTAAGTGCGGCCTTGGTTACTTGGCTAACAAGTCTGGACAAGAATGAGCCAAGCCAAAATCCCGTCTCAGAGACACCGGCATCTGAGGCAAGCCCGGCGGCTGCATCCCCTGATGTCTCCCCGGAGACTACAGCCATACCTCTTGAAGCCGTATCTGATGCAAAACTTAAGGAATACAAGGCCAACGCTCAGGCTGCTATGGATAGTATAAAGGATGTCTATTTGGCTGCAGATAAAGGCAGCTCTTCCAATGTGGTGCTTTCCAGCGAGTCCGTTTCCCAGATCGTGTCAGCCCTAGGCGCAAACGGATATACGGCTGTTGATTATTTTGGGAACCTTAACGTTCAAAATGCACAGCCGCTCATAGATTTTGGCAATGCAGTAAATGCTGGAGTGGAAGGGGAGGCCTGCTATTACGTGGTGCATACTGA
This sequence comes from uncultured Oscillospiraceae bacterium, assembly GCA_944385175.1. Classification (GTDB taxonomy): domain Bacteria; phylum Bacillota; class Clostridia; order Oscillospirales; family Oscillospiraceae; genus Limivicinus. The sequence continues at coordinate 964 of CALWWB010000107.1, read as the reverse complement.
CGGCACACTCCATGCAAATAATCTGTGTTATAAAAACGGTGTAGCCTCGGTAGTGACGGTGTCTGTGGAGTGGGATGAAAACGGCAGCCCAAACGTATATTCTACAGGCCAATATGCCCTGACACAGCTTAAGCTTACGGAGAAAGGCTGGCTCATATGTACCAGAGAATCCAGCTCCACCGGTGCAGACTGGGCTGTAAACGGAAACGCCTATACATTTCTGCGGCTCACTGCATATGACGATACCCTGAGGCAGCTGGCAAACAAATATATGGGGGATCAGCCGTATCTGGAAAATAACCTCTTTACCTGTTCCTGGAGTGCGTCTGACTTTGGGCAGCTGGATTTCAATTGCCTGTTTCCAATGCTCTACAGCCGCTATTACGGTACTGCACCCCTTACGGGAGACAGCATGGGCTATATCTCCGGCTTTGAGAAAGTAAGCGGTACTGACCTATATATTGCTCCCTACAGCCAGTTTGAGAGTGTAATAAACGGATATATAGACGTGGACGAGGATACGCTCCGGTGGCTTTCAGATGACAACTCATCTCTGGGCGGCTATTACATCCTGGGCACAAAACAGGAATATTACAACAATATGACTCCCAAAACACCCAGCCCATATGTTACGGACTATTGGTATAATTCTGATGGAAGCCTGACTTTAAAGGTAGATGCTGTGTTCCCGGCCTATGGTACCGACTGTGCCTTTACCCATGAGCTTACGGTGATGGATACGGAAGAAGGCTTCAAGTACCTGTCCAACTATTTGTACGAATCGGAAAATAATATACTTCCGGAAATGGTTCTCAGAGGAGAGAGAAAAAACCAGATAGCCGCAGTGGAGGGATAATACAATACAAACAGCGGATGCCTTTGCATCCGCTCAGCCTGTCAAAGAACCCCGGGATTCAGGAAGAGAATCCCGGGGATTTGGCATATATGGGGTAAAAAATCGTGA
>CALWWB010000106.1 GCA_944385175.1 uncultured Oscillospiraceae bacterium | reverse complement strand
GGAGCATAGCTCAGCTGGTTAGAGCACCTGCCTTACAAGCAGGGGGTCACTGGTTCGAGTCCAGTTGTTCCCACCACCTATACGCCTCTGTAGCTCAGTCGGTAGAGCAGCGGACTGAAAATCCGCGTGTCGTTGGTTCAATTCCGACCGGAGGCACCACCTGCAAGTCCTCTTGCAGGTATCTGCGGGCATAGCTCATCCGGTAGAGCGCCACCTTGCCAAGGTGGAGGTAGCGAGTTCGAGCCTCGTTGCCCGCTCCAATCAAATCAGTTATGCGGGCTTTCCGCCCGCATAACTTCTATACGGCGCCATAGCCAAGTGGTAAGGCAGCGGACTGCAAATCCGCGATTCCCCAGTTCAAATCTGGGTGGCGCCTCCACGTCGGAGCAAAGTCCACTTTGCTCCGACGTTTTTTATTTTCCTATGGTAAATAAAAAACGCCATCCGCTCCGCTCCCTTGCTCCTCCTTTTCCAAATCGAACCCGCGTTGTTGGGCTTCGATTTGGGTATTGCTTTGCGCATTGGTTGATATGCGCAAGCATGGAGGATTTTTAACTATTCCCTATTCATTTATTTCCCAAAGGAGGCCGTTATATGCCTGATATTGACCAGATCAGAGAGCGCTTTTCTTCGGACAGTTTTGCCACTCAGGCAGCCGGGGCCGTCATTGACCGGGTGGAACCGGGCCACGCAATTTGTTTCATGGAACTCAGGCCCGTCCACTTAAACGCAAATTCCGCCCCCATGGGCGGGGCCATTTTTACCCTGGCTGACTTTGCCTTTGCCGTGGCCGCCAACGCATACAGCGGCCGGGTCACAGTTACCCAGCAGGTATCCGTAAACTTTTTGTCTGCCGCCAAAGGGAAAAAACTCATAGCTGAGGCTCGATGCATGAAGCAGGGTCACAGCAGCTGCTTCTACACTGTGGAGGTGCGGGATGAGCTTGATATCCAGGTAGCCCATTTTACCGTCAATGGCCACAGCCTCTCCCCTGCTGCTGAGAGCAGATAAGCTTGGCCAATGATGCAGAGCGTGAGCGTCTGCGGAGATTTTTCCGTTTGTCTTAAAGATATTTAAAGGTTTCTTCCAGAATAGCAGAAACTTTTGGTGAGGTAAATATGATAGGATATGCAGCATGGCACAGGTTTTGAAAGGAGTCCTGATAATGATTTCCATGCTTATTGTCTCTGTCCTGCTCACCCTTGGACCTGTACTCCTGATCCAGTTCACAGGGCTGCTTTGCGGAAGGAAGTCCTCAGTCGTTCACTACTTATGGAGCTATGTACTGATGATCTATATCTGGCTGGTTTTTTCCATAACAGGTATAGGTTCCATCTGGGATATCATTTTGAAGGGCGGGCTTGTTGCGGCTGTCCGCCAGGCTAATCTCTCTCTGCTGCCTTTTCAGTCGGAAGGTCTGTTTACCTATTGGACAAACATAGTGATGTTCATACCTTTGGGTTTCCTTCTGCCCTATATATGGGAAAACTACAGAAGTCCGGTCAAGGTGACTCTAACCGGCTTCCTTCTTTCCCTCTCCATTGAGTTTGCCCAACTGGCCACAAACCGCATTTCAGACATTGATGATCTGCTAATGAATACCCTGGGCGCCCTCTCCGGCTATGGGCTATGGGTGCTGCTGGGAAAACATTTTCCCAGCTCCAAAGAAGTACAGCGCACTGCTGCCCTGGGAAATATGGAGCCTGTCCTTTATCTGGCATCTGCATATATATTTCATTTTTTGCTGAACAACAGGGCCCGGTTTATTTAAAATATAATCACTGTCTGCTGTGGAGAATGCCGAACATAAGAAATAGCCGAAGCACTTTAACTGCGGTGCTTCGGCTATTACAATTTTATTTTGTGGCAAAGGACTTCATGAAAAATTCCGTAAAGGCTGCCAGTTCCTCCTCCTGAGCCACATAGACATACAGCTTTTCATCGTCCAGCCAGTCATAGGCGTTAATCCCTATATAGCCCTTTCTGTCGGGATAGATGATAAAGGCATCGGTGGGATATTTATTTCTGTAGGCTTTCAATATTTCGGAGCGCCGGTAGTATGTAGCCTCTCCCGCAGCTGAGAGGTCGGGCACGGTGGGCACCACCACTATTGTATTGCTGCTTTGATTCCAGCCCACTATAAGGTTGCCTATTTTGGTTTTGCTGCCGTGGACAAAGCCGTAATTGAACCAGCCCACATCCTCGGTATATCCAAAGATTATCCTGTACTGATCTCCGTTCTCCACGGCCCGGTCGAACAGCTCCCGCATTCTTTTTGCGTTTGCGTCACTTTTTTCCATGTCTACCTGGGGGCCTCTAAAAAGCTTGCCAAAAAGTCCCATTAAAAATTCCTCCTGAAGATTATAATTTTTTCCGGGTCCACGGACCCGGTTTTTAAATAAAAACAAAATTTATTTTTTATCTTTATTTTGCAGAAAACAAATCTGTCCGGATATGCCGGAGCAGTATCCGGACAGATAAAAACCCCTTTCAGGCTGAACTATTGCCGCCCATTCCTCCTTACCTTCAGGCTTTCCAAATAATCAACAATGGCATTTATCTGAAATTCCGCCATAGGGTCGGCGGCTTCCGGAATGAAAAGAGGAAGCTTATCCGGAATTGCTTTCCTGACTATGATGGCCGAGAGGCACAGGTTTGCAAACAGACTGATGTCCCCAGACTCGGCTTCAATGCCAAAGCATTTCAGGATATCAGAGAAAAACTTTTTCTGCTTTTCACGGAATACCCGGCGGCTTTCCTCCGTCATACGCTTAAAAACCAGTTGGTGTTCCTCCATGGAGAAGATAGCTATACCCTGATCTCCGTCGCAGCAGGCATGGAAGAAGCTCTTCATCTTTTCGCGCCAGGAAAGCTCAGGAACGGCCATTAGCTCCCCGGCATATTTCAGTACTTTCGGCTGCTGGAGATAGATGGCTTCTATTATAAGATCTTCCTTGGTTGGGAAAAAGCTGTAAAAGAAGCTGCGGGATATGCCCACCCTGCTGTATATCTGTTCTACCGTAGTAGCTCGCAGCCCCTGCTCCGCCATCAGCTCCAGCCCGACAGATACCAGCTCCTGCCTGATACACTGCCGCTCTGCTTCCGTATAGGCTACCTTAGGCATCATTTCCTCCAATAAATACAAAATCTTTAAATCGTTTTTATTCTACCACAGCCCGCTTCCAGTTTCAAGAGGTACTAAATTCGGAGTATACTCCGGGTATTCAGATACAAAAATCCCGCAGACGAGCTTTATGTCTGCGGGATTTGGTTTATATTGCCTTATTCGGTGCGATACCGGCTTACTTCATAGCCTCGGCGGTAGCCACGGCCACAGCCACAGTAGCGCCCACCATGGGGTTGTTGCCCATGCCCAGGAAGCCCATCATCTCCACGTGGGCGGGGACGGAGGAGGAGCCTGCAAACTGAGCATCGGAGTGCATACGGCCCATGGTATCGGTCATGCCGTAAGAAGCAGGGCCGGCAGCCATGTTATCCGGGTGGAGAGTACGACCGGTGCCGCCGCCGGAGGCCACGGAGAAGTACTTCTTGCCCTGCTCGATGCATTCCTTCTTGTAGGTGCCTGCAACGGGATGCTGGAAGCGGGTGGGATTGGTGGAGTTACCGGTGATGGAGACATCCACGCCCTCGGAGTGCATTATGGCCACGCCCTCACGGACGTCGTCGGCGCCGTAGCAGCGGACGTTGGCGCGCTCGCCCTCGGAGTAGCGGATCTCACGGACGATCTTCAGCTCGCCGGTGAAGTAATCGAACTGGGTCTGGACATAGGTAAAGCCGTTGATGCGGGAGATGATCTGAGCGGCGTCCTTGCCCAGACCGTTGAGGATGACGCGCAGGGGCTCCTTGCGGGCCTTGTTGGCGTTCTTCACGATACCGATGGCGCCCTCGGCGGCAGCGAAAGACTCGTGTCCGGCCAGAAAGGCAAAGCACTTGGTATCGTCGCTGAGGAGCATGGCGCCCAGGTTGCCGTGGCCCAGACCCACCTTGCGGTCCTCAGCCACGGAGCCGTCCAGGCAGAAGCTCTGGAGGCCCACACCGATGAGCTTTGCAGCCTCGGCGGCGGTCTTCACGCCGGACTTGATGGCGATGGCAGCGCCAACGCAGTAGGCCCAGCAGGCGTTCTCAAAGCAGATGGGCTGGATGCCCTTGACTATCTCATAGGGGTCAAAGCCCTTGGCCTTGCAGATCTCTCTGCACTCTTCCACAGAACCGATGCCGTACTGGGAGAGGACGCCGTTGATCTTGTTTATTCTTCTGTCGTAGTTCTCAAACAGAGCCATTATCTTGTCCTCCTTTATTATTCCTGACGGGGGTCTATGTACTTGGCAGCGGCACCCCACTGACCGTAGTGACCGGTGGCCTTCTTCATTGCCTCATTGGCATCGTCGCCTTTCTTGATGAAGTCCATCATCTTGCCCAGGCTGACAAACTCATAGCCAATGATCTCGTCGTCCTTGTTGAGAGCGATCTTGGTGACATAGCCCTCGGTGAGCTCCAGGTAACGGGGGCCCTTCTCCTTGGTGGCAAACATGGTGCCCACCTGAGAGCGCAGGCCCTTGCCCAGGTCTTCCAGGGAAGCGCCTACGGCCAGACCGTCCTCAGAGAAAGCGGACTGGGAGCGGCCGTAAACTATCTGGAGGAACAGCTCACGCATTGCGGTGTTAATGGCGTCGCACACCAGGTCGGTGTTGAGAGCCTCAAGGATGGTCTTGCCGATGAGGATCTCGGAAGCCATGGCTGCGGAGTGGGTCATGCCGGAGCAGCCCAGAGTCTCCACCAGGGCCTCCTCGATGATGCCGTTCTTCACGTTCAGGGTCAGCTTACATGCGCCCTGCTGAGGAGCGCACCAGCCGATGCCGTGGGTGAAGCCGGAGATGTCGGAGATTTCCTTGGCCTGAACCCATTTGCCTTCCTCGGGGATGGGGGCGGGGCCATGGTATGCGCCCTTTGCAACAGGGCACATATGCTTTACTTCGGTAGTATAGATCATAGCAATTTCCCTTCTATTCAAAATATGATAAACAGGTTTATTATGCCGGACCCTTACTTTACGATAAGGGATTCGCCGGTCATTTCCTTGGGCTGTTCCAGGCCCATCACGTCCAGGATGGTGGGTGCAATGTCTGCAAGCTTGCCGTCCTTCAGGCTGATGCCCGCCTTACACACGGTAAAGGGCACCAGGTTTGTGGTATGGGCGGTGTTCACCTTGCCGTTTTCGTCAAACATGCAGTCGGCATTGCCGTGGTCGGCAGTGACCAGCAGCACGGTATCGGGATGCTTTGCCACTTCCTCCATGATCTTGCCCATGCACTCATCCACAGTTTCCACAGCTTTCACTGCGGCCTCCATTACGCCGGTGTGGCCCACCATGTCGCAGTTTGCAAAGTTGCAGACCACCAGAGCATACTTGTCGGAAGCTATGGCCTCAACGCACTTTTCCGCCACTTTTCTGGCGCTCATCTCTGGCACCAGGTCATAGGTGGCAAACTCCTTGGGAGAGGGCACCAGGCAGCGGTCCTCGCCCTCTGTCTGCTTCTCCACGCCGCCGTTGAAGAAGAAGGTGACGTGGGCGTACTTCTCCGTCTCGGCTACGCGGAACTGCTTGAGGCCGTGGGCGCTGATGTAGTCGCCCAGGGTATTTTCAATGACCTCGGGGGGATAGGCTATGGGCAGAGGCAAAGCCTCATCGTACTGGGCGGTGCAGACATAGCTGAGAGGATACACGGTCTTTTTCCTCTGGAAGCCGTCGAAGTCAGGCAGGTTCAAAGCCCAGGTCATTTCCCTGGCCCGGTCGGGGCGGAAGTTCATGAATATGACGCTGTCGCCCTGGTTGATAACGCCCTCAGGGCAGCAGACAACGGGCTTTACAAACTCGTCGGTGACGTCCTGGGCGTAGCTCTCCTCAATGGCGTGGACCGGATCGGCATCGGATATACCCTCGCCGCAGACGATAGCATTGTAGCCCTGCTCCACACGGTCCCAGCGCTTGTCTCTGTCCATGCCGTAGAAGCGGCCCTGGACGGTGGCGATGCGGGCATTGCCCAGCTCTTCGCACTTTTCCTTCAGCTGCTTTATAAAGCCTGCGCCGCTCTTGGGGGCCACATCACGGCCGTCCAGGAAGCAGTGGACATAGACCTTCTCCACGCCACGCTGCTTTGCCATGTCCAGGATACCGAAGACATGGGTCAGGTGGCTGTGGACACCGCCGGTGGACATGAGGCCCAGAATATGCAGAGCCTTATGATTGGCCTTGGCATCCTCCATGGCCTTGATATACACGGGGTTTTCAAAGAACTTGCCGTTTTCTATCTCCTGGCTCATCTTGGGCAGGATCTGGAACACAACACGGCCTGCGCCGATATTGGTATGTCCCACCTCGGAGTTGCCCATCTGGCCCTGAGGCAGACCTACATCCAGCCCGGAAGCGGATAGCTTGCTGGTGGGGTTCTGAGAAAAGAGCCTGTCCAGATTGGGTTTCTTGGCCTGGGCAATAGCATTGCCCGCAGTGGGGGCAGCCAGGCCGTAGCCGTCAAGAATGATAAGAACTGCTTTGTTTGTCATAGAAGTTCCTTCTTGTTTAAAAAGTTTTATGCTTTGCTCAGCCCTGGTCGGTAGCCTTGATGATGGTGGCAAAGTCCACGGGCTTGAGGGAAGCGCCGCCGATGAGGCCGCCGTCGATGTCTGGCTGGGCCAGAAGCTCATAGGCGTTCTTGGCGTTCATGCTGCCGCCGTAGAGTATGCTGACGGCGCGGGCGGGACGGGCGCCGTAGATGCCACGGATAACGGCACGGATACCCTCGCAGACTTCCTGAGCCTGCTCTGCGGTAGCGGTCTTGCCGGTGCCGATGGCCCATATTGGCTCATAGGCGATGACGCAGCGGCGCAGCTGGCTGGCGTCGATGCCGCTGAGGGCGGCCTTCACCTGATATGCCACGTACTCCATGGTCAGATCCATCTCACGCTGCTCCAGGCTCTCGCCCACGCAGATAATGGGCATGATGCCCTTGTCCAGCAGGGCCTTCGCCTTGGCGTTTATCAGCATGTCATCCTCGCCGTGATACTGGCGGCGCTCAGAGTGGCCCACGATGCAGTACTTGGCGCCAACGTCGGAGAGCTGGCTGGCGGAAACTTCGCCGGTGTAAGCGCCCTTTTCAAAGCTGCTAACATCCTGGCCGCCGGCAGCTACCTTGCAGTCCTTGCCGGCCCTTACCATAGCGGGCACCATCACGCCGGGAACGCACAGCACCATCTCGCAGGTGCGGGTTTTGGGCAGGTTGGCCTTCAGTTCTTCCATGAAGGGCTTGATCTCAGATGCCAGCATGTTCATTTTCCAGTTGCCGGCGATAACGGTCTTGCGGTACTTTCTGTTCATTGTACTTTCTCCATCAAAATGTATAGCTCTTAATTTCTACAGCCCGCCGCCTGTTAGGCGGCGGGACATGTCTCACTTACTTGTCCAGCAGGCAGGCCACACCGGGCAGCTCTTTGCCTTCCAGGAACTCCAGGCTGGCGCCGCCGCCGGTGGAGATGTGGGTGATCTTGTCGGCAAAGCCCAGCTTCTCAACGGCAGCAGCACTGTCGCCGCCGCCCACGATGGTCACTGCGCCGGACTCGGCCAAAGCCTTGGCCATGGCCTTGGTGCCAACGGCAAACTTGTCAAACTCGAACACGCCCATAGGTCCGTTCCACACGATGGTGCCTGCGCCCTTGACGGCGGCGGAGTAGGCCTCGATGGTCTTGGGGCCGATGTCCATGCCCATCATATCGGCAGGGATATCGCCCTCGGCAGCAACCGCCTCGGCATCGGCGCTGAACTCGGCGGCGCAGAGATGGTCAACAGGCAGCAGGAACTTGACGCCCTTGGCCTTGGCCTTTTCTATCATCTCGCTGGCGTAGTCCAGACGGTCGGCCTCCAACAGGCTCTTGCCTATCTCGTGGCCCTGGGCCTTCAGGAAGGTGTAGGACATGCCGCCGCCGATGATGATGGTGTCGGCCTTCTCCAGCAG
>CALWWB010000105.1 GCA_944385175.1 uncultured Oscillospiraceae bacterium | reverse complement strand
ATAGGCGTGAAGGTGGGCACCGCCAAGGCCGCAGGCACCTACACCGACACCCTGACCTTCAGCTTTAAAATCATAGACGTACAGCCCTGAACATGACAGATTCAGCGCCCGGAATTCCGGGCGCTGAAACCTTTATAAGCACTGATTTAGAAGGAGGTACAGATGAAGCGGATACGAAAATATCTGGCGGGGATGCTGTGCGCCGCCTGCCTGCTGGCGGCCTTCCCCAGCGGCGCTTATGCAGCGAGCAATAATGGAGAACCGGCGGGCTTTGTGAGCCAGGTGAACTCCGTGTTCATGGTCCCCCAGCCCGGCGGCACCATGCCCACAACGGCGGTGAACTATGTCCCCAATACCATAGTCACGGCAGAGTGGAGCCCCTCAGGCCCTATAGAGGTGGACAAGGAATATAACTTCAAGCTGCGCCTGGTCCTGGGTGACGGCACCGGCTATCCCATGTATGTGTATGCCAGAGAGGGCACGGTGGATATAGCCCTGCAGCTCCCCTCCGGGCGCACCAGGAGCCTGGTGTCCCAGACCTTTGCGGAGAACCCCGGCATAGCCTGGCAGATAGATTACAATTACGTGAGCCGTCCGGGACTCTGGGTGTGGGGAACCATAAACTATGAGAACAATGTACCCTTTACCCCATACCACTCCATAAACTACAACGCCGACGGCGGCAGGATAGTCGGCAGCGGATATCCTACCTATGCAGAGGACGGAGGCAGCGTGCCCATGTCCAGCCTGCCCCAGGCGGAGAAGGAGGGCTATGTCTTCGGCGGCTGGAAATTCGACGAGAGCAAGTACAGCCTGCCGCCTCTGGGCAATGTGGAACAGGTGCTGTCGGCAGTGTACGGCTCCGTATATCTGAAGGCCATATGGAATGAAGCCCCGAAGAGCTACAGCCTGAGCTTTGATGCCAACGGAGGCAGCGGCAGCATGGGCAGCATGACGGTGACGGAGGGGCAGTCCACAAGGCTGCCCAATAACAGCTTTACCAGGGAGGGCTATTACTTCACCGGCTGGAACACCAGGGCCGACGGCGGGGGAACAAGCTACAGTGACGGGAGCTATGCCACGTTCTACGGCAACACAACCCTGTACGCCCAGTGGCAGAAGTACGCCGACCATGTGGTGAGCTTTTACAAGAACGACGGCAGCGGAGAGAGCCGCAGCCAGACCATAGCCTACGGCCAGAGCGGAAAGCTGGAGGCCAACAGCTTTAGCAGAGAGGGCTACAGCTTCACCGGCTGGAACACTAAGGCCGACGGCAGCGGCACCAGCTATGGGGACAGGGAGACGGTCACGCCCGGCGGGGACCTGGAGCTTTACGCCCAGTGGAAGGCGGAGAGCTACACCCTGAGCTTCGATGCCAACGGCGGCAGTGGGGAGATGGCGGCGGAGACTGTGACATACGGCGTGGCTACCCGGCTCCCGGAAAACGCTTTTACCAGGGAGAAGTATAGCTTCACCGGCTGGAACACAAAGGCCGATGGCAGCGGCACAAGCTATGGGGACAGGGAGACGGTGAGTTTTACGGAGGACACGGTGCTCTATGCCCAGTGGGAGCTGGTGCCCAGTTATGTGGTGCTGATACCAGACGGGGACGACATAGCCATAGACCCGGTGACACGAATAGGGACAGCCCAGATAGGCATAGAAGCGGGTTCGGTGATACCTGAGGACAGCCGCCTGAGGCTCAGTGTAAATGCCGGAAAGCACTACGAGGGCGGCTACAGGATGAGGGCAGAGTCCGGGGACTGTACCGGCTATGCTCTCAGCTACAAGGGAGAGCAGGTGGACCCCGGTGGCAGCGGAAAGACGGCGGTGCTGGAGGAAGTAAGCTCCGATGAGGTGTATCTGGGCTTCCTCCGGGAAGTGAGGGCCGTAGCTGACCCGGCGAGGGCGGCGGGGAGATATACCGACCTGCTGACCTTTTCTTTTGCCATAGTCTGAGGTGAGAGAATGAAGGATACCAACCGCCGGGCCTTGCAGGTCATTTTCGTCCTGCTGGTGATAGCCATCATCGTCACGATGTTCAGGTAGATTAGGAACATAAATTCAAAAGAAACAGGGCGCCTTCTTGCTTGCCAGAAAGAAAAACAGACACTCATTGAGTGCCCGTTTCCTTATTTTGACAGACTGTCACAAACGTTCTACAGTTCTTTTTACTGGAAATATCTGCTCAGTCTTTTAATACTCTCAATGCTTCCTCCACATCAGAGTAACGCTTTACTGAAGGATCATGGGAAATTTGCCCTGCTTCCAGCATTGCAGCAATCGTCTCCTTGTTCGGCTGTTCTATGCGAACATCAAAGGGAAATCCACCGGCGCGGAGAGACTGACGAAGAAAGACATTGATGGCGGTCGTAAGATTGATGCCCAACTCACCATACAGAGCTTCACACTGCTTTTTAATGTCACTATCCATGCGAACAATGAAGTTAGTAATACCCATAACTCTCAACCCCTTTTGCGACTTGCATTTGTATTATGCGCTAAATGCAACGCAAAATCAATTCAATATGCGGTAAGCAACAATAGGTTTTTCGAAAAATCAGGATTTAAGGAGGGAAGGCCAATGAGCCATGAATACTTCTACGGCATAGAGTCGGAGAGCTTTTCGTTTTACCGCGTGCCCAGGCTGCTGGTGACGGGGGAACAGTACAGGCAGGTGTCCGCAGAGGCAAAGCTGCTCTACGGCCTGCTCCTGGACAGAATGGGCCTGTCTGCCAGAAACGGCTGGTACGACGGAGAGAACAGAGTGTACATCTACTACACGGTGGAGGAGATATGCCGTGACCTGAACTGCGGCCACGACAAGGCGGGAAAGCTGCTGGCAGAGCTGGACAGCAAAAAGGGCATCGGCCTTATAGAGAGGGTGAAGCAGGGCCAGGGCAGACCTACCCGGATATATGTGAAGCGCTTTACCGGGGAGGCGGAGCCGGACTGCGGCCAAGCCGGACATCTGAAAAACCGAAGTCTTGAAAGCGGAAAATCCGAGGTGCAGACATCTGAAAATCCGAGGTCTGGACATCGGGAAATCCGAAGTGCAGACATCGAAAAATCCGACGCAAATTATACTGATAATAACTATACTGAGTTTAGTTATAACTATCCATCTATCCATCAGGGGGAGTATGAGGAGAAGATGGAGGAGACAAAAAACCAGTTGGATTATCCGCTCCTTGCGGAGAGCTATCCCAACGACGACCCGGAATCCCTGGTTGAGCTGGTGTGCGAGGTGCTGTGTTCTTCCATGCCCAGTATCAGACTGGGAGGGGAGAATCTGCCAATGACCAGAGTCAAGGCCCGGTACCGACGGCTGCGCTTTGAACACATAGCCTATGTGCTGGACTCCCTGCGACAGAGCGAAAGCAGAATACACAACATAAAGGCCTATCTTCTCCGGGCGCTGTATGACGCCCCGGTGACTATAGGCCCCTTTTATTCCAACGCCGTGAGATGTGACTGTGCAGGTGACTGAAAATGTGTCTCACGGTGAAACGCATTTTTTTGAAGGAGGGAACTTATGACGGATGAAAACATGGTGGGACTCAGTCCCCAGAATATAGCCCTGGAAAAGATACGTCCCCTGCCGGGACTGGAAGAGGACAAGCAGCCGGACAAGGCCTATGGCAGCCTGGTGAGCAGCATACTCATAAACGGGGTGAAGGAGCCGTTGCTGCTGCGCCCCATGGAAGGGGGAGAGTATCAGCTGGTGTCCGGCTACAGGCGGCTGAGAGCCTGCCGCCTGGCAAAGCTGAAGGAGATACCCGCCCTGGTCTATGATATGACGGAGCAGGAGGCTTTGGACTACAGGGCAAAGGCAGCCCAGCAGCCTGATACGCCCATACCCGGCAAGCCGGTGCAGGAGGAAAAATCGGCAGACATCCAGGAGAGAGAACGACTGGAGGAGCCTGAGGGAAAAGCTCCCAAGGAGACGAAGACCAAGGCAAAGAAGCCCAAAACTCAGGCGAAAGCGGCGGAGGGCTCGGCGGCGGAGGGGCCTGCCGGCACCGCCATAACGAAGATATTGGACAGCCGCCTGACGCCACCTGGGGAGAAGGAGAAGAAAAGCTTCCAGGCGCCTGGGGAGGGGGAAGCCTTTTCAGTCATGCTCCATCCCGGCTATCTGAAAAAGGCGGAGATAAACAGCTTTTCCGTGGACAGGGAAGCCGACGACTTCAAGGAGCTGTACAAATCCATTGAACGCTTTGGAGTGAAGGAACCGGTGCTGGCAAGAGTGGGAGCCGACGGGGAGCTGGAGATACTCTCCGGCCAGCGTCGGCACCTGATAGCTTCGGAGCTGAATTATCCGGTGCCCACCATAATCCAGCAGTTGGACGATGACGACGCCAGGATACTGGTGGCGGACGGAAACCTCCACCGGGAGCATATCTCCACCTACGACCAGGCCAGGGCCCTGAGGATGAAGGCCGACTCCATGAAGCGCAAGGCTGGGAGAAGGAGCAAGGGCAGCAAAGCCGCCGCCTATACCGATGAGCTTTTGGCCAGCGAAATGGGCATGAACGTGAGCAAGCTGAACCGGCTCATGAAGCTCTCCGAGGCCAGCCCCAGGGTGTGCGAAATGGTGGATGAGGGGGGCCTGGCCCTGTCCATAGCCTACAACATAGCTTTCCTGTCGCCAGAGGTCCAGGACATGGTGGTGGACCTGGCGGACATAAATGTGAAGCTGAGCAACGAGAACACCAACCGGCTAAAGGAAGTGTCCCGTGGAGAAAAGCTGGACTATGACAAGGTGCGGGATGTACTGGAGGGAAGATACCCGCCGCCCAGGGAAGTGGAGATAGAGCCACCTGTGGAGAAGTCGGAGGCAGCGGAGACTCCAGCACCCAAGGAGGATGCCGCACCGTTGAGCATACCTCCGGCCCCGGTGACGGTGCCGGAGTCGCCGGATGCCATGGAGACGGGACAGCCGGAACAAGCTGCTCTGGAAGCTTCAAATCAGACGGAAGAGATACCCCGGCCCGGCCCGGATGAGCCAAGGGAACCGGCACCCAAAGTCGTGGAGGCCCAGGACAGGGAAAGCAGCTATACCACCAGGATAGTCCTCACCGGCGACCGGCTGAGAAAATACTTCCAGGACGTGAGCATGACTCCCAGGGAGATAGAGGACAGCGTGTATGAGGCCCTGGAGGAGCGCCGCCAGCGCCAGGAAAAGCTGAAGCAGAAGGAGGAACATAAGTTCAGCAGATAAAAATGCGGATGTCAATGACATCCGCAAAATGAGAAACTTTTATGTGGAGATATAGAGCATTACTTTTTCATCTTTTACCCGTGACCTGAAGCTAAGCTCACTGGGTATCTGAGGGCGCTGCTCAAGAGAATGCTGGGTTATCAAATCTATGGATTTTCCAAAAACCGTTTCCAATTCGTCCTGAATGACGGCAAGGTGGAGAAGACTTTTTATTTCTGTACCGCTTGTATCAATTATAAGGTCAATATCGCTGCCTTCTGTTGCTGTGCCTCTGGCATAGGAGCCAAAAAGAAATACGGACTTTATATTATGTTTTTTTGCAACAGGAGATACAAGTTCTCTAATCTGCTCAATGCTGTAAACCATAATATAGCCACCTCTTTTGATAATTTTACTATGTCCCATATATAAAAGCAAGCATACCGTATTGAGAGGAGATGTTTCATTGAACGTACTGGTAGTTGAACCCGGAGTGCTGCCCTATGAGAAAGAGATAAACGGCCTGGAGGAGATGCAGTCCACGGTAGGCGGAATGATCGACGCCATCTATCCCTATGAGGAGCCGGTGGCGCTTGTCTGTAATGACGAGGGAATTTTGTTGGGCCTTCCTTTTAACCGCAGCGTGGAGAACGGCTACGGCGGCATATTCGGCACCTTTTTTGTTTGCGGCCTGGGAGAGGAAAACTTTGACTCCCTCAGCCCTGAGCACATGGAAAAATTCAAGGAGAAATTCAAACGTGCGGAGATACTGCTGGGTGTCATGGGCGACCAGCCTTTTACTTTGAAGGTGGAGGCCAGGCCCAGACATCAGGAGAAGACCACTGAGCATGAACAGCCCCAGCGATAACAGAAGCGACCGGGTGAAGGAGCTGACCCAGAAGCTGGAAGAGGGAGTAAAAGGAATCTTTAAAAGCGACAGATACAGGGCCTATCTCAGCGCCATGTCCAAGCTCCATAACTACAGCTTTGGAAATGTCCTGCTCATACTGATGCAGTGCCCGGAGGCCAGTATGGTGGCGGGCTATACCACCTGGAAGAGAGCCTTCGGCCGCAGCGTAAAGAAAGGAGAACACGGCATACAGATAATAGCCCCAATCCAGAGCTCCCGCTTGACCCGGCGCCCCAGACTGGACCCTGATACCGGGGAGCCGGTCCTGGGGCCGGAGGGCAAGGCGGAGACGGAGCCTGTGTTCGTCAGCTACCAAAGCTTTCACCCGGCCTATGTGTTCGATGTGAGCCAGACTGAGGGCAGGGAACTGCCAAGCCTGGGAGTGAGCGAGCTCCAGGGGGAAGCGGCGAACTTTGAAAGACTTTATTCAGCCCTGGAGAGCCTCAGCCCGGTGCCCATACAATTCCGGGAGCCTCAGGTATCCAAGGGCTGCTACAGCCACAGGGAACGGTGCATCTACATAAACCGAGGCATGAGCCAGGTGCAGACTCTGAAGACCCTGATACATGAGACTGCCCACGCAAAGCTCCACGCCCTGCCTGTGGAGAATGGTAAAGTAAAGACTGCGCCGGTAAAAGACCGGCGCAGCCGTGAGGTGGAGGCGGAGAGCATAGCCTATGTGGTCTGCCAGCATTTTGGTATAGATACCTCGGACTACTCCTTTGGCTATATAACATCCTGGAGCAGCGGAAAGGAGCTGGAGGAACTGAAGTCATCCCTGGACTGCATAAGCAAGACCGCCAGGGAACTGATATCCGGGATAGAACAGCAGCTGCCGGAGCTGGCTAAAAGCCCAGTGGTTAAAGAGCCGGAGAAATGTGTCTCACGGTGAGACACATTTCCTTAGCGCCATTTGTTGAATATATGGCAAAATTTTAGTATAATGTCTCCAGAAAGTACTGTATGGAGACAACAATTTGAATATGGCAGTACGCCGTAACAGATAAGGGAGAGGTGGATTTGGTGATGATAGACAGAGAAGCCTACAGCCATCGGGAGAAGATGATGAAGCTGAGAGAAGAATTACTTTCTGTGGAGGAAAGCCGTATGTCTGGAACGACTGGGTACAGCCTGGACGAATTGGACAGATATCTTAATGACATAATCGACGAGAGCTGAATTGTAGAGTATAGGATAATTTCATATCACTGGTATGCTAAGGAGAATGAGCGGCCCTGCGCCGCAGTCCCGGCAAGTATGGCATTTGGTAGCACAAACGCCATTGTTAGGGGGATACCCCCTAAAACCACAACGTAGTATACCGCATAAATGTGCAGCAACTCCACTAATGTAAACGAAACCTGGAAAGCCGTATTCTATAAGGCTTTCCAGGTTTCGCATGTAATTGAGGTAGCACCATGGTTATTGTTAAATTGGGGGATAAATATGCGGCTTTTCATTAGAAATTACGACGATAACTTTGAATTTAAACAAGGAGTGGACATAGACATAAACCTAAAAGTATCGACGTATTTGATATCGAGCACACAAAACTAGTAATACCAGAATTCGGGCCTGTGAAAAAATCTCTGTAATTACAGATCTTCTATGATAATTGTTGGGCTGAAAGCTAATCCGAGAGCTTTCAGCCCTTGGTTTATATATAACAGCACATGCTGGGCATGTCAAGTATGGGCGGGATTCCCTCACGTCTTTACCAGTGATTTTACTCCGGGAGCCTGCCTTCGTACATGATGCTCAGTTCCCCATACACCTGCCCCCAGTTCCGGATTGGCATGGTCCATTTTTTGGTGGCTTCAAAAGTCGCCAGATAAAGTGCTTTTAAAAGGGCTGTATCGCTTGGAAATACGCTCCTCTGGCGGTTCAGCTTCCGATAGGTAGAATTCAGTGATTCGATGGCATTTGTCGTGTAAATGACTTTCCTTACTTCTATGGAAAACTTGAAGATTGGGCTGATTGCATCCCAGTTCTGCTTCCAGCTTTTCATGGAATTCGGGTACTTTATTGACCA
>CALWWB010000104.1 GCA_944385175.1 uncultured Oscillospiraceae bacterium | reverse complement strand
CCATGGCGAGGCTGGTGTCGCCGCTGGGGGCAAAGGTGAAGATGTAATCGGTGGACAAAGTCTTGCCGTTTTCTGCCCATCCCTCAAATACATAGTAGCCCCAGGGCACGCATTCCAGCTGAATGGACTCTCCCTTGGGCACATACACGGTGGACAGATAGCCATTATACTTTTCCACCCAGGCGCCGCTTTCCCCCTCCGGCTCAGCCTTTATATCCACAAGCCAGCAGTCGGGGACGGTGACGGTGGCGCTGAGATTCAGGGGAGTTCCCGTATCATCCTCAAAACCAAAGCTGAGGACAGTGTCGCCCACAGGCAGGGACTTGAGGAAGTCGTTGGACAATGTCAGCTGCCCCTGGCTGCCCAGGCTGTAATCTGTGCCCTCCGTCAGGGCTTTGCCCCCGGCGGTGACGGAGCTCAGGCTGTAGCCCTCCGGCAGCGTGAAATTCAGGGTCTCGGTGGCGCCCAGAGAGACATTGTTCCTATCCAGAGTTATCTGGGGTCTGTCAACGGCGGCAGTATACAGGGTGCAGGTCACGCTCTCCGTGTCGATTTTATCGTACAGGCCGCGCGTTACCGTGCACCGGTACTGATAGCCGTTCATGCTGCCTGTGACAGTGCTCACTGTGTATTCGGCGGCAGTTGCTCCCTGTATGTCCGTGAAGCTCTTTCCGCCGTCGGTGCTGATGGCCCACTGGTAGCTTAAAATATCTAAACTGTACTCGTAGTCTACTACTTCGACTTTGAAAGTGGCGGAATTACCCGGAGCGCTTACAACGCTCCCGGTATACCCGCTTATCTCCACCGGGACCAGGAATATAGCCGCCAGATCGAAATCTGTTTTTGGCTCAAAAGTATATTGAGCGGTAAATGAAGACCAGATTCCGGTGACCTTGTTATACCAGCCGACAAATACATTGGGCTCTTCAGTTTCCGCCGTGAGCGACACCGGCTCTCCCGCAGTGTATTCACCGCCGCCGGTGACCACGCCCTTGCCGGCAGGCTCGGCGCTTACAGTTACCGTCACCTTGTCTGCAGACCAGGGAATGCTTTCGGCACTGGGGGCGCTGACGTCGCTTTCAGTATAGGCAGAATCGCCGGAGGGGATTGCCTGCACCGTGAAAGTGTATTTCTCCCCCTCAGACAACTCTCCTGATATGCGGCCGAGTTCAAAGACGGTTCCCTTGACCGTTGTCTCATAGGAGCCAAAAGGTTGGCCATAGATGACCAGTTTGTAGGTTTCGCAATTTTCTACCCTATCCCACACGGCGGTAAAACCGACCCAGTGGGGATTTGTGGGCGTGTCCAGCTTGGTGCTGAGAGGCGCCGGGGAGCCGCCCTGGCACAGGGTTTCCAAATCGGCGTTCTGGGCAGAGCACACCGGGCAGTCTTTGTTTATATTGTCCTGGCTGCATTTTTCGGTGCAGATGCATTTGTCATTCTCTGAGGGGGAATTCTCTCCCGTCGGGGCCGCCTTGCAGATCTCGCATACATAGGTGCAGGGACTGCCTGCGCTGTAGCCGCAGCTTTCGTCATGTTCATGGATGCACTTTGTCTCCTGAACGATGCAGCCACTCTCCACGCTGCACTCATGGGCGCAGGCGTCTGCAGTTTTTTCCTCTCCCTCCGCCGGGAGCTGCCCGTCGGAATAGCAGTCCGCCGTATGTACGTGGGTGCATTTTGTCACCTGAGTGATACAGCGGCTCTCCACGCTGCATACATGAGTACAGGGAGTGCCCGCAATGTAGCCGCAGCTTCCGTCATGGGCCGTATGGTGCTCACACAGGCTCTCAGTCCCGACGGCAAGGGTGGAATCTCCGGCACCATCTCCATCTGCAAAAGCGGCGCAGGGCAACAGGCTCATAGCTAGGCACAGGCAGAGGAGAATTGCAAAAAGGCGTTTTTTCATGGGGAATCGACCTCCTTGGATGAGTTCTTATTTTCCTTAAGTGATTCGCGATAGCGGATACACAATACGGTGATGACCACGGCGGCGGCAAAGGCCACTACTCCCACCAGGATATAGCCGCCTACATCGTTGTGGAGCAGGATAGAACCGTACAGCCCCGCGACGGCGGAACCGGACATGCCCTCCGAGCTCAACACCATGCCCGCAAGGGCAGTAGTCAACAGTATGCACAGAAAGCTGAGACGATATACACTGCGCCGCAGGGCGCGGCAGGCCTTCTCCTGCGCCCGGGCTTTTACCAGTTCTACACGCTTTGACGTGTCATACATGGTGAAGCTCTCCTTCCCTTTAAAACCTTTCGTTAGATTAGGTACAAATCCCAATGAAAACTCTCACCTGCTGCGAATTAAAAGAGCAGTGTCGAGCCACAAGGGGAAAGGGGAGCTAAAGGACGTTTTTTGTTTTCCGGAGCAGACGGATCAACTGCGGCAGTGTCCGGACATGAAGGAGAGTAACCGGAGCCAGACTGCACCCAGCAGCAAAGTCAGCACCGGGAGAATATAGGCCAGATAGACCAGTGCACCGCCATAGGCCACCAGCAGGTTGTAAATTGCATGGAAGGTGATGGCCGCTCCCAGCAGAGCACAGGTACCGGCGATCTTCAGCCATGCGCGGTGCCACACATACACCAGCCCGCTGCCAATAATCGCGCCGCAGACGATATGCATGGCGCCGGTGCCGAAGCCGCGGACCAGCAGGAAGACCAGATCCTCCGCCCCATTTTCTATAAGGTAGCAGATATTTTCGAAGGTGGCAAAGCCTGCGGCCACGGTGAGAATGGCCAGCCGGATGCTGTCCTGCTCCGGCTCAAAAACCAGCAGATAAAACAGCAGCGGGAAAAACTTCATCAGCTCCTCCACCACCGGGGTGATCTCCGTCACTGCGTGGAGATCGTCCGCCCTGTAAAGAGCGGTGAGAAAGGTGTTGATATAGGCCGACAGCAGGCAGGCGGCCATGCCTGCAAAAATGAACAGGAACAGGCGCAGATGCCTGCGGCCCAGGCACAGGGCCGCCACAGCAAGGGGCGCTGCCAGGCAGACAAAAACGTTTTCTATGTAGGTCATTTGCCCACCGCCCTTTCCGCTATGGGCAGCAAGGCCAGGAGGGTGGCCGTCAGGACAAAGTCAAACCAGAAATAGGGATTGGCCAGACTGTCCCCCTGCCAGAAAAGGCTGGCAGTCCACAGGCAGTATTCCATCGCAACATAAAACAGCACACATCCGTGAAAGAGGCGGCGCTGCCGCGCTCCCGTTTCGCGCCGGCCCCGCCAGAAGCACAGGCCGCGGAGGGAATACCAGGATATGATTGTCATTGCACTGCAGCAGAGCAGAGAGGAAAACACATCATCCATGACACAGTACTGAACCAGCAAAATCAGATTTACCAGAGGTACCAGGTGCAATGCCTTGCATCGGAATGCCCGTTCATCCTCCCGGGCGAAGGTATATTGAACCAGCTGGAGAAAAATAAAGCTGGAGATCCATACTGTTTCTGATACATAGAAAAATTTGGGCGTCTCCCGGAACAGCAGGAGGAACAGCGTCCAGTACAGCAGACCCAGGGAAAAACAGCCGTAAAAGCAGCAGAGAAGAAAATACTCCTGTTTGCGGCGGGACAGATACAGACAGCCGGAACCCACACAGCACAGCAGCGTGACGGCAAGCTGTATGAGATTGTCAATCAGCTCTATCCTGGGCATTTCCATCCCCCTTCCGGATGTGCTGTACCTGCCGTATCCGGAAGCACAAGACAGTAAAACATACTCCCAGCAGAAAGGCCACCAGGGCAATGAGAATATAGCCCCTGACCGAGCCTGCGGCAAACATGCTGGCCGCCGCTTCAAAGCCGCTGCTCCCGTAATAGGCAGTGCGCTCCGCCGCAGCCGGCATGGCAAAGGACATTCCCAGAATCAGGCTCAGGCACAGCAGTCCGGAACCGGCGGTTATGAGCCTGGCCCGCCTTATGCGCCGCCGCCCTTCTATCTTCAGTACGCGCTGCCGGACCTCGGCAACGCGCTGCTCATGGCTGAGCATTGGTAAAACCCTCCTTTTCCAGCAGCCCGCGGAGATTCCGCTTGCCCCGGTACACCATGTTGGTTATCTGCTTTACGCTTTTTCCCATGACCTGGGCGGCCTGGGCGTAGCTCATTCCTTCAAAGTATATTAGATAAAGCGCCTCCCGGTAAGCGTCGTTCAGCTGGCCCATACACAGGTGCAGGATCTGCCGCTGTTCCTGGGTCCTCACGATCTCCTCCACCAGCTCGCCGCTCTCCGGCTCATCCTCCAGCGTCTCCAGGCTGAAGCAGGGCTTGCGCCGGCTCCGGTGCCTGAGAGCCATGTTCCGGGCGGCCTTGTAAATATAGGCTTTCAGGCCGCCGTCCCGTATGTGCGGCCTCTTTGCCAGCAGATAGGCAAAGACCTCGATCATCAGGTCTTCCGATTCGTGGATGTCCTTGAGATAGCCGTTTATATACAGGGTCAGAGGATTGCCGTATTTTCTCATCAGCTCATCCAGACCCCGATCGTCGCCCTGAAGATAGCGGCGGTAAAATTCTTCGTCTGTAATTGTTACCGCCTCCTGTCTGCGTTCTGGCCGCTAAAGGGCCTGGGGCGATTTACTCCCATAAAATATTATATACAAATCAAAATCCTTTTTCAAGGCAAAGCCCGGAGCTTTTTAGGACGGCCCAACCGCACTGCTGCCTTCGGCCTACAAGTAAAGTCCCGGGAGAATTTTGGAAACAGATGGAAATTATATAAAGATTACAGCACTTTTTGCAAGCTAATCAGCAATATTTCCTCTTTTAATTGATGCTTTGAGCTGGTATAGTATAAACATCATTCTTGCGGAGGTGTTCCATGAAAAAAATACTGTCACTTATGCTTGCGGTTTTGATGCTGCTATCCCTGGCGGCATGCAGCAGCTCCGGCGGCGATGCCTCCGAAGCTCCCGCCGATTCTCAGGCTGCCACGGCCCCAGCTGCTACCGGCGTGGAAGAGGGCCTGCTGAGAGCCGCCGCCCTTTACGACATAAAAACCATGGACGTGGCCCAGACCACCGACGACTATATGGTGCCCATGAATATCTTTGACCGCCTCTTCGAGGTGGAGGTGCAGGCCGACGGCACCAGCGAGATAGTCCCCAGCCTGGTCACCGAATACAGTGTCTCCGAAGACGGCCTGACCTACAGCTTCACCCTGCAGGAGGGAGTGGTCTTCTCCAATGGCAGCGCCCTCACCGCCTCCGACGTGAAATATACCTTTGAGCGGCTGCTCACTGCCGGCGGCGTCAACGACGATATCCCCCTGGAGGTCCTGGGGGCCGAGGCTCTCAAGGCCGGGGAGGTAGACAGCCTGGAGGGATTCACCGTCACCGATGATTACAACTTCTCCATTACCCTCAACAAGGCCAATGCCGGTTTCATCGCCGAGCTCACCGGCCCGGCTATGTCCATTGTGGATGCCGAGACTATGGCTGAGGTATCCGACTTCGGCATGAGCTGCGAGGACACCATCGGCACCGGCCCCTACAAGGTCACCGAATGGGTGAAGAACGACCACTTCACCCTGGAGTACAACGAGCTCTATTGGGGCGAGGAGCCCTCGGTGAAGAAGGCCATAGTCTACATCATCCCTGATGCTTCCACTCAGAACCTGATGTTCCAGAACGGCGAGCTGGATATAATCGACCTGGACTACCTGGATTCCTCCATAGTGGCTTCCACCTACAAGACTACCTATGCCCAGCAGATGGTTTCCTGCCCCCGGGTGGGCCTGACCTATATGGCCCTCAATGCCAATAACCAGTATCTCTCCGACGTGAATGTCCGCAAGGCCGTGCAGATGGCTATTGACGTGGACACCATCATTGCCTCCATCTTTGCCGGGGACGCAATCAAAGAAAACGGCATCATCCCCCAGGGCGTCTGGGGCTTCAACGAGGCTCTGGAGCGGCCCGCCTTTGACCCCGCTGCAGCAAAGCAGCTTCTGCTGGACTCCGGCTATGCCGAGGGGGAAGTGAGCTTTGAGCTGGCCATGGACACCTCCGCCTCCAGCAATCTCCAGCTGGTGTACCAGATGGTACAGCAGTACCTGAGGGACGCGGGCATGACCGTGGAGATAAAGTCCTATGACGAGTCCTCCTGGCTGGCCCTGCGCCAGTCCGGTGAGATGGACTCCTTCCTGGCCACCTGGACTATGGACTACAATGACCCCGCCAATATCATGTATACCTTCTTTGGCAGCCCTGAAAAGACCCTCATCCGCAGCCTGAACTATGCCGACACCGCCGTCATGGAGCGGGTGGCAGCTGCCTCCGGTATCACCGATGACGCTGAGCGCATGGCCGAGTACCAGGCTCTGGAGGAGAAGATAGTCTCCGAGGACGCCGCCTGGGTGCCTCTCTACGCCAACACCCACCTCTTTGCTGTCAGCGACCGTGTGGATAGCTTTGTGCCCTACTGGGCAGGCTACTCCAACTTCTATGTAGCCGACGTGACTCTGAAGTAAAGGCGCGGATCTAAATATACTCAGGCATGGGAAAACCGCCCGGCTTTTTGCCGGGCGGGCTTTGCCTTATTTGTCAGTCCCAAAGGAGGAGAGATATAATGCTCCTGAACATCCTGAAACGCACGCTTCAGGCCCTGGTAGTGCTGATAGGGGTGGCCCTGCTTATTTTCATCATGCTGCGCATAGTGCCGGGCAACGCCATTATCACCATGATGGGAGAGCACGCAAACCCCGAGGCCATAGAGCGTATGACCGCCGAGCTGGGCCTGGATAAACCTCTGTACGTGCAGTTTTTCACCTACATCACCGGGGCGCTCCGGGGAGATTTCGGCACCAGCTATTCCCTCCATGTGAGTGTGTCCTCCCTGATAGCCCAGGCCTTTCCCAACACCGTGTGCCTGGCCTTGGCCGCCGCGGTGGTAGCTTGGCTCATAGGCATAGTCTGTGGCATCATCGCCGCCATAAAGGAGAACAGCCTGCTGGATAGGCTCTTCATGGGCTTCTCCCTCTTCGGCGTGTCCATGCCGGTGTTCATGGTGGCCATGGTGCTGCAGTACCTGCTGGCCTACAAGCTCCACTGGTTCGACATCTCCGGCGTAAGCGACTGGCGGGGCTTCGTGCTGCCCGCCATAGCCCTGGGCTGGAACAGCGCCGGCAGCATCGCCCGGCTCACCCGCTCCACCCTGGTGGAAGTGCTCCAGGAGGACTACATAGACACCGCCCGGGCCAAGGGCCGCCGACGCATGGGGGTAATCCTCTGTCACGCCCTGAGAAACTCCATGCTGCCGGTGATAACCATGATGGCGGTACAGCTTTCCTCCCTGCTCTCCGGCGCCGTTATCTGCGAGACTATCTTCTCCATCAACGGCATAGGCCGCCTGGCGGTGGACGCCATCAGCGGCCGTGATATCCCCCTGCTCCAGGGGACCATACTTCTGTCCACGGCTCTGGTCATTCTTGGAAATCTGGTGGCGGACTGCCTGTACTCCGTGCTGGACCCCAGAGTCAGAAAGGGGGATTGAACATGCGCGACGAGCAGGAAGAAATACTGACCATGCAGATGGATGCCCCGGAGGATGTGCTGGCCGAGGCCGACACTCTGAAGGACCAGCTTAAGCGCATGGCCCGGCAGAATAAGCTGGCGGTGGTCTCCGCCGTGGTTATTTTGCTCTTTGTGCTGGGTGCGATATTCGCCCCGGTGCTTACTCCCTATGAATTTGATCAGCAGGACGCGATAAACCGGCTGGCAGCCCCTTCGGCGGAGCACCTGCTGGGCACCGACGAGCTGGGCCGGGATGTTCTCACCCGCCTGCTCTACGGCTCCCGCATATCCCTGCTGGTGGGCGTGGTGCCTACGGTGATATCCATGCTGGCGGGAGCGGTGTTGGGTATCTGCGCTGGATACATCGGCGGCAAGACCGATGCGGTGATCATGCGTCTGGCGGATATCATGCTTGCCTTCCCATCTATGCTTTTGGCCATGGTGATAATGTACACCCTGGGAGACGGCTTGATAAACATTTTCCTGGCCCTGGCTCTGGTGAACTGGGCCAGCGTGGCCCGCATAGTTCGGGCCGAGACACTGAAACTCAAGGAGAGCGTCTTTGTGGAGGCGGCCCGGAGCATGGGAGTAAGCCGGCTGAAGATAATGTGCCGGCACATCTTCCCCAACTGCCTGCCCTCCATGATAGTGCTCTTTACCCTGAACAT
>CALWWB010000103.1 GCA_944385175.1 uncultured Oscillospiraceae bacterium | reverse complement strand
TTTCCTAATAACAAAAAATGTTGGGTGTAGCTCAGCCTTTCGGCCTCGCTACCCCACCATTTATTATAGAACCTTTTATTTCATGTCAAATTTCCGGCCTATCTCAGCCGCTCAAAACCGTCTTCGCTGGGCTTTTCCTCCCGGAGCTTCACAGCCTTTTTCTGCATGTTCATTATCAGCAGCCACTCATACATCAGCAGCTGCATTGCGCTGCCAAGCATTATCAGGTGCATGCCCATATATCTGTCATCAGCCAGAGCCATGATGCTCATCATCACGCCCATCATAATGGTGAAGAAACTCTGCCAGGATTTTACAGACCCATAGGCAAAACCCGCCGCCCGAAAGAAGGCCATCATGGCGGTGATTATGGCCATCATCTCCACAAGGTATGACCAGATGACGCTGTTTAGGGCGTTTTGCTTATAGCATATGATAAGCCACAGGGCAAACATCACTATGGGCAAAGTAGTACCCAGACAGGCCAGGGCCGGGTGGCGCAGCTTTCCGTACTTATCGTTGGCGCTGCCCAAAACCAGTGGGAAGGATATGCCCGAGGCAATGGCCAGCAGGGAGAGTATCAGCAGCAGGGTGGCATCCTGATCCGTTTCACTGGTGGCTATCAGAAGCACGCCGCCGATGGCCATGACTCCGCCGGAGGCCCAGCGGGCCATAGTGAACAGCCGCCCTTTGTTTCTCAGAGCCTGGCAGAAATCCGTGGGTATATATAACTTCTCATTGCGCGCCTGCTCGATGAAGCGGTTGAACAGCAGTGCCGAGGCCAATATGATCAAGGGTACAAGATAGTTAAAAACACTTTTCTCCGTAAGCCCCGCATCATCAAAGGCCATCTGATCCTGGAGCCAGCGGAAGAACACCCCGAAGGCCCCGGCGCCGCATACGTAGCAGGATATTTCCAAAGATCTTTTTTGCATAATCACAGTCCCGTCTCAATAACTATTGATTGAAGCCCCATCCCTAAAGGGATACAGGAACATAACAGGTTAATTTTATACTTATTTATCTATACAGTCAAGGAAAAACGGAGGCAAGCCAATGAAAAGAACCCTGATCGCCGCATATCTGGCCCTGCTTATCACTCTGGTGCCGGCTTTTTGCCTGGTCTGGAGCAAAGCTCCGGAGCCGGAAGAAGCCTTATCAAGCCCCTCTCCCAGTCCCGCACCGACAGTGCTCAGGACAGAGCACACGTCCACCGGCAGTGCCGCTGAGGCTACAGCAGCACCGGAGCCAAGCCCAAGCTCTCAGCCGGTGATCTCTGCCGCTCCGGAGCCGGTGCCGGAGCGGCTGCTGGTAAAATGCGGGCCGGAGGTCTACGATGTGGACATGCAGGAATATCTGACAGGTGTTGTGGCCGCAGAAATGCCTGCCTATTTTGAGGCGGAGGCTTTGAAAGCACAAGCCGTTGCCGCCAGAACTTACGCCATGTACTGCGCTTCCACCGGCCGCCACAGCGATGCCCAGGTCTGCACCGATTACGCCTGCTGTCAGGCCTGGATAAGCCGGGAGGATATGGAGAACAACTGGGGGAATAGCTTCGAGGAAAACTATGCGGCCATAAGCCGGGCCGTAGAGGAAACCGTCGGGGAATACCTCGCCTATGACGGGCAGCCGGTATTTGCAGCATTCCATTCCTCCTCCAGCGGGGCTACCGAGGACTGTGGTGCAATATGGAACCCCCTGCCCTATCTCATAAGTGTCCCCAGTCCGGAGACTGCCGACACCGTTCCCGGCTATGTTAGTCAGGTGGAACTTAGCTCTCTGGATTTCAGAGATACGGTGCTCTCCGCCTATCCCTATGCCGACTTCACCGGAGACGAAAGCAGCTGGGTGGGGGAGATAAACCTGGAGGACAGCGGCCGGGTGGCCTCCGCCATTTTGGGCGGCGTGGAGATATCCGGCATTGAGATACGCAGCTTGTTCTCGCTGCGCTCCACCGCCTTCACCCTGGAATACACCGGTATGGGATTTCTCTTTACCGTAACCGGATACGGCCACGGCGTGGGAATGAGCCAGCACGGGGCAAATCTCATGGCTGCCCAGGGCAGCGATTATACCCAGATACTGGCTCATTACTATCCCGGCACCCTGCTGGTGAAGTGAGGTGCCGGACAAAAAGTTTTATTTTACACGTTTATATGTCACGAAGCAGTAGCGCAGGCCGTTCTCCTCCTGCCAGAGTTCCTCCTGCCGCTGCCAATTCTCATCGGCGTCCAGGTTGGGGAAGTAACTGTCCGACCTGGGCGCCAGGTCTATCTTGGTTATATGCACCGTGTCCACCCATGGCATGAACTGCCGGTAAATGCTGGCCCCGCCTATCACCAGGCAGCGGTCATGCCGGGCCGCGGCCTCCAGAGCCTGCTCCGTGCTGTGGACAAGCTCGGCCCCCTCTATTTCCAGCTCCTGCCGGGATACCACGATGTTATGCCTCCCTTTCAGGGGCCTGCCCCCGGGGAAGTCCCCCAGGGTCTTTCGCCCTACGATGACGGCTGCCCCCATGGTCAGCTCCTTAAAGTGGGCCCGGTCCGCCTTCAATACCACCGGCTGGGTCCCGCCGCTTCCTATGCCCCAGTCGGAATATACCGCAACTATCGCTTCCATAGGCATCAGAGGGCCACCGGTATCTTGCCGGTAAATTCGCTGTACTCATAGTTCTCCATGGTGAAGCTGTCCCTGGTAAATTTGTAGAAATCAGTCACCTCAGGGTCTATATGGAAGGTGGGGGCGCTCTTGGGCGTATTTCTGATTATCTCCTCTATGGCGGGCACGTGCCGGTCATAGATGTGGGCGTCGGCTATAACGTGGACAAATTCACCGGGCTTGAGTCCGGAAACCTGGGCCATCATCATGGTGAGCACGGAATACTGCACCACATTCCAGTTATTGGCCGCCAGCATGTCCTGGGATCGCTGGTTCAAAATTGCGTTGAGCCTGTCCCCGGTGACGTTGAAGGTCATGGAGTAGGCGCAGGGATACAGGGCCATCTCCGACAGATCGGCAAAGTTATATATGTTGGTCATGATGCGCCGGGAGGCAGGATTGTGCTTCAGATCCCAGAGGACCTTGTCCACCTGATCCATATCACCCTCCGGGTAATGGTGCTTTATGCCCAGCTGGTAACCGTAGGCCTTGCCTATGGAGCCGTTCTCATCGGCCCAGGCATCCCAGACCCTGGTGCGCAGATCGTGGACATTGTTGCTTTTGGCCTGCCATATCCACAGGAGCTCGTCTATGGCGGATTTCCAGAAGGTGCGGCGTATGGTGAGTATGGGGAACTCTTCAGCCAGGTTATAGCGGTTCACAATTCCAAATTTCTTTACGGTGTGGGCACTTTGGCCGTCCTCCCAGTGGGGGCGCACTTCCCTGTCCGTGTCCCATATTCCGTTTTCAAGAATGTCCTTGCAGTTTTCAATAAATATCAGGTCAGCTCTGCTCATGGAGTTTTTCCTGCCTTTCCGAATTTTCAGCGGGCAATGGAGCCATTACCCATACAGAGTTTATTTTAACACAAGCACCGCCTTATGTGCAACAGAATACTATGATATGGAGGTGCTGCTTTTGAAATTTGCTGTCATCGGCGGAGATAAAAGGTCGGTGCTGCTGTGTTCGATGCTGTGGCGGGACCGGCACAGAGTACATAGCTTCGCCCTGGAAAAGGCGGAGCTGCCTGCGGAGATTCCCAAAGCGGGCTGCCTGCAAAGCTGTGTCTACGGCGCTGACTGCGTGATATTGCCAACTCCGGCGGAGAAAAACGGCCTCATCAATTCCCCCTATGCCTCCCAGCCGCTCAGAACGGAGGAACTGCTGGTGAGCCTGTGGCCGGGCCAGCTGCTCATAGGCGGGAAGCTGGGCAGGGACTTGAGCATGGGAGCCCTCTCCCAGGGGCTGCAGGTAGCGGATATCATGCAGCGCCGGGGCTTCACCGTGGGCAACGCCGCCCTCACCGCCGAAGGTGCGGTGGAGAAACTCATGGTCTCCAGCCCCAGGAGCCTGTGGGGCAGCCGCAGCCTGGTCACCGGCTGGGGCCGTATAGCCAAAATACTGTCTCTTCGCCTTTACGCTCTGGGCTCCAGAGTTACCGTGGCAGCCAGAAAGGAGGGAGACAGGGCCATGGCCCGGGCTCTGGGCTTGGAGGCTCTGGATTTCCCGGAGCTGCCGGAAGCCATGGATGGCTTCGACTTCATCGTCAACACCGTGCCGGAGCAGGTACTGGCTGAGCAGGTGCTGTGCCGCATACGCCGGGATGCCCTGCTGCTGGAGCTGGCCTCGGCCCCCGGCGGCTTTGACCAGCACAGGGCGGAGGAGCTGGGTCTGAAATCCATGGCCGCCCCGGGACTTCCGGGTCTATGCGCCCCCTATACGGCGGCAGAACTCATGCGGGACACCATATATTCAATAATAAGGGAGATGAAAGAATGAGCATTGAAATGAAGAAAAGGCTGGGGCTGGCCCTGTGCGGCTCCTACTGCACTTATGAAAAAGTCTTTGAAGCCGCAGAAAAACTTGGCGACAAATATGAGCTCATACCTATTATGAGCGAGAACGCCGCCGAGACCGACACCCGTTTCGGCGCAGCCTCGGAGCACATCAAAAAGCTGATGCTGCTCAGCGGGAAAAAAGTTGTGACCACCATAGCGGAGGCGGAGCCTTTGGGCCCGGCCACTCCCATGGACGCCCTGCTTATAGCCCCCTGCACCGGCAACACCCTGGCAAAGCTGGCAAACGGTATTACCGACACTTCCGTCACCATGGCCGCCAAAGCCCATATGAGAAACGGCCGTCCCTTGGTGATCGCCCTATCCACCAACGACGGGCTATCCGGCTCTGCGGAAAACATTGCCAGACTCTTAAACCGCAAAGGTGTCTATTTTGTGCCTTTCCGCCAGGATGACCCGGCAAAAAAGCCCCGCAGCCTGCAGGCCGACTTCAGCCTCATAGACGAGACGGTGCAGGCAGCCCTCCGGGGCTGGCAAATTCAGCCAATACTTAAATAGGCGTTTCCAAAACCCGTGCCGTCCTATTGCTCTATTACTTGTTGCCTTAGGTGGGCAACTCTGTTATAATAGGCGGTAAGCTCCCATACTAGTGAGGTGAAAGCCATGGCTCTGGACAAGGAATATTTTGACGCAATAGACATAAATATAGTCAGGAAAAAATACTATAACGCCAACAAAGTCAACTCTCTGCTGGAAGACATACGCCGTCAGGCTGAGGCCATGGAAGAGGAAAACCGCCTGCTCAAAGCCCAGATAGCAGACATGGGTCTGGGCAAAAGCGAAATAGGAGACACTCTGCTTACGGCCCAGGCCGCCGCTCGGGATATTGTAGCGAAGGCCAAGATCCAAGCTGCCAGGATCGTGGCAGAGGCCCAGCAGCAGCGGGATGGCATTCTGGCCGGAGCCGTTGACCAGCAGGAATACGCCGCTGACTGTGTGCGCAAAGCCTTTGACAAAATAATCCACCAGCAGCTGGAGAGCATAGAGCTGCTCAACGGTATGTGGCAGGAGTTTCTATGCGGCCTTATCACCGAGGGACCCGAGATGGAAAATGCTGCGCCGGCAGAACCGGAAAAGCCTGAGTCCCCAGCAAAGCCTGCCGTCGGGGACAATGTCCGTATAAATGAGCTGGAATCCATGGTAAACAACATCGCCCGGGAGCTGTCAGAGATAATGGGCAGCCGCCGTGACGAGGAATGCAAAGTCTGAAACTGCAGAATATAAAAATCAATAAACTGGGAATATCCCCGGCCGTCGGCCGGGGATATTCCATATTAGTATCTATATTAAAAGCTTAGCCCTCAGGGCAGGTTCAGCCTGTGCTTTAGAAGCAGCCGTGTGGGGATATACATGATGGTGGCATACACCAGCATATATACCAGGAAGGCCAGCAATACCACATGCACAACACCGGCATTGCTTATGCTCTGGACAGGTTGGATATTCAAAGTGTTCAGGAAAAGCATACCGAAGGATTGGATAAAAGACAGCACCATGCTTATTACAAAATAGAACACCACCGACAGCAGCACCTTGTGATTTGAAAAGCTGTAGCCTATGGCCATGGCACAGTAAAGCTGAAGGCAGGTGCCGCAGCATGTGACAAAGACCAGCGCCAGAACTTCCAGGAAATAGCCCAGCACGTGCAGCAGGCCGAAATCCACCAGCCTGGCCCAGATTTCACCAAAAACGAAGCTGATTTCGGACCAGTTCACCTCTATCAGGTTCAGGTTGCACAGGAACATCAGGGCAAAAGCCAGCATGCAGACCAGCCAGGTAGCTATGAACCACACGGAGGACACTATCAGTTTTGCAAAGATGTGTTCATCCACGCTCACCGGCAGGGTGAACATCAGATATCCCTCATCCCCCAGGAGGTTTTTCCTGAAGCGTTCTATGCACACCACCAGGGCCATAACGCACACGGCAATCAGTCCCGCCACAAAGAGGAACATCACAATGCCGAATACAATAGAAAACCACCCATAATCCTTCTGGATCTCCATGCCCCTTATGGACAGACCCGCCAGCACCGACAGGCCCAGGCACACCAGGATAAAGGGCACCATTGTGCGCCCGCTGCCCTTGAACTCATGCTTTATAAGTTTGCCTAGCATTTGAACACCTCCCTGAAATATTCATCAACGCTCTTGCCGTACTGCTGGCGTATATCGTCCACAGAGGCCTGGAGCATTATTCTGCCCCGGTTTATGAACAGCACCTCATCCAGTATCTTCTCCACGTCACTTATAAGGTGAGTGGATATGATGACCACCGCCTCCGGGTCATAGTTTCTGATTATGGTGTCCAGAATGTAGTCCCTGGTGGCCGGGTCCACCCCGCCTATAGGCTCATCCAGAAGATAGAGCTTTGCCTTGCGGCTCATGACCATGATGAGCTGCACCTTTTCCCGGGTGCCCTTGGACATCTGGCTGAGCTTCTGCTTTTTGTCCAGGCCCAAGCGCTGGAGCATATCCTCCGCCCGCTGCCGGTCAAAATCGCCGTAGAAATCCTGGAAGAATGCCATCAGCTGCACCGGGTTCATCCACAGGGGCATGCAGGTCTTGTCAGGCAGGTAGCTCACCACCGCCTTGCTCTCCGGCCCGGGGCGCTTGCCGCAGATAAGCACCTCCCCCTCACTGGGGGTGAGCAGACCGTTGGCCAGCTTTATCAGGGTGGTCTTTCCGCTGCCGTTGGGGCCCAGCAGACCCACCACGCGGCCGGGAGCTATGCTGATGTTCACGCCGTCCAGTGCCTGGGTGGCGCCGAAGTTCTTGCTCAGGCCCTTGCATTCAAAGGTAGCCGTCATTTCTTATCCTCCTCTTTTTCGCCTTTTATAAGGCTGATAATCTCTTCTCCCGTATATCCCAGCTGCTCCATACTCTCTACAAAACTGCGGATATACGTCTGGGCCATGGCCTTTTTCGCTTCCATGATTACCTCCATGTCCTCCGTCACAAAACGTCCGTTGCTGCGCTGGGAGAAGACCAGGCCCTCCCGCTCCAGCTCCTGAAATGCCCGCTGCATGGTGTTGGGATTCACCTTCGCCTCCGCCGCCAGTTCTCGCACCGTACTCAATTTCTCTCCGGGCGGCAGCTGCCCGGATACTATGCTCAGCTTTATTTTATCCACCA
Organism: uncultured Oscillospiraceae bacterium; assembly: GCA_944385175.1. Lineage (GTDB taxonomy): Bacteria > Bacillota > Clostridia > Oscillospirales > Oscillospiraceae > Limivicinus. Next base: position 632 of record CALWWB010000103.1, on the reverse strand, counting down.
GCTGGGTATATATGGGCATGTCGTTGTTGAATGTCCAGTCCATGTCACTCCTCCTTTGTGTTATTGTATTAAGTGATTAGTACAATAACACATCCTTTCTTGTTTGTCAATAGGCGCGGCAAAAGTTTTTTTGAAAAAGGTTTGCGGGCAGTCGGGTCGGTCCCATGTATCCCCCCAGACAGCTTTTCCCCTCTGCATCTGGGGGCTTGACTTTGCTGTTGGCATCGTTCACAATATATGCAAGGTATGAAAAAGCATACAGGAGGTGGAGACATGCCAAAGCCCATAGCCAAGGGCGGGGAGAAAAATCTTATTGCCCAGCGGCTTATTCAGCTGCGCAGGCTAAGGGGCCTGTCCCAGCGGCAGCTGGCCGCCCGCCTTCAGCTTGAGGGCTATGACATGGACAAGAACGTGATAACCCGGATAGAGACCGGGAAGCGCTATGTGACGGATATCGAGCTGGTGGCTCTGTGTCAGGTGCTGGAGGTCTCCTGCGGCTATCTCCTGTATGGGGACGAGGAAGTATAAAGGCCGGCTGTGTTTACAGCCGGCCTTTCAGCCTGTCAAAGAACCCCGGGATTCAGGAAGAGAATCCCGGGGATTTGGCATATATGGGGTTAAAAATCGTGAGA
>CALWWB010000102.1 GCA_944385175.1 uncultured Oscillospiraceae bacterium | reverse complement strand
GGCCCCGCTTTTACGGGGCCTTCTTTATATCTTGATTTCTTTCTTATTAAGAATCATTCGTCGTCATCGTCTCTGCTCTTATGGTAATTTACGATTATCAGATACACCAGTATTCCGCCAACAGCCAGCAGGGCCACGCCGGCCACTACGATATAGAATATCAAAGTAGAGCTGTTGCCACGGTCATAGCTGCCGTTGTCCGTCTGGTCTGTGGTCGGGCTGGGTGTGCTGGTGCTGGGACTGGGACTTGCAGATGGTGCGCTGCTCTCCAGCGGGGCTAGGGAAGAATCGGGGTTCTGGGTTCCGGAACCTCCGCTGCCATAGCTGACCTCCACCAAGGGTGAATATGTGGTGGTGCTCTTCTGTCCGTCTTTGCTGGTCCACACACCGACGCAGTAGTACTTCGTGCCATCGCTCTGGGCCGGAGTATAAGTGCTGGAGTTTGCCCCGTCAATAGCCTTTATATCGCTCATGTTATTGGTATCGGAGCTGTACCACTGATAAGTGAGAGTGCCAGTGGCCGGAGCAGAGGCAGTAACGCTGAGGGTAGTGGTTTCACCGGAACTAAGCTGGGCGCCCTTGGGCTGGGTGCTTATTGTGGGAGCCTTCAGGTCGGTGTTGGTTGTATTGCCGCTGCCGCTTGTGCCGCTGTTGTTATTGCTGCTGCTGTTGTTATTGCCGCCCGTGCTCCCTCCGGTAACCGTGATAATAGCACCGGTGGTAAAAGATGAGCCGGCGGCGTTGGTGAACTTGCATTCGACTGCCCATCCGTCCATGGACTTGGGGATGTTGCTGAGAGTCAGCCGCTCGGTATCCTGACCGCTGACCTGCAGGCCGCTGAAATACCAGGCGGCCTCGTTGGCGGTAACAGTGTTGGTGGTGTCGGCGCTGACTATACGCCAGACAAAACTGGTGGCGCCGTCTGCCCTAGCAACGAACTGAGCGGTTCCGCCCACCTCAACTGTCTCGCCTGTGGGGTTTTTTGTTATAACAGGCTTTTGATTTGTCTGAATAGGCGGAGCAGTCTGGACAGGGGTGCTGGCCTCAGAAACAGTGACAGTCAGAGTGAAGCTGACTGCTCCCGCGTCGGTCTGCATATTGATATCAGCAGTAAATGTACCTGTGCTGGTGGGTGTCCCTGCCAGATAAATGTCGGCGCCGATATAGCTCAGCTGTAAACCGTTTGGAATGCTTCCGTTATAGTTGCAGCTCTGGATGTTGCTTGTGCCCTTATATACGGCTACCGAGCCAACATCCTGATTCACCGTGCAGCTGACATTCGCGTTGGCCGCATAGGCTCCCAAAGAAAACAGCGATATCATCATGCACAGTACCACAGCTGCCGACAGCAGGGCCTTCATTTTCTTGTTTTTCATCACTTTCATCCTCCAATGCGCTTACTGTTTTCACTGATGATATATATGACTGGTTTTTCTACAAAAAGTTTCAAGACGTAACAGAAATTTTCAAAAGAAATTATATCATTTCAGTTTACATAAAGCAATAGGCAGATAAAGTAAAATGCGCTTTTTCCTCTGAGCTTAAAAAAACTTAAGAAACTTTTTCTTTAATTATGTAAATCATAACGAGTGATGGTTTACATAATTTAATGCAGCGCACAGTAAGCCAAGTATCTTCCGAAGTCTCGCTCCCTGAGCGCTTTTTCCAAGCAGGCCAATTTTCTGTCCTCAGTTGCCCAGCCGGAAAATTCTTTTTCAATGAAATCAGCATAGACTGTAAATATAGCCCGGCTGATTTCATCACCCAGTTTTTTTGTGCGGCTGTAGGTCTGTACTGCCATACTCAGGATATAGTCATAATAATCGGCTGTGATATTCAGGCCGAATTTTTTTCTGTCCTCAAAAAGCTGCATAGTGATGTACAGAGAGTCCAGGCTCTTGCCATGTCCCCGGCTGCTTCTGGTTATGCCCTTGGGATTTCGACGATATAGGAACACACTTTCACTGATTCCTGCTGCAATCAGGTTCTGTACTCTAATCATCGGTAAAATGACTTGGCGCACTATACTATCCTCATACCAGTAATCAAGAGGAAAAGACAGATTGTTAAAGAGGCTCCGTTTGATAACCTTGCCGCAGGCAAAGCCCTCCAGATCCGTTGCCTTCATTAGTCCTTCCGGATGGCCGTGCCGACGCAGTACCCCTCCATCCGGGCTCACCTCAGTATATGCCCCCTCCACAACAGCGCAGTCCAATTCCTTTGCCCGGCTCATCAAAGCCTCAACAGCGCCCGGGCATAGTTCATCGTCGGAGTCCAGAAACAGGAGATAGTCCGCCTCCGCCCTGTCAAGCCCCGCATTTCTGGCACCTGAAAAACCTCGGTTTTCCTGGTGTATCACGCTTATGCCGCTGTATCCGTCCAAAATCTTTCCAGTGGCATCAGTGGAACCGTCGTCAATTACCAACACCCGAAAACTGTACTTCGTCTTTTGGCTGAGTACGGAGTTCAGGCACTTGTCAATATAGTTCTCAGCATTGTACGCCGGGATAATAATGTCCAGGTCCTTGCCCTTCTCTTCTCCGCTGTACCTGCCTTTCGGAAGGTAACAGGAGCTGGCCGGGTTCCGGGAAACGGACAGCAGCAGTTCTCTGGCAGCCTGTATCTCCATACAATCAGGCCACAATCCGGAGTATACAGGAGCCGCTAGCCTGTAGGCAGCGTGCCCCAGGCCCAATCTCCGCAATACCTTGGCGATCATTTACCCACCTCAGTCTCTGGAGAACAGGTCTCTGGTATATACTTTCTCTTCCACATCCGCAAGATCCGAACTGTTGCGATTTGCTATTATCACATCGCACATGGCCTTGAATCTGTCCAGATCCCGAACAACGGGGCTGTTGAAAAAGCTGTCCTCTTTCAATGTAGGCTCATAGACCACCACGCTTGCCCCCTTTGCCTTGACACGCTTCATAATGCCCTGGATGCTGGAGGCCCTGAAATTATCGGAGCCGGATTTCATGGTAAGCCTGTATATACCTATGACGCAGTTGTTTCCGGGTATCCCGTTCAAGCCCTTGGTTCCTCCGCCGTAGTAGCCCGCCTTTTTCAGCACCTGCTCGGCAATAAAATCCTTGCGTGTAGAGTTGGATTCCACAATGGCCCGGATGAGGTTGTTAGGCACGTCCTCATAATTGGCCAGAAGCTGCTTTGTGTCCTTGGGCAGGCAATAGCCGCCATAGCCGAAGGAGGGGTTGTTATAGTGGTTGCCTATACGCGGATCGAGGCAGACACCCTGAATTATCTGCTTTGTATCCAGTCCTCTTATCTCCGCATAGGTATCCAGCTCATTAAAGTAGCTCACCCGCAGAGCCAGATAAGTATTGGCAAAAAGTTTGATAGCTTCGGCCTCGGTGAGATTGGTTATAAGCACCGGCACATTCTCATCCAATGCCGCTTCTTTCAGCAGTCCGGCAAAATCTTCAGCGGCTTTTAAGAGCCTCTCATCGCTCATAACCGTACCCACCACTATACGGCTGGGGTGCAGATTGTCATAAAGGGCCTTGCCCTCCCGCAAGAATTCCGGAGAGAAGATTATATTTTCATTGTTGGATTTCTCCCGAATGCCCCTGGTGTATCCAACGGGTATGGTGGATTTTATCACCACCAGGGCGTCCGGATTGACCCGGGTACAAATCTCCAGCACATCCTCTACAGCCGAGGTATCAAAATAGTTTTTATTTGGATCGTAATTGGTAGGAGCGGCCACGATGACAATGTCAGCCCCGGAGTAGGCCGCCTCCTTGTCCAGTGTTGCGGTGAGCTTCAGTTCTTTCTCCGCCATATATCGGCTGATTTCCCCATCGACTATAGGTGATTTGCGGGCGTTGATCATATCCACCTTTGCCGGAGTAGTGCTCACTGCCGTCACATCATGCTTCTGGCTCAGAAGCACTGCCAAAGACAATCCCACATATCCCACGCCTGCTACAGCAATTTTCATTTATTTACCATCCTTTCCGGTCGCATATCAGTGCATGTCCAGTCTGCCCTTGTGGGCCACAATTTTTGCCGGATTTCCCGCCACGGTCACATTTTCTTCCTCAATGTTATGGCTGACCACAGAGTTTGCACCTATAACCACATTATCGGCAATATACGTGTCTCCGGCAACTATTGCTCCCATGAACAGCAGAACCCCGTCCCCAAGAGTAGGTGCAGAATCATTGAAACCTCCGGCCGCCAGAGACGTGTGCACATGTATAGCACAGTTTTCCCCGGCCTTTGCCTTTCCGTTAACATGTATCTCTCCCACATGCATGACGTGCAGGCCCTTTTGAAAAACGTTTATCGGTATGTGCATTCCATACTTGATCTGAAATAGCTCAAGCCTCATTTTATAGAGCTTTGCCCTAATGCGCTTGCCGCTGTTCACAAAGTACTCCGTCTTGCGCAGCAGGATCTGGTGCCTGCGGAGTATGGCATTTTCGCTGAGCAGCAGAAAATTGTATATCCTGTAGCGGCCGTAATTCGGATAACGTGCCGTCTCCTTTCCCAACCAGTCCCTGAGCTGCTCCTTTGTTTTTAGACGCTTATCTTCGTTTATCATCAAGCAGGCTCCTCACAGCTTGTAGTATTCCTTATACCAGCGGACAAACTTTCTCAGTCCCTCCCGCAGCGGCGTTTGGGGCTTGAATCCGAAATCCCGCTCCAGAGGCTGGGTATCCGCATAGGTAATGGGCACATCTCCCGGCTGCATGGGCACAAGCTCCTTGTGCCCGTCAAAGTCGTAGTCCTGGGGCAGCACCCCGGCGGATACCAGCTCCTCCTGGAGTATGGTGACAAAGTCCAGCAGGTTCTCCGGGTGGCTGTTGCCGATATTGTACACCTTATAAGGCGGGACCGGCAACCCGTCCTCCCCTGTAATGCGCTCCGGTGAGCGCTGCATGATGCGTATGACTCCTTCAACTATGTCATCTATATAAGTAAAGTCCCGCTTGCAGTTGCCGTAGTTGAAAATCTTTATTGTCTGCCCGGCACGAAGCTTGTCTGTAAAACCGTAGTATGCCATGTCCGGACGCCCCGCAGGGCCGTAAACCGTAAAGAAGCGCAGGCCGGTGCTGGGTATGTCGTAGAGCTTTGCATAGGCGTGGGCCAGCAGCTCGTCGGATTTTTTCGTAGCGGCATAGAGACTTATGGGGTTATCCACTTTATCGTCGGTGGAGTAAGGTACTTTTGTGTTGTTGCCATAGACCGAGGAGCTGGAGGCATAGACCAAATGCTCCACGCCTGTCTCCCCGCCGTCATAGGAGTGGCGGCAGGCCTCAAGGATGTTGTAAAAGCCGATGAGATTGGACTCTATGTATACATCCGGGTTCTGTATTGAATAGCGTACTCCTGCCTGGGCCGCCAGATTTACCACTACCGACGGTTTATGGTCGGCGAATATTTTTGTCACCAGGGTCTTGTCCGCCATATTGCCCCGGATAAAGTCAAAACGGCAGCCAGCATTTTCCCTCTCTTCCGCCAGCTTCCGGAGCTTTTCCAGGCGATACTCTTTCAGGCTGACCTCATAGTAGTCGTTCATGCTGTCTATGCCAACTACGTGGATGCCGTCAAATCTTTTCAGCAGCTCCTCCGCCAGGAAAGCTCCTATAAATCCGGCAGCACCGGTGACCAGTATGGTTTTATTTTCCAGTGGAATATTCATAATATCCTCCTAAAGCCCGCTTCCTCACAGCTCTTTTTTTCAGTCTGACGCCTCGCTCTTGCGCAATCCTTTCAGCATATCCAGGGCATAAATGAAGCTCTCTATTTTCAGCAGCCTGCATAAAATTATGTAAATCAGGGTTCCGCTCACTATCTGCACACACAGCTTCGGCAGCAGCGGCAGCGGTGTATAATTCATAGCATACACCACGGCCCCCATAATAATTGCAGCCAAAAGAATGTCCCAAGAATCCTTAAGTTGATCCAGTATCCCGTAATTTGCCAGCTTTTTATTTGGAACAGCTGCAATAAATACGTCGATCCATGCACTTAGGGCAAAACTGTAGGCCATGGCAATCACGGAATCGAACAGCAACACGGTTAAAGCAAGCACAAAAAGCATGAGTGCTCTGCGTATAAACTCCAGCTTCATATATATATCGCTGCGCCCCAGAGATTTTATTGCTACCAGATTTGAAGATGTAATAATACCCGGCACCTGGGCAATGCAAATTATCTGCATAAAGGGTACACATGGGAGCCATTTGTCCGTGAGCACAAGCCTGACCAGGGGTTCGGCTACAGCAGCCAAACCAATCATAGCCGGGAAAACCAGCAGAGAGCCCAAGCCCACGGTTTTTCCCAAGATAGCCTTTGTCTGCTTTTTATCATCCTGTGTCTTGGCAAGTACCGGGAACATGACCGATTGAATGGAGGCATCCAGGGCAAAATTGATTGTAAAGGGAAACTGCTGCCCACGGTCATAGTAGCCAAGGTCTTCGGTGGAAAAGCGCTTGCCGATTATCAGGGAGCGTAGGTCGTAATATAGTGAGCACATCATGGAGGCAGCCAGCATTTTCCAGCCGAAACCATACAGCACTTTTGCCCGTTTTACCGAAAAAGTAAGCTTGGGCACCCAGCGCACCGCAATCATCATGGCGGTGCTGCTTATAACGGTATGGGAGAAATAGTATACCACAAGAGTCCAGATACCGGCTCCGGAAAAAGCCAGAGCCACAGCCAGACTTCCGGACAGGATAGTGGCTATGAGGCTGCATATCAGCATCTGTTTGAAGCGCATCTCCCGCTGGATCTTTGCCGTCAGTATGGAGTCATAGGAGCTGAAAAACACGGAAAAGGCATAGACCCTCAAAGGCATCAGTATCTCAGGGCTGCTATAATAATCGGCTATAAAGGGTGCGGCAACGAAAACAACGGAAGTCATCACCACGGACATGGCCATGCAGATATAGAACACCGTGGAATAGTCCCGGTCATCGGTGTCTTTATTCTGCACCAGAGCCGTGCTGAGTCCGCCCTCGATAATGCTCTGGGACAGGTTAACAAAAACATTTACAATTGCAATCTGCCCAAAGGCCTCCGGTGTCAGCAGCCGAGCCAGGAGTATACTGATTATAAAGCCCAAGCCTTTTACGGAAAAGCGCTCAACGGTTTTGTATATAAGGGATTTTATAACGGTACCTTTTTTCATTTCTTTACCTTTGACTATTGAGAACTTGCTCTATATAACTGTGATATTGACGGCAGATCTCTTCTCTGGAGTGGGTTTGTCTGACTTCGAGTGCTCCTTGTGACAGCCGCTGGGCCAGCCCCGGTTCATCGGCAATCCTGGTCATGGCCGCAGCAATCGACTGAACGTCATCCACCGGAACCAGAAGGCCGCTTACGCCGTCCTCTATGAGCTCCGCAGGCCCAAAGTCACAGTCCGTGCATATGCAGGGAATCCCGCAGGCCATTGCCTCCAGCAGAGCATTTGGCATACCCTCGTAGCGGCTGGTCATCACAAACATTCCGGCGTCCTTTATCAGGTTTACTGCATCGGGCCGGTTGCCGTGGAATATGACACTTTCCCCCAGCTCCAGCTTTTCCGCCAGAGCTTTTATGCTTTCTTCATCTATACCGTCGCCATAGATATTCAAAACATGTTCCGGATGGGAGGAATGAAAAATCGCAAAAGCATTGAGCATTGTATCATAAGCCTTCTGTTCATCGATCCTGCCTACGGCACAGATCTTATTTCTATCCCGCTGGTCAAAATCGGTAACTGTCTCCGGAATTTCCTCCGAGAACAACCCATTATGAATCACTCTGCCTTTGCTTCTGATCTTCTCCGAAAACAGCCTGGAAACACGCTCTGTCTGGAAAATGAAGCCGTCCACCCGCTCAGAAGTTTTCCTCTCAAGATTGGACAATAAACCTGTCTTTCTCACGCTAGGGTTTGCACGCTCTGAAGCTATTATCCTGCAGCGGTTCGGGCAAGCCCATAATGCTGCCATAAGCTGCAAGTTCAGATGGGTTGAAAAGCATACCACCACATCCGGCCTTTCTTCCCCATGCCAGCGTCGGAGGGCAACCAGTGTTTTTAAAAGCCTGCCGACAGATTCCAGTTTGTTCTTGGAATCTCCCGCCACATTAAGTCCGCAAACTTTTACTCTAGGGTCGAGAGGATAGCCGCTCTCGCCCATGTCAAGAGTGAGCAGTATTATTTCATCTCCCCACTCCACGAATTTGTTGGCCAGTACGCACATCACCCTTTGAGCTCCGCCACGCATCAGGTTGCCGTAGAAAAAAGCTATCTTCATATATTCACTCCTTTGACGGCAGTTCTAGCCAAGCCCCTATTTTCTCGTCCCAC
>CALWWB010000101.1 GCA_944385175.1 uncultured Oscillospiraceae bacterium | reverse complement strand
GCATCCACCCTGGCGGTTAGCTCGGCGGGGGAGAAGGGCTTGGTCACATAGTCGTCGGCTCCGGTCATGAGACCGGTGACCTTGTCTATCTCCTGGCTTTTGGCGGTGAGCATGATGATGCCCATCTTGGAGCCGGTGGCTCTTATGCGGCGGCAAACCTCAAAGCCGTCTATATCGGGAAGCATCACGTCCAACAGGGCAAGGCAGATGTCCGGGTTGACCCGGAGCTTCTCCAGAGCCATCTCGCCGGTCTCAGCCTCGATGGGTTCAAAGCCGCTGCGGCGTAAGTTGATGACCACAAAGCTGCGGATATTAGCTTCGTCTTCAAGAACGAGAATCTTCTTCATATTTGAAAAACTCCTTTTCTGAGAGTGAAATAAAGCTGTCGAACTAAAGGTTGCAATATGACAAGTAATTATAACATGCCTTTTACAATTATGGTAGTCAAAGTTTCAAAGAATTCAAAATTTTTTGCACAGAGATTACATGTTATGTAAATCAATATGACAAAATGTATAAATAATGGAATTGTTTTCCAATAAGCTTGTTCAGAAAATGGGGTATAGGCAAGAGAAAAAACGGTGCTGCCTGAGGAAACCCTTTGGCAGAGCTTGCGGGAAAAGAGGAAAAACTCCTGTCGACTTATGGAATATACTGTGCTATAATATAAAAGTTAAGGCTTTATCAAGGAAACGGTAAAATGGGGGCAGAAGCTGTGATGACAGACAAAAAGCACATATGCGCCGGGCTGCTGGCCCATGTGGACGCAGGAAAGACTACCCTCAGCGAAGCCATGCTCTACCTCTCGGGAGAGATAAAGCGGCTGGGACGGGTAGACCACAGGGACTGCTTCCTGGATACCCACAGCCTGGAGCGGGAGCGGGGCATAACCATTTTCTCCAAGCAGGCCAGACTGGAGCTGGAACACAGCATAGTGACCTTGCTGGATACTCCGGGCCATGTGGATTTTGCTGCCGAGGCGGAGAGGAGCATGCAGGTGCTGGACATGGGGCTGCTGGTGCTTAGCGCCTCGGAGCCGGTGCAGAGCCATACGGAGACTCTCTGGCGCCTGGGGGAGAATTACCGTCTGCCCTGTTTCATATTCGTGACTAAAACGGACCTGCCCAATGCAGGACGCGATAGCATCATGAAGCTGCTTCAGAGCCGCCTTTCGGAAAACTGTGTGGACTTCGGCCTGGAGGCTGAGGCGCTTTTTGAGCACATTGCTCTGTGTGACGAGGGGGCTATGGAGGAATACCTGAACAGCGGGAAAATAAGTACCGGGACTATACGTAGGCTGATCTCCGGGCGCAGGCTCTTCCCCTGCTTTTTTGGTTCAGGGTTGAAAACCCAGGGTGTGAGGGAGCTGCTGGAAGCCATGGACGCCTATGCCCCGGACAGGGATTACGGCGGGGAATTTGCGGCTAAAGTGTATAAAATAGGCTCCGATGCCCAGGGCAAGCGCCTGAGCTATATGAAAATCACCGGAGGCAGCCTCAAAGTGCGCAGCCCCATAAAATATAAGGATGAGAAAGGAAATGAGCTGGAGGAGAAGGTGAGCCAAATACGCCTCTACTCCGGCAGCAAATACGAGACGGCGGAGGAAGTCTCCGCCGGGCAGGTCTGCGCGGTGCTGGGCCTCAGCGCCTGCCGCAGCGGCCAAGGACTGGGCACCGAGGCCGACTCGGCCCCGGCATTGCTGGAGCCGGTGCTGAGCTACCGGGTTATACCGCCCAAGGGCATGGACCCGGCACTGCTGCTGCCCAAGCTCCGGCAGCTGGGCCAGGAGGACCCTCAGCTCCACATAGCCTGGAATGAGGGCCTGGGGGAGATAAGCCTCCAGCTCATGGGCAGGGTGCAGACAGAGGTGCTGAAAAGCCTGGTGAAAGAGCGCTTTGATATTGATATCAGCTTGGACACCGGGCGGATAATGTACAGGGAGACAATAAAAAATACCGTGGAAGGCGTAGGTCATTTTGAGCCCCTGCGCCACTATGCGGAGGTGCACCTGATAATGGAGCCGCTTCCCACAGGCAGCGGCATCCAGGTGGAGAGCATTTGCAGCGAGGACATTCTGGACAGAAACTGGCAGCGTCTCATTCTCGGGCACCTGCTGGAAAAGCAGCATCTGGGGGTGCTTACCGGCTCCCCCATAACGGACATTAAAATAAGCCTTGCCTCCGGCAGGGCCCATGACAAACATACAGAGGGCGGGGACTTCCGCCAGGCCACCTACCGGGCGGTGCGCCAGGGTCTGATGCAGGCGGAGAGCCTGCTGCAGGAACCCTGGTATGCCTTTGAGCTGGAACTGCCTCCGGAGCAGATAGGCCGGGCCATAAGCGATGTGAGGGCCATGAACGGGGATTTTGAATCCCCGGAGGAGGCCGGAGAAATGACATGCCTCCGGGGCTGCGCCCCGGTATCCTCCATGAATGGCTATGCCCAGGAGCTGGCGGCCTATACACGGAGGAGAGGCAGGCTCAGCCTGCGCAGCGCAGGCTACCGGCCCTGCCATGATCCTCGGCAGGTAATCGAGGAAATAGGCTATGAGCCGGAGCGGGATCTGGAGAATACCGCCGACTCGGTGTTCTGCTCCCACGGGGCCGGGGTGAATATTCCCTGGGACAAGGTGAAGGACTATATGCACCTGCCCTCCTGCCTGGAAAAGGAGCGGGAGGCGGAGCCCCTGCCAGCCCCCAGGTACAGGAATCTCAGCATAGATGACAGGGAACTGGAAGCCATAATGGAGCGGGAGTTCGGCCCTATACGCCGCAGGGAGTACAGGGCGCCTCAGCGAAATCAGGCTCCGGCCCTGTCTGCCGCCCCTCAAAACAAGAAGGAATACCTGATAGTGGACGGCTACAACCTTATCTTTGCGTCTCCTGAGCTGAAGGCCCTGGCCAGGGACAAGCTGGATCTGGCCCGCTCCAGGCTTATGGACATGCTCTCCAACTATGCGGGCTTTACGAAATCGGAACTGGTGCTGGTGTTTGACGGTTTCCGCACTCCCGGGAACCCCGGCTCCCGCAGCGATTACCACAACATCCATGTGGCCTTTACCAAGGACGGAGAGACGGGGGACGCCTACATCGAGAAAATAGCCGACGAGATAGGCAAGAACTACTCCGTGCGTGTGGTGACCAGTGATAACCTCATCCGCCTGTCCGCCCTGCGCTCCGGGGTGCTGCGCTGTTCCGCCGGGGAGTTTATAAACGAGCTGGACTGGGTACTGGGACAGATGGAGCAGGTACTGAGAAAAACTAACGAGGATGCTCACAAGACGAAATTGAAAGATGGAAAACAGTGAACTTATAAAGCGGGCCCAGGACCTGGCCCGGCGCTGTGAGCGCAGCGGAAAGGTCTGCGCCACCGGCTTTCTCAGCCCGGCGGAGCAGTATGAGATAGAGCGGCAGCTGGGACACAGGGACTGCAAGCTGGTATTCAGCGGCGGTCCTGGGGAGCGGGAGCGCCGGGCGGCTTTCTTCCTGCCGGACTATATGGAGGAAGACGAACTGGAAGTGTCCGACTTCATCTGCGCCATGGAGCTGAGAGCCTACTTCGGTACCCCGGGCCACCGGGACTATATGGGCGCCCTGCTGGGCATGGGTATAGGCCGGGAATGGCTGGGAGATATCCAGGTGGAGGATGACCGGGCCTATGTATTCTGTATGAAGAGCGTGCTGGGACATCTGCTCACTATAGAAAAAGCTGGGCGCTACACGGTAAAGGCACGGCAGGTAGAGCTCTGTCAGGTGCCGCAGCGCCATGTGGAGACAAAGGAGATAAGCTTCTCCGTGATGAGCCTGCGGCTGGACGCCGTGGCGGCGGGGCTGTTCAATCTCTCCCGCACCGAGGCGGCAAAGCAGATCGCCGCCGGGAACCTGAGCTTGAACTATGCCCAGTGCCTGAAAACCGACTGTACAGTGAAGGAAGGGGATATAATATCCCTGAAAGGCCGGGGCAAGGGAAAGATAAGCGGCACCGGCGGCACTTCCCGGAAAGGGCGGCTCTTCGTCTACGGGGAAATCTATAAATGAGGTAAGAGGCAAATGCAAGCTTACGAAAGACTTTTGAAATATGCTGAGATAAACACCATGAGCGACGAGGACAAGGCTGCATCCACCCCCAGCACCGTCTGCCAGCATGAGCTGGCAAAGCTGCTGGAGCAGGAGATGAGGGAACTGGGCCTGGAGGGAGTGTACCGGGATGAGCACGGCTATGTCTACGGAAAGCTGCCGGCCAGCCCCGGCTATGAGAGCAGCCCCACTATAGGGCTCATCGCCCATATAGACACCGCTCCGGACTTCTCCGGGGAGAATGTGAAGCCCAGGATAGTGGAGAACTATCAGGGCGGAGACATAGAGCTGGGCCAGGGCCGGACCGTCACGGTGGAAAAATTCCCCGACCTGACCGAGCACATCGGCCAGGACATCGTAGTCACCGACGGCAGCACTCTCCTGGGTGCCGATGACAAGGCGGGCATTGCCGAGATACTCACCGCCTGCGAGAGGCTCATAAAAGAGGGACTGCCCCACTGCGCCGTATCTGTCTGCTTCTGCCCCGATGAGGAGATAGGCCACGGCGCGGAGCTCTTGGATCTCCGGCACTTCGGCGCAGACTTTGCCTATACTCTGGACGGCGGTGCGGTGGAGGAGCTGAGCTACGAGACCTTCAATGCCTGCTCGGCGGTGTGGGAGATACAGGGGGTGAATGTCCATCCCGGCAGCGCAAAAGATATCATGGTCAACGCAAATCTGGTGGCCATGGAGATAAACTCCCTGCTCCCACCGGAGGAGATACCGGGAAAGACCGAGGGTTATCAGGGCTTTTTCCATCTGACGGATATGAAAGGCAGCTGTGAAAAGGCGGAGCTCAAATACATTATCCGCGACCACGACGCCGGAAAATTCCAGGCCCGGCAGGAGCTTATGGCCCGGATAGAAAAGCGGATGAATGAGAAATACGGCCGGGGCAGCGTGAAGCTGAGCATCACCCAGCAGTACAAAAATATGGCTGAGGTGCTGAGAAACAGGAAGGACATCGTCCTCAGAGCGGAGCGGGCTTTGAAAAAACAGGGCCTCACGCCGGACGTCCGGCCCATTCGGGGCGGCACCGACGGCTCCCAGCTCTCCTTCCGGGGCCTGCCCTGTCCAAATCTGGGCACCGGAGGCTACGGTTTCCACGGCCCCTATGAGCATATAAGCACCGCCGACATGGATACAATGGTGGAAGTGGTGCTGAACCTCCTGGGTGAGAAATGAGTATATTTATTATAAGAAAGACAAAGAGAGAACGATGATCTTCCAACAGGGGGACAGGAGCATGACTAAAAAAATAGACGCCATAAAATGGCTGGGCATTGTGCTCATCGGCCTTTTCGGCCAGTTTGCCTGGACCATAGAGAACATGTATTTCAATGTGTTCTTGTATAACACCATTTCCACGGACCCGGACTATATAGCCGCCATGGTGGGCTGGTCCGCGGCGGCGGCCACAGTGACCACCCTGCTCATGGGGGCTCTCTCCGACAGACTGGGCAGGCGGAAAATTTTCATAGTCCTGGGCTATCTGCTCTGGGGCCTCAGCACCGGCATTTTCGGCTTTATCAGCGTTGAAAATATCCACGGTCTGTTCCCGGCTTTGAATGCCGTCACAGCCGCAGCCGTGGCCGTTGTGGTGATGGACTGCGTCATGACCTTTTTCGGCAGCACTGCCAACGACGCCGCCTTCAACGCCTACATCACAGACATCACAGTGAGCGAGAACAGGGGCCGGGTGGAGAGCGTGCTGGCCATACTGCCCCTCATCTCCATGCTGGTCATCTTCGGGGCCTTCGACCCTCTCACCCAGCAAGGGAGATGGAAGGAGTTCTTCGGCATCTTCGGCATAGCAGTGAGCCTGGTGGGCCTGGCCGCAGTGTTCCTCATTAAGGACGAACCGGAGCTTAGGCCCCGGCGGGACGGCTATATCAAAAACCTGCTCTACGGCCTGAAACCGACAGTGGTGAAAGAGAACCCGGAGCTGTATCTGTCCTTTGCCGCCTTCTGTTTGTTTTCCGTGGCGGTGCAGGTGTTCTTCCCCTACCTTATTATCTATATCCAGAACTTCCTGGGCATCACGGACTATGCCATTATACTGGGTGTGGTGTTGATTCTGGCCTCCCTGGTGAGCCTTGTCTCCGGCCGTTTCATCGACAAAATGGGCAAGCTGGTCTTTGCTTTCCCGGCGGCTCTCATTATGCTCCTGGGTCTGGGCGGAATGTACTTTGTCCGGGGAACTGTGGGTGTGATGGCAGCCGGTACGGTGATGATGGGAGGATACATGATGGTTTCCGCCGCCCTCAGCGCCAACATCAGGGACTGGACGCCGGCAGACAAGGCGGGCCATTTCCAGGGTATACGCATGATATTTGCGGTGCTGCTGCCTATGGTCATCGGCCCTGCCATAGGCGCCGCAGTCATACGGGGCAGCGACAGCACCTATGTGGAGCTGGGCCAGGTGAAGACCGTGCCCACCCCGGAGATATACCTGGCGGCTGCCGCCGTGCTTATACTTACGGTGATACCCGTTGTCCTGCTGCGCCGCCGGGAGGAGAGCAAGGCTCACGCACAGACAGAAGAGAAAAGGAGAGACAGAAATGCACACTGATATATGCGCCGGATTTGCACCTCAGGCAGAGATTGCCCGCCGCTTCCCCATAGACGGGGAGGTGGCCTCTCTCAGCCAGATAAAGAGCGGACACATAAACGAGACTTATCTGGTCACCACCGATAAGGGCAGCCGCTACATACTCCAGTGGATAAACCGCTATGTCTTCCCCAATGTGGAAGCCATTATGCAGAACATGAGCGCTATCAGCGCCTTCCTCCGGCAGCACAGCCAGGGGAAAATGGCCATGATAAGCTACATGGACACCCTGGACGGCCGCAACTATTACGATGACGGGAAGGGCGGAGCCTGGCGGCTCTACCGCTTTGTGCCCGACAGCATATGCCTGCAGCGGGCGGAGACGGCGGAGGATTTCTATGAGAGCGCCCGGGGCTTCGGCGGCTTTCAATATGCCCTGAGGGATTTCCCGGCGGAGCAGCTTAAGGAAACAATAGAGAAATTCCACGACACCCCAGACCGCTACAGAAAATTCCGGGAGGCCATAGAGGCTGACGACTGCGGACGGCTGGGGGAGGTGCAGGGCGAAGTGAATTTTGCCCTGGAGCGGGAGGAACGCTCCTGCCGCCTCCAGAGACTGAGGCAGGAGGGCAGGCTGCCCATAAGGGCTACCCACAACGACACCAAGATAAACAATGTGCTTCTGGACGAAAATACCCGCAAGGCTCTCTGCGTCATCGATCTGGACACGGTTATGCCCGGCCTCTCCGCCCATGACTTCGGGGACGCCATACGCTTCGGCGCCTCCACCGCCGCCGAGGATGAGACGGACCTGGGCAAGGTGAGGCTGAACCTGGACTACTTCAGGGCCTTTACCCGGGGATATCTGGAGGCTTGCCCCAGCCTCACCGACACGGAGGTGAAGGTTCTGGCCCAGGGAGCCTACGCCATGACTATGGAATGCGGAATCCGCTTCCTTACCGACTATCTCATGGGCGACAAGTATTTTGCCATAGACCGGGAGAAGCACAATCTTGACCGCTGCCGCACCCAGTTCAAGCTGGCGGAGGACATGGAGCGCAAGTGGGAGGAGATGGAGAGCATAGTTGCGGAGGAATATGAGCGGGTAAAAGCCGCAGCTATGGTCTGAGATCGACAGAAAAATCAACATTAAAAATACTGCCCCGGAGGATTTTTAAATCCTCCGGGGCAAAATGTTATGTACTGATTTTTACTTCTCTATCCAGACCTTGTCTCTGGTGATGTCCTTGAGGGTGGCGGCGCCGCACATGGTCATGGTGGACTTCAGCTCGCCGATTATCTTGTCCATGTAGACCTTGAAGCCTTCCTCGCCGGCGGCATAGATCATGGGCAGCAGGGGGCGGCCAATGAGCACGCCGTCGGCCCCCAGGGCCAGGGCACGGAACACATCTACGCCGGAGCGGATGCCGCCGTCCACCAATATGGTTATTTTGCCCTTCACGGCCTGGGCTATGGCGGGCAGCACCTCGGCGGTGGAGGGCACGCCGCCCTGGACACGGCCGCCGTGGTTGGAGACAACGATGGCGGCGGCGCCGGACTCAACGGCCTTCTCGGCGCCGGCCACGGTCATTATACCTTTTATAATGAAGGGCATCTTGGCGTAGGAGACAATCTCCTTCATCTCGTCCACGGATTTGCTGCCGGCGTTGGGGTTCATGGCCTTCAGGAAGGGCAGGCCGGCGCCGTCCACATCCATGGCGGCGGCAAAGATGCCGGCGTCGTTGAGGATGTCCAGCTTGGCAAAGACGGCCTCCTTGTTCCAGGGCTTGGTGGTGGGGCAGCCCATGCCGCCCACCTTC
>CALWWB010000100.1 GCA_944385175.1 uncultured Oscillospiraceae bacterium | reverse complement strand
CGATTGAATTTATTTTTTCGCTGCGGCGAAAAAACTCTGCGAGGCTTTTTCTACAGTCTCAGAGCCGGGATATTCCCGGCTCTTGTGCTATTCAACAGGAAAAGGGTTTACAGGTTTTTTACAGGGCCGGGAAGCCGCACAGCTTCCCGGCACAGGGGTAAATTTCCGTGTGTACCAATTTGAGAACCGAATCCGGAAGGATGAGAGTATTACTTTGCGGCGGCGCTCTCCGAGGCGGCGGTGAGTCCGCTGTCCGTAAAATATCTGTACAGCAGCCCGGCGGCGGCGGAGATTTCCGTATCCCGGGCCTGGGCGATACCTATGGTGGTCATTGCGGATTCCTCAAAAGGCAGGGATACAAGATTGGGAAACATCTTGGTGTTTACCATATCCTTCGGCAGCAGACACATGCCCAGACCGGAATTGACCATGCTCAGCAGGTACAGATGCCTGGAGGTGGTGTAGCTGATTTTGGGTGTGACGTCGGCTTTACGGAAGCAGTCCATGCATAGGGTATATATATCCGAATCATCCAGGATGACAAAATTTTCATCCCGCAAATCACGCAGGCTGATTTTCCTGCCGGCAAATCTGGTGGCAACAGAGGTGGTACATACCAGCTCCAGATGATCTACCCTGAGAGGGAAAATCTTGTACTTTTCCCGGCTGAGATAATCCATACGTACAATGGCAAGTTCAAGGGTGCCGTTGTCCAGGCCACGGAGAAGATAAGGCTGATTGGCTTCAAAAATGTTTATCTGCACGTCGTGGGCTGTTTCCTGAAAGCGGGTAAGCTGTTCGGCGATGCAGTATTCGTGCATCAGGGGTAGAGTGCCCAGCGTGAAGGCTACCTTGGAGTCGGCGTTGAGCAGAGTGCTTATATGCCTGCGCATGCTGGTATAAGTACTGTCCAGCGAGTGGGCGTATTTGAGGAAAGCCTTCCCCACCTCGGTGAGGCTTATCCGGTTGTTTGCCCTTAAAAATAGAGGTGCGCCTATCTCATCCTCAAGGGATTTTATCTGCTTTGAAAAAGAGGACTGGGAAATGTACAGTTCCTCAGCGGCAGCCGAAAAACTCCCCATCTCCACTGCTGTCAGAAAATATTTTATCTGGGCCAGTGTCATTGAAAAACTCCCTTCCTGAGATTTTGTATGCGCAGGCGCGGCCGTATCCCGGATGACACCTAGCCCGTATATGCAAGCCGGATGAACCCGGATGAACAGAGAAAATAACAAAATATTTGTTATTATGCTGTGGGTTTACACCTTGCGACAAGAATATTTTAGCAAGTATGTTTAAATCATACAACATAAAACGGTGGTTTGGCCCATTCAAAAACGGAATAGGGATATGCCTATTTTTTAACATGCCTTTGGAAATCTGCAAGTAAATCGGTTTCTCTGAAACTATTTTGAAGGGTAAGCGCACGCATGAAATTTGGCTTTCCTTTTTGTAAACTTCCCTTTGCGATTTGGAATTGCGTTGAAGAAAAGAAATTAATAAAATTTGAACGAAAAGGGGAAAATCCTTTCGGGACGAGTACCTGTTAAACAGTTAAGGACGATCAAATGTAAGGAGGAATTAATTTGGCTAAAGTTTACAAAGACCTGCGCGAGTTTCTTGAGACCCTCGAGGCTGAAGGCCAGCTGGTACGTATCAAGGACGAAGTCCTCCCCGAGCCGGATATCGCTTCTGCCGGCCGGGCAGCTTCCAACCTGAAAAACGGGCCCGCTGTTCTCTTTGAGAAGGTCAAGGGCTACAAGTACTCTGTGGTCACCAACGTGCACGGCTCCTGGCCAAACCACGCCCTCATGATGGGTATGCCCAAGGATACCCCTGTCAAGGAGCAGTTCATGGAGCTCAACCGCAGATGGGACAAGTACCCTGTGCCCCCCAAAGTGCTCTCCAGAGAAGAGGCTCCCTGCAAGGAAAACGTTGTAGACAAGGACATCAACCTCTTTGAGATACTGCCTCTCTACCGTATCAACGACCAGGACGGCGGCTTCTTTATCTCCAAGGCTTCCGTTGTCACTGCCGACCCCGATGATCCCGGCAACTTCGACAAGATGAACGTTGGCACCTACCGCATCCAGGTAAAGGACAAGGATCGTATAGGCATCCAGGCCCTGGCAATGCACGACATCGCCGTGCAGTTGGAGAAGGCCGAGCGCAAGAACGAGAAGGTTCCCATAGCCATCTGCATAGGCAATAACCCCCTGGTGACCTTCATGGCTTCCACCCCCATCGGCTACAGCCAGAACGAGTATGAGTTCGTCGGTGCCCTCCAGGACGGTGTGCCCTGCGAGATAGTCAAGGCCGACCTGTGCGACCACATCTACGTTCCCGCCGGCTCCGAGGTTGTCCTTGAAGGCTATATCGAGCCTCGCGTGCGTGAGGTGGAAGGCCCCTTCGGCGAATTCCCCGGCTCCTACTCCGGCGCCCGCAACCAGTGCGTGGTGCGCATCACCCACATCACCCACAGGACCAACCCCATCTATGAGAGCCTGTATCTGGGCATCCCCTGGACCGAGATCGACTACCTCATGGCTCTGAACACCTCAGTACCTCTGTACAAGCAGATCAAGGAGGGCTTCCCCGAGCTGGTGGCCTTGAACGCAATGTACATGCATGGCCATGTGGCTATAATCTCCACCAAGTGCCGTTACGGCGGCTACGGCAAGGGCATTGCTTTCCGCCTGCTGTCCACTCCTCACGGCATGCCTTACACCAAGATCGTCATCGTGGTCGACGAGTTTGTTGACCCCTTCAACCTGGAGCAGGTCATGTGGGCTCTGGCTTCCCGCGTGAAGCCGGACAAGGACGTGGCAATCATCCCCAACTGCCCCGGCATGCCTCTGGACCCCTCTTCTTACCCTGCCGGTATGCACACCAAGATGATCATCGACGCTACTACTCCCGTTCCCCCCGAACCCAACCCCAGGGCCGTCGAGCTGCTTGAGCCCCCTGCCAAGACGGCTGAGTATGAAGAGATAATCCGCAATCTGCTCAAGCAGATGCAGTGAGAAAAGGAGGAAGATTCTATGAAGTGCCCTCGTTGCGACAGCGAAACCATAAGGAAGATGGTAGATGCCCCCGTGGATAATGCATGGGAAGTGTACGTCTGCGACACCTGCTTCTACTCCTGGAGATCCACCGAGGATCCCCATGTCCATGCCAAGTTCAAACTGAAACCCGAGGATATCCCCAACCTTCAGGTTATTCCTCCGGTTCCCCCTCTGGAGAAGTAAAATAAAAGTTCTGCCCCCTGTAAACAGCTTTTTGGGAAGGCTGTTTGATAGGATCGGACAGCCTTCCCTCTACAAAGACAAAACCTTGCCGGGACGATTCTGCGCCCCGGCATGGAGTTTGACAGAGCAAAAGCCCGCTTTAAGCGGGCCCGGGAATGTACAAAGGAGTAGAAATGAACAAAAGACTAATTGGACTTACTGCCGGCATTATCATTGCCGTGATAATTTTGCTGTTGCCCTTGGAGGGACTTAGCCCGGAGGGACAGAAGTGCCTTGCATTCAGCCTTATGACCGTCGTCTTCTGGGCCACAGGCGTTGCACAGTCCGGCTTTGTGGGCGGCCTGTACCTGATGCTGCTGCTGATATTCCAGGTGGCGACCCCCGATCTGGTGTTCAAAGCCTGGTACGGTTCCTCCACCATGTGGCTTATCATGGGCGCATACATGATCGCCGGTGCCGTTAAGGATTCCGGCATGGGCGAGCGTATTGCCTATGCATTCATTAAAAAATTCGTGCGTTCCTACAACGGAATCATAATTTCCATTTTCGCACTTACCTTTATACTGAGCATACTTATTCCCCATCCCTGGCCCCGTGCCTTCCTGATAATGTCCGTTATGGCCGTTGTCATCAAAAGCTGCAACATCCCCAAGGTGGATGCAATCAAGATCGGCTTTACTGTGTTTGCCGCTTCCGTGCCTGTCTCCCTGATTTTCATCACCGGCGACAGCACCATCAACCCCCTGGCCGCTTCCTATGCCGGTGAGGCTGTGGGCAGCTGGATAGGCTGGGTCAAGTACATGGGTGTGCCCGCCATCGTTGCCTCCCTTATTACAATGGTTCTTGTCCTGGTGCTATTCAAGCCCTCCCAGGCTGTCGCCATCAACCTGGTGGAGATTGAGGCCAAGCAGAAGGAGCAGGGCCCCATGTCCGCTCTTGAGAAGCGCACCCTGGCATGGCTCGTCCTGGCCATCATTCTGTGGATGACCGACTCCATCCACGGCATCGATATCGGCTGGATCACCTTTGTTATCGCCATGCTCATGAGCATGCCTTTCATCGGCAATGTGCTCATCGTGAAATCCTGGGGCCAGGTTCCCGTCCATGTGCTGGTGTTCCTGACATCCGCAATGGCCATAGGTACCGTTGGCGGAGCCACCGGCATGAACGCCTGGATCGCCAACACCATACTCCCCGCATCCCTGCCCAGCAACATCTTCGTGCTGGCGCTGCTGATGGGCCTGATCGCAATGGTGGTGCATATGTTCATGGGCTCCGTTATTGCAGTTATGGGCGTTGCCATCCCCTCCCTGCTGCTGGCTACCGAGAGCATGGGCGTCAACCCCATCGTCATTGCAATGACCGTGTACCTGGCCATCGCTTCCCACTACATACTGCCCTTCCATCACCTCAACATGCTTGTGGGACAGGGTGAGGAAAACGGCATGTACACCCAGAAAGAAACCATACGCCTTGGCGTGCCTCTGACTGTGGTAGTGTTCATAGTCATCATAGTGGCCGTCCTCTGGTGGAAAGTCCTAGGCATTGCCTGAACCCGCAGCTGAATTTTGAAACAATAAATCGGAGGCAGCCCTGCGCCGTCTCCGATTTGACTACAATGAAATACAATAGGGACAGATGCTTAAACCGTCCAAATACCTTGTTTACTGGAGGACATGTGACCGGTGAAAAAGATAATTGTTGGAATAAGCGGAGCCACCGGGGTGCAGATGGGGGCCAGATTTTTACAGGTGCTCCATGACATGCCCGATGTGGAGACTCACCTGGTAGTGAGCCAGGGGGCAAAAATCATTTTCCAGAGAGAGACAAATATCAGCGTGGAGGAGCTTGAAGCCTTGGCCGACCACGTGTATAATGTAAATGATCTGTCGGCTGCCATTTCCAGCGGCTCCTTCAAAACCGACGGTATGGTGGTGCTGCCTTGCAGCATGAAGAGCCTGTCGGGAATCGCCAATGCCTATGATGCCGACCTGCTGGTGAGAGCGGCGGACGTATCTTTGAAGGAGGGGCGCAAGGTGGTGCTGGTGCCCAGGGAGATGCCCCTGAACCGTATCCACTGCCGAAACCTTCTGACGGCCTGTGAAGCGGGCTACGTCATAATCCCGCCAATGCTCACCTTCTACAGCGATTATCCCAGGACCGAGGATCAGGTGGACCACATCATAGGAAAGATACTCATGCAGTTTGATTTGAGCTACGACAGATTTAAACCATGGAAAGGCTGAGGATATAGCTATGCAGATCGAATGCACAGCCGGCAGCGGCCGCTGCACGGTAAAACTGATATTGAATACCACTGACGGCAAGGGCCTGTGCGGCTTTCTCACAGGGGGGAGCAAGCCCCATGTGGGGGGAGTGGCCTATGCGGTGCCACGCCCCAAATCCTCCGGAGAGGGCCTGACTGCGGATGTGAGCAGTATCTGCGGCCCCGGGCACAAGGATGTATATGCCGCCCAGACGGTGGCAAAGAGCCTTTGCATAATGGCGGAGGAGCCGGTGTGCATTTGCGCCGGGCTGCATGTGGACGGCGCCAGCGGCGAGGAGCTGAAGCAGATGATGGCAGCCTGCCAGGAAGCGGCGGAGACTGCGGCGGCAAAATACAAAGCTTCCCGGGAGGGCTGACAGGATGGACGAGCTTATATGCGTTGACGCCCTGGACAGGGAGACCGGCGCGGCCGACAAAGCCTATTGCCACAGATACGGGATACTGCACCGGGCATTTTCAATTTTCCTCTATCATGGAGACAAGCTGTTGCTGCAGCGCCGGGCCCTGGGCAAATACCATTCAGGAGGCAAATGGGCCAATTCCTGCTGCTCCCATCCCAGAGCCGGGGAGACGCTGGAAGTCGCGGTGGAGAGAAGGCTGTACGAAGAATTGGGCGTGAAGGAGTGCCCCTGCCGGGAGATCGGCAGCTTTGTTTACAGGCACAGCTTTTCACCGGAGCTGTATGAATATGAATACGATCACGTATTTGTAGGCGAATATGAAGGGGAGGTCCATCCCGACGAGAGCGAAATAATGGACACCCGCTGGTACGGCAGAGATGAATTGATAAAGCTGATGAACGAGGAGCCGGAGCGCTTCGCCCCCTGGTTCATTACGGCGCTGCCCATGGTTTTAAAGGAGATATAGCCGCTCAGGCGGCAGCACGGCACACCCACAGATCTGGAACAAATGGTTTGCGGGTGTGCCGTGTTATAGCGTAGCGTAGTTTGCCGCGGTTAATAGTGGGCAATGGAACAGGCCCTGGAAAAAGGCAGGGTCGCACAGAAAATATGCGAAAAATTTTTCAAAAATCATGAAAAATTACTATTGCTTTTTGCAAGTTGCCATTGTAATATATATTCAAAAAGTAATCTAAATATTATTCATTAAAGGTAAAATTATGGAATTGACAAAAAGCGAACTTGAAGTGATGAACGTGCTCTGGAGTGCGGGCTGCCCCCTCTCCAGGAACGACATTATCACCCGGTCTGTGGATAAGAGTTGGAAAGCAAGCTCCATCCATATTCTTTTGAATGGTCTCTTAAAAAAGGAGGCAATAAAGGAGGCCGGATTTGTAAAATGCGGCAAGACCTACGGGAGACTCTATGATGCAAATATATCCTGCGAGGATTATTATGCATCAAATGTCTTTGCCCGCAGCGGAAAGACTGTGCTGCCGGTTTTGTTCTCTGCCCTTATAAAGAGTGACGCACTGACGCCGGAAATGCTGGATGAGATGGAGGCCATGCTCCAGAAGAGGAAGAAAGAGCTGGAGTAAACGGAAAATATGGTGAGTGTATATTCGGTCTTCAGTGCGATAGTTTTCTTCAACCTGGCCCTTGTTGCGGTATATGTATTGATGCGCAGAACCAGGTTTGTCATAAACTATACCGCCGCCTCCCTGAGTCTGCTCACCATGCTGGCAATCCTGCGCTTATTTGTTCCGGCTGATCTAACCAGCGCATTTGTAATCAAATCCACCCGGATTATCCCGGCGATTCAGAGATTTGCCCTGACCGAACTTCCCGGAAGCCGGATAACAGTGGCCGCCTTGCTGGCCCTTATCTGGGGACTGGGGGTGTTGGTCTGCCTGGGTTACGACCTGAATCTCATGATTGCGGCAAGAAAGGCCGAGAAGGCTTTCGTCCTTGTCAGGGACGAGAGGGTGGAGCGTATGGCGGCGGATTTGGGTATAAAGTGCCGGATAAAGGTGTCGCCAAGCATAAGGGAGCCTTACTCGGCGGGCGTAATTAAACCAACCATTTATCTGCCGTACTGGGATTTGAATGAGCAGGAGCTTAGAACGGTGCTGAGCCATGAGCGCCAGCATCTGCGCTCCCGGGATGCCCTGAAAAAACTGGTATTTTTGCTGTTGGAAGCACTGTTCTGGTGGAATCCCATATCCCATATTTTCAGGCGAGAGCTGGACCAGCTGCTGGAAATACAGTGCGATGCCCGGATGACCTCCGGAAAAAGCGAAAGGGAAAGATTGCAATATGCGGAGACCCTGCTATCGGTTATGAAGCGGGTGAGCGAGGGAAGGAAAAGCTGCCTTTGCTCATGTGCCATTACCAATAGCGCGGAGAAAATGAAGCAGAGATTCCATATCATACTGGAGACTGGAAACCCGAGGGTCAAGGCAGGAAAATCAGTGTTATACATAGCCTTGGTATTGGTTTTTGTGTCCTCCTTTTTTGTGATCGCCCAGCCATACTATGAACCGCCTATGTCGGACATGGAGGGTGTATACGCAATTAATAAGAATAATTCCTATATCTTGAAAGACGGAAATGAATATATTTTGTATTATGACGAAGAAATGATAGACATACTTACAGAATATGAAGTTATGAGTTCTTACATGTATAGTGCTCTTCCAATTGTTGAAAAAGAAAATTTAAATATAGGAGACTAATATGAAAAAAATACTGAGTATCTTGCTTGCAGTCATGATGTTCTGCTCAATTATTCCAGTTGCGTATGCTGATAGCTATGAATCAATAGCCATACAGGATGGAGAAGAGATAGAAACTCGAGCAGAACAAACAGGATGGTATTATCGTGACAACAATGGAGTCCTCGAAAAACGCCTCTGGTCCTATACCTACGGCAAGTGGCTGACCGACTGGATACCCGTTTGGGATTAATGAATAATAAATAATGTATACACAAAGCCTGCGCTGATTACAGCGCAGGCTTTGAGACTGTCAAAAAAGCCTCGCAGAGTTTTTTCGCCGCAGCAAAAAAGTAATTTAAATCGTTTTCTGCGGCGGCGTGTACGTCGCAGAAAACACTTCT
>CALWWB010000099.1 GCA_944385175.1 uncultured Oscillospiraceae bacterium | reverse complement strand
CACTGTCCCTGCGGGCACCCAGCTGGGCCTCAAACATGATGTTCTTACCTGCGGCGGCAGCATCGTTGAGATATGCCACCACATCGGTGACATAGGGCAGAACCTGACTGCCGTAGGTTCTCAGCCAATCCATTATCTCCTCGGCCTTTATGGGCTCATGGCCGTAACCGGTAACGGTTATATTTTTCCACTCCACGATGTCCCTTACCTTGGCTTCAAGGCTGTCCATATCGTAGAGATCCTCCATGCGGATACCCTTCTTGCTGTACTTGTCGGAATATACCGGAGCAATGCCCCGGCGGGTGGAACCAAATTTCTTGTCCCCCAGACGTTCTTCCTCCATCACATCCTGCAGGCGGTGATAGGGCAGGCAGATTATGGCTTTCTCACTTATCTTCAGGTTGTCGGGCGTGATAGATATGCCCTTTTCGGTAAGGCGGCCCATCTCCCCCACCAGGTGCTCAATATCCAACACCATACCGTTGCCCATGACGTTCACGGTGGTCTCTCTCAGAATACCGGAGGGCAGCAGGTTCAGGATGAAAGTGCCCCTGTCGTTGACCACGGTATGACCGGCGTTGTTGCCGCCCTGGTAGCGGCAGATAATGTCAAAGTCGGAGCTCAGCAGATCCACCATACGGCCCTTGCCTTCGTCTCCCCAGTTGATTCCAACAATCGCGCTCAGCATTTGAATATCCCCTTTATCTTTTATACATTTATATTTGCATTGATCTTTTCTTCAAGAAATGCCTTGTTATCCTCCAGCAGTTGCCGGACTTCCCTTACATAGTCCTCGGTCTGTTCCACAGCCATGCCGGTAAAGCAGCTTTCAGAAAGCAGCTCATCCAGCTCAGCCCGGCCGAGCCGGAACACCGGATCTGCGGCAATGCGGTCCAGGAGATCGTTTGCCGCGCCCTCCTGCTTTATGGCCTTGCCCGCAGCTACGGAATGTTCCCTTATTGCCTCGTGGAGAGTCTGCCGGTCCCCGCCTTTCTTGACACAGTACATGAGTATATTCTCCGTTGCAAAGAAGGGCAGCTCCTCATTCCAGTGCTTCTCTATTACCTTGGGGTACACGGTGACACCGCTTATCACGTTTATATACAGCGTCAGTATACCGTCTACCGCAAGGAAAGCCTCAGGTATGCTTATACGCCGGTTGGCGGAGTCGTCCAGAGTGCGCTCCAGCCATTGGGTCCCGGCAGTCATGGCCGGGTTCATGGCGTCGGCAATTACAAACTTTGCCAGAGAAGCAATACGCTCACTGCGCATGGGATTGCGTTTATAGGCCATGGCAGAGGAGCCAACCTGTCCGGCCTCAAAGGGTTCGTCAAACTCCTTGAGGTGGGACAGCAGCCTTATATCACTGGAGAACTTCTGGGCGCTCTGGGCAATACCGGACAACACGGACAATGTAAAGTAGTCAACCTTGCGGGTATAAGTCTGTCCGCTGACGGCATAAGCACCGGTAAAGCCGGCCTTTTCCACCACCTTTTTCTCCAGAGCCTTAACCTTTTCCCCGTCGCCCCCAAAGAGCTCCAGGAAGCTGGCACCGGTACCGGTAGTACCCCGGCAGCCCAGCAGCTTCAGGTTGCTCAGGCAAAAGTCCAGCTGCTGTAGATCCAGCACCAGATCCTGCATCCACAGAGTAGCCCGCTTACCCACGGTGGTGGGCTGGGCAGCCTGGAAGTGGGTATATGCCAGAGTGGGCAGTGCCTTATATTTCTCTGCAAAATCCGCTGTAGCCTTTATGGCGTTTAATAGTAATCTGCGTATACGCAGCAAGGCGTCTCTTTGAAGAATGATGTCGGTATTGTCGCCCACATAGCAGCTGGTAGCTCCCAGGTGGATGATGGGCTTTGCCTTGGGGCAGGCAAGGCCGAAAGTATAGATATGAGCCATGACATCGTGGCGCACCTCGGCCTCCCGTTTCCGGGCGGTCTCATAGTCTATATCATACAGGTGAGCGCGCATCTCGTCAAGCTGTTCCTGGCTTATGTCCAGGCCCAGCTCCTTTTCGCTCTCAGCCAGTATGAGCCACAGCTTGCGCCAGGTGGAAAACTTCCTGTCATCGGAGAAGATCTCCTGCATCTCCTTGCTTGCATAGCGCTTGCAAAGGGGATTGTCATATCTGTCCTTCAATACCATGTCCTCCTTATTCTACGGTGACGGATTTTGCCAGGTTCTTCGGTTTATCTATATCGCAGCCCTTGGCCCTGGCCACATAATAGGCGAATAGCTGCAGAGGTATTATCTCCGGGATGGGCATGAGCAACTCGTCGGTCTCCGGCACCAGCAGCACCCGGTCAGCCTCGGCAAAAATTTGCCGTTGGCTTTCCCTGGCCAGTGCCAGAACCTGGGCTCCCCGGGCCTTGACCTCCTTGATGTTGCTGACCAGCTTATCAAAAAGGGCCCTGTGGCAGGCCAGAGCCACCACCAGCTGCTCCTCATCTATAAGAGCAATGGTGCCATGCTTCAGCTCTCCGGCGGCATAGGCTTCGGAGTGGACGTAGCTGATTTCCTTCAGCTTCAAAGAAGCCTCCATGGCCACGGCATAGTCCAGATTGCGGCCTATGTAAAACAGGGAGGTTTTCTTGTAATACATCCCCGCCAGTTTTGCCACCCGGCTGTTCAGATCTATAGCCCTCTGACAGCGCTCCGGCAGGGAGCATATGCCTTTCACCAGCTGCCGGTATCCCCTGTCATCCAGCCTGCCCAGATGCCTTGCCATATATACGGCCAGCAGCTCCAGAACGGCTATCTGGGTGGTGTAACCCTTGGTAGTAGCTACGGCTATCTCCGGCCCTGCCCAAGTATAGAGCACACTGTCTGCCAGTTTGGCCACGGTACTTCCCACCACATTCACGATTGCCAATGTCCTGGCACCCCGGGCCTTGCATTCCTTCAGAGCGGCTATGGTGTCCGCCGTCTCCCCCGACTGGGATATGACTATGAGCAGGCTGTGCTCATCAATAATTGGATTGCTGTAGCGCAGCTCACTGGCCAACTCCGCCCTTACCGGGACGCGGCACAGCTCCTCCATTATGTAGCGGCCCACATAGCCGGCGTGATAGGCGGAGCCGCAGGCAGTTATGACTACCTGGTCTATGTCTTTCAGCTCGTTCTCAGCCGGGGTGAAACCCTCCAGGACTATCTCCCCGTCTTTTACCCGTGGCTCTATGGTGGCCTTCAGTGCAGCGGGCTGCTCCATTATTTCCTTGAGCATGAAATGCTCATAGCCGCCCTTTTCCGCCGCCTCAGTGTTCCACAGCACTTGGGACAGAGGCTTGGATATCTCTCTGCCGGCAGCGTCATATACAGTGATTTTCTCCGGTGTAATTGAGGCAAACTCCCCGTCTTCCAGATATATCACCGTGCGTGTATGTCCTATGAGTGCAGTGACGTCGGAGGCAAAGAAGTTCTCTCCCGCCCCTACGCCCAGAATAAGGGGGCTTGAGTTTTTCACTGCTATAAGCTCCCCGGGCCTCTCGTCGCAGAGGACGCCCAGGGCATAGGAACCCTCAAGCCGGGCCACAGTTTTCATCACTGCCCGCCTCAAGTCACCAGTATAATACAAATCCAGCAAATGCACAACCACTTCCGTGTCTGTTTCACTATAAAAAACAAATCCTTTTGCCGTGAGTTCTTCTCTCAGCCGGGCATAATTTTCTATTATCCCGTTGTGCACCACGGCAAAATGCCCGTCGTTGGAGACATGGGGGTGAGCATTGGTGACGGTAGGCGCCCCGTGGGTGGCCCACCGGGTGTGCCCTATACCACAGGTGCCGGGCACGGTCTTGCCGCCTTCGGTCATCTTCACCAGGTTCTCCAGGTAACCACTGCATTTTTCCGTGAGTATCCTGCCGTCCTTTTCCACAGCCATGCCCGCCGAGTCATAGCCCCGGTATTCCAGGCGTTTCAATCCCTCCAGCAGTACAGGGGCCGCCTGCTGGGGACCTGTAAAGCCTACTATGCCGCACATATCTCATTCCTCCTTTTTGTTTAAACTCTCCCTGCGCTCCAGGGCAGCTTTAATAAAGCCCAGGAACAGTGGGTGGGGCTTGTTGGGCCTGGACTTGAATTCAGGGTGGAACTGAACCCCCACAAAGAAGGGCAGGCTGCTGAGCTCCACCGTCTCCACCAGTCTGCCGTCGGGGCTGAGTCCGGAGAGCCTGAGGCCGCAGCCGCAGAGCTGCTCCCGGTAGTCGTTGTTGAATTCGTAGCGATGACGGTGCCGCTCGGAGATAAGCTCCCGGCCATAACAGCAATACATGGTGCTATCCGGAGCGATGGCGCAGGGATAGGCTCCCAGGCGCAGCGTGCCGCCCTTGTCTATATTCTCGCTCTGGCCCGGCATAAAGTCTATTACCTTATGCCTGCACAGTTCGTCAAACTCACCGGAGTTTGCGTCGGCTATCCCCGCCACATGGCGGGCAAATTCTATAACCGCCACCTGCATTCCAAGGCAGATGCCGAAGTAGGGAATGCCGTTCTCCCTGGCATATTTGGCCGAGAGTATCATGCCCTCTATACCCCGTCCGCCGAAACCGCCGGGGACTATGATCCCGTCCAGGCCCGATAGCTTCTCCCCGCAGTTTTCCGCCGTGATACCTTCTGAATCTATCCATTGTATGTCAATTTTGGAATTGAGCTCATAGCCTGCATGGCGCAGTGCTTCCGCCACGGAGAGATAGGCGTCGTGAAGCTGCACATATTTGCCCACCAGGCCAATGCGTACTTCCTTCTCCCGGTGCTCTATTCTCTCCACCATGGCCCTCCATTCTCTCAGATCCGGCTCTCGGGCCTCAATGCCCAGCTCCCGGCACACCACAGCGGAAAAGCCCGCCTTCTCCAACATCAGCGGGGCCTCATAGAGATTTGGCAGAGTGATGTTCTCAATTACGCAGTCCGGCTTTACATTGCAGAACATGGATATCTTTTTGAATATCCCCTCCTCCAGGGGTTCGTCGCATCGGAGGATTATGATATCGGGCCTTATGCCCATGCCCTGTAGCTCCTTCACCGAGTGCTGGGTGGGTTTGGACTTGTGCTCGTCTGAGCCCCGGAGGAAGGGCACCAGAGTCACATGGATGAAAAGGCTGTTTTCCCGCCCCACCTCCAGAGAAATCTGCCGGGCAGCCTCCAGGAAGGGCTGGGACTCGATATCCCCTATGGTGCCGCCTATCTCTGTTATGACCACGTCGGCCTCGGTCTGCTCCCCCACCCGGTAGACAAAATCCTTTATCTCGTTGGTGATATGGGGTATTACCTGCACCGTGGAACCCAGGTACTCTCCCCGCCGCTCCTTGTTAAGTACATTCCAATACACTTTACCGGTGGTGAGGTTTGAAAAGCGGTTCAGATCCTCATCAATAAACCTCTCATAGTGTCCAAGATCCAGATCCGTCTCCGCCCCGTCCTCGGTGACGTAGACCTCTCCGTGCTGGTATGGGCTCATAGTGCCAGGATCAACATTTATATAGGGGTCAAGCTTCTGGGCCGCGACCTTCAGTCCCCGGGCCTTCAGGAGCCTCCCCAAGGAAGCTGCGGTTATCCCCTTTCCCAGACCGGACACCACGCCGCCGGTGACGAAAATATATTTCTTCATGTTCCCCGCCTCTTTTTATTCATAGGTTTTTATCACTCTCTCCGCCATTTGCCGCTTGCTTATCCTCAGGTCCATAGCCTGCTTTTCGATATAGCGTTGGGCCTCAGCCTCGGTCATGTTCAGGCACTCTATCAGCAACCACTTGGCGTGATTGACTATCCTTATCTCCTCTATCTTCTCCTCTACTGTCTGCTGCCTGCCCTCCAGCTTCCGCATCCGCTCCCTGGCCGTACACAAAATCTTCAGGAATTGGGTGAGCAGCTGGGCCGAGGTGGGCTTTGACAGGGTGAACACTCCCTGTTCCATGACTTCGCTGTATACCTCGTTATATATGTCGCTCTTTACCAGCAGCAGCACTGCCGCCGGGCTTCCGGCGCAGATGTCCACCGCCAGCTTGGAGCCCAGATCGTCAGGCAGCGGGGCGTTTATTATGACAATGTCAAAGCTCCGCTCCAGCAGCTCCCGCCGGGCGGAGGCCACACTTCCCACGGTGGACACCGGCCAGTACTCGCTCACCGGCAGCAGTGAGGCCATGGAAGTATTAAAGTTCTGAGACGCCGATACAATAAGCACGCTGTAGGTCCGTTCCTGAAATATCAATGGCTTCACCTCCCCAGCCTGAGCCGCCGCCTCAGCTGCAATAGATTCTGATAATTTCCTCCGGCAGGTGTTCTCTCACAAAAGCGCTCTCCCTGGCTTTGGCTTTGGCCGACTCCAGGCTGTCGGGCAGCTTTCTGAATTTTGCCAGGACCTGGGGCGGAGCGGAAAACAGATTCATATCCGCGCTCTCCGGCAGCTTCAGGTTTTTCTCTATGCCCTCCAGCCCGGCATAGATCAGCAGGGCAAAAGCAATGTAGGGATTTGCCTCCGGGTCCGGGGAACGCAGCTCCGCCCGTATGAACTCCCCCTCTGCCGCCGGGATACGGATAAGCTGGGATCGGTTCTGACTTGACCAGGAAATATATCCCGGAGCCTTGTTCCCGCCCAGGCGCTCATAGGAGGCAGGGCAGGGATTGAGGAAAGCGGTCAGCGCCTCTATCCTCTCCATGATGCCGGCAATGGCCGGGGCCAGACAGTCCTCCCCGGCAGCAGAGCGCAGGGCAAAGTTGATATGCATGCCGCTGCCCGCCCGGTCTTTCAGTGGCTTTGGTGAGAAATCCGCCGTCAGCCCGTTGCGTGCAGCCACGGTCTTGACAATGGATTTGAAGATGACCGCATTGTCGGCAGCTGCCACGGCCCCGGCATAGCGGAAGTCTATCTCGTTCTGCCCCGGCCCCTCCTCGTGGTGAGAGCACTCGGGAAGTATCCCCATCTCCTCCATCATCAGGCAAATCTCACGGCGCACCGTCTCCCCCTTGTCCTCGGGGGCTATATCCATGTAACCCGCCTGATCGTGGGGTATTCTGGTAGGCTCACCTTGGAGATCGTTTTTAAACAGATAGAACTCCATCTCCGGCCCGAAGGTAAAGACAAGTCCTTTTTTTTCGGCCTCCGCCGCCGCCTTTTTCAGCAGCCCACGTGTGTCACACTCGAAAGCTGTTCCGTCAGGGTAAGAAATGTCGCAGAACATACGCACTACCTTGCCTGTCTCCGGCCGCCAGGGCAGCAGTGTCAGGGTGGAGGGCTCCGGGTGAAGTATCAGATCTGAGCGCACCGCGCCGCCGAAGCCGGCAATAGCCGAGCCGTCTATGGCAATGCCGTAGCCGAAGGCCCGCTCCAGCTCCCGGGGCATTATTACAATATTTTTCTGTCGTCCGAACACGTCGCAAAAGGCCAGGCGTATCATTTTTACATCGGCCTCTTTGGCGTACTGCATTACTTCCTGGGCGGAATAATCCATGTAATAACCTCCTTAACAGGGCTTTAAAAACAAAAAACCGTCCATCGGTGAAATGGGTGCAGTAACCCCCGATGAACGTCTGTGTCCATAGAGCGCATATTATCATAAGTTACCCGCCTTGTCAATGGAGGACGGTTGGAGGAAAAACTTTCGTTCTTGTGTACAAATCGCAAAAGTCGTCCGGCAGATTTTTCTATAACAGTGAAAAAATTTCCTCAGGCCCATTGACAAGAAAAAAGTTTGAGTGTATATTACGCCCCATGAAAGGCGCCGACGCCTCAGAGGATCTCTCTGACCCGTCGGCGCTTTTCTTTTTTATTACTCCCCGGTGATATGCATTGTCGGCCCGCCCTCTCGGCGGCGCACAATCAACGCCGGTAAATGAAAGGAAGTTATCATATGGCAGCAGTTATGGATTATTTTGGAAGTCTGGTTTTTGACGACAGAGTCATGGGGGCAATGCTTCCGGCTGATGTATACCAATCTCTTAGGAAAACCATAGACCAGGGGGCCCGGCTGGATCTGAATGTTGCCAATGCAGTGGCCGCAGCCATGAAGGACTGGGCCGTGGCGCACGGTGCCACCCACTTCACCCACTGGTTCCAGCCCATGACCGGAATCACTGCCGAAAAGCACGACAGCTTCATATCTCCCGCCCCCAACGGCAGTGTTATCATGGATTTCTCCGGTAAAGAACTGATACGGGGTGAGCCCGACGCCAGCTCCTTCCCCTCCGGAGGGCTGAGAGCCACCTTTGAGGCCAGGGGCTACACCGCCTGGGACCCCAGCTCCTACGCCTTTATTAAAGGCAAAACCCTGTGCATCCCCACCGCCTTCTGCTCCTACGGGGGCGAGGCTCTGGACAAGAAGACGCCCCTGCTGCGCTCCATGGACGCCATAAACCGCCAGGCCCTGCGGGTGCTGCGGCTCTTCGGCAACGACAGCGTGAAATGCGTGCGCACCAGCGTCGGCCCGGAGCAGGAGTATTTCCTCATCGACAAAGAGATGTACAAAAAACGCAGGGACCTTATCTTCACCGGCCGCACCCTCTTCGGCGCCAAGCCCCCCAAGGGCCAGGAGATGGACGACCACTACTTCGGCGTGATAAAGCCCAGAG
>CALWWB010000098.1 GCA_944385175.1 uncultured Oscillospiraceae bacterium | reverse complement strand
ATTCCTTTACTCCGAAGGGCATAGTATAGTCCTCTCCGGTACTGAGGGTGATGGTACGGAAAGCATCCGGCACGGTGACGAACTCCAGCTTGTCCAATACTCCCAGTTCCTTGAACATGGCATACAGGTTCCCGCTGTTTCCCGGAGTGCCGAAGTCGCACAATTCATGGAGTGAAGCTTCAAACTCAAAGCGTCCACGTATAAAGCTGGTGGCAAAGCCTCCCGGCAGGTTGTGCCGCTCCGCCAGCAAGACTTTTTTACCGGCGTCGGCCAGGGTGAGCGCCGCTGCAAGGCCACCGTTTCCGGCGCCGATGACTACGGCATCATAGTATGAAACAGACATCGAAAATCACCTTTCCTCTCTTATTGATTTTTTCTTGACACAGGCTGCTTTCATTATAAACCATCCCGTCAGTAAATGGAAGAAGCCTCAGGAAAGTGTGGAAAATTTTTTTACAGCCGTGCCCCCTGCTTTTCCCTTATATCCCTGCGGAGCAGCAGTATGATGTATAGTATGCATAGAGTGAGGCTGACCAGAGCGGAAGCCGGTACTGCCAGACTAATGATAAACATTCCGGTTTCAGGAAGGCGGCTGAGATAATAGGACAATGGAATTCTTACCAGGAAAGCGGAAAACAGTCCCTGAGCCATAACAAAGGTAGTGCGCTCCCGACCGT
Source organism: uncultured Oscillospiraceae bacterium (assembly GCA_944385175.1). Classification (GTDB taxonomy): domain Bacteria; phylum Bacillota; class Clostridia; order Oscillospirales; family Oscillospiraceae; genus Limivicinus. The sequence continues at coordinate 7,969 of CALWWB010000098.1, read as the reverse complement.
TGAAATATCCCAGGAAGCAGAAGTTTATAGAACACATAATGTACTCAACTGCACTGCCCCGCAGATAGTCGGCTGTTGCGGTCAAAACATCCGGGTCGTTATCAAATATGGAAGAGAGCTGCCGGCCACCAAAGAACGTAAGCAGGAACATACCCACACCGAAGCAAAGGGATATCCCCATAGCCAAGGCCAGAGAGCGGTCGGCTCTTCGCCGGTTTCCGGCTCCCATGTTATGGGCCACGAAGGTGGACAGTGCAGACATGAAGGCCATAGGCACTATGGACAAAAAAGCAAAAAGCTTTTCTGCTATTCCCACTCCGGCAGAGGCTATAAGCCCCAGGGTGTTAACAATACTAGTTATTATAAGAAATGACATGCTGGTGAGAAAATCCTGAAGGGCAATAGGTGCACCTACCTTTAATATTCTGCCCACAGCCCTATCTCCACCGGAGAAATGTCCGGTCAGGGAAAAAGGCAGCGGATGACGGCGCATATAGTTCAGGGAAAACAGTACGCTTGAGGCTTGGGCAATAATTGTGGCAAGTGCAGCGCCGGAGGCCGCCATGTCAAAGCCTCCCACAAAGACTATGTCCAGCACCACATTTACAAGGCAGGCTATGAGTACGAAGATGAATGGGGAGCGGGAATTACCCAGGCCACGGAAGATTCCGCTGATACCGTTGTAAGCAGTAATGAAAACTATGCCGGCGGAGCAGATACGGATATATCTCACCGTCTCATCCACAGCTTCTTCTGGCACGTTCAGCAGTCGGGCGGCTTGAGGGGCAAAAATTATCATAACTGCTGTAAGCAGCACCGCCATGAGAGTAAAGAGTTTTATCTGTCCCACCACAACTTCTCCGGCCTTGTCATTGTCTCCTGCACCCATTGCCTTGCCCAGAAGCACCGTCACTCCCATGGTGAGGCCCGTTATCAGGGTTGTAATAACATGCATAGCCTGGCTTCCTGTGGCTACTGCTGAAACACTGGCTGTGGGTGAATAGTGGCCTACCACCGCCAGATCCACGCCGCCGTACAGAGCCTGTAGAAACAGAGCCAACATAAGAGGCAAAGCAAAACGTATAAGCGGCGGAAGAATAGGGCCTGAAAGAAAAGCATTAATCTCCCGTAACTCTTTGTTTTTGTTCATTTTTTATACTCCTGTTTTTATATTTGTTAAGCAAGGATATTTGAGCACAAAAAATAGCCAACAAGCATACACTTGTTGGCGATAATGTATCAAACGAAGTACCCCAGGCACAGAGCCATTTTAACACAGCCGGGGCAAATGTCAAGGTTTTTTAACTGCTTCTTAACGCCGCAGGCTCCGATAACTCCATGTGGCTGTTGACAAACGTCACGGTCTAGTCTATACTTTGTGGCAGTATGTTAAAAAAGGAGGCCGGTCTCAAAGGATGGACAGCGGCGACGGTGACCCTGGAAGCAGCCCCAAGACTGAAATAATCTTATATCTTTTGGAATAGCAGGCTATGGACTCGTGGCGGATTTTGCGTCACGGGCTGTGACCTGTGCTTTTTTATGTCTGTCTTTTTTACTGGAAAGCAGACGAAACCTAATAGATTTTTTTGAAAGAGGTAATCACATAATATGGGCAGTTCCATAGTTTTTTTACTACTTATTCAGGTTGTTCTCATTGCACTTAACGCTGTATTTGCCAGCGCAGAGATTGCCGTACTCACGGTGAACGAAGCCAAACTGGAGCGCATGGCCGAGCAGGGAAATAACCGTGCAAAACGGCTTTTCCGCCTTACCCGGGAACCGGCAAAATTTCTGGCCACCATCCAGGTTGCCATCACCTTGTCCGGCTTTCTGGGTAGCGCCTTTGCTGCCGACAATTTCTCCGATCCTCTGGTAGATCTGGTATTAGGTATGGGGGTGAAGATACCCAGGGCCACGCTGGATGTGATCGCAGTTGTCCTCATCACCCTTATTCTCTCTTACTTCACCCTGATTTTCGGGGAACTGGTACCCAAGCGCATAGCCATGAAAAAAAGCGAGCAGGTAGCCATGGGTATATCCGGTCTGGTCAGCAGCATCTCCGTGATCTTCAAGCCTCTGGTATCCCTGCTGAGTGTGTCCACCAACCTTGTACTGCGCCTGTGCGGTATCGACCCAAATGAAGCGGAGGATCAGGTTAGTGAGGAAGAGATACGCATGATGGTAGATGCCGGCAGTGAGAAGGGCACCATTGACCATCAGGAAAAGGAATTCATCCAGAACGTCTTTGAGTTCAACGACATCATGGTGGGCAACATCGCCACCCACCGCACCGATGTGGTCGTTCTCTGGTTAGAGGACTCTGACGACCTCTGGGCCAAGACCCTGTATGAAAACCGGCACACTCTCTACCCTGTGTGCGACGGATCGCCGGATAAGATTGTCGGCATACTCAATTCCAAGGACTATTTCCGGCTGGCAGACCGATCCAGGGAAAAGGTTCTGGCCGCCGCAGTGCACCCCGCCTATTTTGTCCCGGAGACCATAAAAGCCGATCTTCTGTTTCGCAATATGAAAAAGACCCGCAACTCCCTGGCTGTCGTCATGGATGAATACGGCGGCATGGTGGGCATTGTGACCCTCTTTGACCTCATAGAGGAGCTGGTGGGCGATCTCAACGAGGAGCCGGAAGATCAGCTCAACCCAGAGCCCTACATAGAAAAACTGGATACAGGACTGTGGAAGCTGGTTGGCAACGTGCCTTTGAAGGATATTCACGAAGCCACCGGGCTGGAGCTCTGTTCCGAGGACTATGACACCTTTACCGGCTTTGTATTCGACGCTCTGGGCACCATTCCCGACAATGGAGAACATGATATCGACCTGGAGCTCAAAGGCATGAAGATACACATCAGCAGTATAGTCGACCACCAGGTGGATTTAGCCACAATAGCGGTCAGCCAGGAAGAATCCCCAACAGGGGAATAAGCATAATATTGCCGCTAAATACAAAAAGGGTCAGACTGTCGAAAAAGCCTCGCAGAGTTTTTTCGCCGCAGCGAAAAAATAAATTCAATCGTTTTCTGCGGCGGCATGTACGTCGCGGAAAACACTTCTCACGGAGCGGAGTGTCGAATTGTACGCCATAGGCGTACAACCGAGGCATAGAGCGTAGTGCAATCCCTTTTGTCGAAGAAGACAAAGTCTTCTTCGACAAGCTGAAAGGGTATCGTCAGCAGGCGATACCCTTTACACTTTTACACTAACTGCCTTACAGCATTTCGGCCAAGTCGTACACCAGGCGCCGACTCTTTTCCCAGCCCAGACAGGCATCAGTGATAGACATGCCGTAGCATCCGCCGCCCACGCACTGGGCCCCGTCTTCAATGTAGCTCTCAATCATCAGTCCCCTCACCAATTTTCCCACCTGGGAATTCAGCTTGCGGTTGAGGACGATCTCCTTGGATATTCGTATCTGCTCCATTGGGTGTTTGCCTGAATTGGCATGGTTGCAATCTATAATTACCGCCGGGTTTGTCAGTTCCGGATTCTGCTCATACAGCTGGCTCACCAGAAGGATGTCCTCATAGTGGTAGTTGGGGTGGCTGTGCCCCTGTTTGTTCACATATCCCCTCAGGATAGCGTGGGCATAGGGATTGCCCTGGGAGTGCACCTCCCAGCCCCGGTAAATGAAGGTATGCTTGTCCTGGGCGGCAGTGATGGCGTTCATCATCACGGAGAAATCCCCGGAAGTGGGATTCTTCATACCCACTGGCACCTCAATGCCGCTGGAGGTGAGGCGATGCTGCTGGTTTTCCACAGAGCGGGCGCCCACAGCCACATAGCCCAGTATATCATCCAGGTACTTGTAGTTCTCCGTATAGAGCATCTCATCGGCACAGGTGAAGCCTGTCTCCTGTACCACACGCATATGCAGTTCCCTGATAGCGATGAGTCCCTTGAACATGTCCGGCTTATGTCCCGGGTCCGGCTGGTGGAGCATGCCCTTGTAGCCCTTGCCGGTGGTGCGGGGCTTGTTGGTGTAGCAGCGGGGTACGATAAATATCTTATCCTCCACCTCATCCTGCAAGCAGCGCAGCCTTGTCATATAGTCCAATACGCTGTCGGGATTGTCGGCGGAACAGGGTCCGATTATGAGCAGTAGTCTGTCGTCTCTGCCGGAGAGTATTTTTTTCAGCTGGATGTCCCGCTGTTCAAAGCACTTTGCCATCTCCCCGGTTAGAGGGTACATCTCTTTGACCTCGGCAGGGATGGTGAGCTTGCGCACAAATTCCATATTCATAAGGTTTTTCTCCTAATACGTCAGCCCTCTTCAGCAGGCTGCGCCCTCTTTCAGCACATTATATTCCCGGCAAAGCGGCTTGTCAACTTTAAAGCGCGCCGGGATTTCCGGTGCCCTCAGCTTGTCAAAGAAGGCAAGCCTTCTTTGACAAAAAAGAGCTTGCACTTCGCTTCATGCCTCGGTTGTACGCCAAAGGCGTACAATTCGACACTTCGCTCCGTGAGAAGTGTTTTCTGCGACGCACATGCCGCCGCAGAAAACGATTAAAACTATTTTTTCGCTGAGGCGAAAAAACTCTGCGAGGCTTTTTTGACAGTCTCAGGGCGCCGGGATTTCCGGCGCCCTTTGAAAAACATTTCAATTTGTTTTTGCTCATTCCACTGCTTTCAGAGACTCGGACATGCTTATCCTTGCCAGTTTGTAGCTCATGGCCAGCCTCACCAGCACCGCAAAGGCAAAGGTGAGCAGAAGGCTGAATACGTAACTGCTCCAACCGATACGCACATCAAAGCAGATGCCGTCGGTGCGTATCTGAGTCATTACGAAAGCATGCAGCAGCTTGCCCAGCGCCAAGCCCAGCAGCGCCCCCAGCACTGTCAACATGTTCACTTCTCTGAATACATAGGCGGAGGATTCCCCGGTGTAGAAGCCCAGGACTTTGATCGTGGCGATTTCCCTTATACGCTCGCCTATATTAATGTTTATAAGATTAAACAGCACTATGAAGGCCAGAGCGCCGGCACAGAGTATAATGAGCACAACTATGATGTTAAGGCTGGAGAAGGAGCTGTCCACAGAGTTTTTGGTATCCTGGTTTAGGGATACCCGGCTCACCAGATCGTCGTCCAGCAGTTGGGCGGAGGCATAGTTTTGATCTGTGCCCTCCTCAAAGTGCACATATGCCATATTCAGGGGGGCTTCTCCGTTGAGCTCCAGCAAGGTGCTCTCCGTGACAAACATATAGTCCCCTATATAGTTGTCAAATACCCCGCAGACGGTAAGACTAATGCTGTCAAATTCGTCGTTGGTAACGGTGACTTGATCTCCGGCTTCCACGTTCAGCATGGAGGCAATGCCTTTGGACAGCAGTATCTCCCCATCCTTTGGCTGGGCCACGCTTCCCTCCTCGCTGCGCAGATAGATAAAGTCCTCCAGCTCACCCTCCAGCACTGCGCTGAGGGTGGCGCTCTTAAGATTATCTTTTGAGCCTATATCAACGCTTGAACCCGAGACATACAGTATACCGTCTATACCGTCATGGTCGGCAAGGAAATTCTCCCTCTCGCTGTCACTGAGCCCATCGGTGAAGTTCAGCTCGGCATCGTATATGCTGATTTCTCCATACTGATAATCCGTGACATTTTGTATGGAATCCCTAATGCCGAAACCGGTGAGCAGCAGGGCCGTGCAGCCGCTGACACCCAGGATCATAAGGAAGAAGCGCTGTTTATAGCGCATGACGTTCCGCAATGTGACCTTGTGGAGGAATCCTATTCTTCTCCATAGCCAGCCAATGCGCTCCAGCAGGATGCGCTTTCCGTTTTTCGGAGCCCTGGGCCTGAGTATGGAGGCGGGCACCTCCCTCAGCTCCCGGCGGCAGCTGTATATCCCCACTCCCGCAGTACACAGGAGAGACACGGCTATTGAGGCAATGAACATCACTATATCAAAGTTGTAAGTGAGCTGCTCGGTAAAGTTGTACATGCTGCTGTAGGCATTCCAAAAAGCTTTGGGTATGAAATAGGTACCCAGGAAGAAGCCCGCAACGCTGCCTATAAAGCCGGAAGATCCGGCATAGATCATATACTTAAGGCTGATAAGTCCCTTGTCGTAGCCCATAGCCTTCCAGACACCTATCTGGGTGCGCTGCTCGTCCACCATGCGTGTCATGGTAGTGACGCAGACCAGGGCCGCCACCAGGAAGAAGAACACCGGGAATACCACGGAGATGTTCTCGATTATGGCCGAGTCGTGTTCGAAAGCCGCATAGCCTGCATTTTCGCTGCGGGTTAGTACATATACCGTGGGCTCCTCTATGTCGGCTATTTCCTCCTCCGCCTCGTCCAGATCCGCATAGTAATCCGCCAGCTCCGCCTCTGCATCTGCAAAGGACTCCTCGATCTCATTCATCATCCTGTTATAGTAGCTGGGGTTTTCCTCTGGAGAAAAGCCCATGGAACTCATGAACTCCTCCACCTGGGCGGCGGCATCGGCTTTCTGCTCCACGATCTCCTGAGCAGCCTCATCCAAAGTCTTGCGCCCGTCGGCTATCTCCTCCAGATTGTCCAGCACCAGCTCCTTGTATCTCAGCCTGGCCTGCTCTTCGGCCAGGGCCGTGATCTCATCCTCAGTATCGTCAATTTTTGAGTCGTACTGCTCGCTGTAAGCTACCTCCCTGTCCTCTATTGTCAGGAATACCTCCTTGTAATAGTCGGCGGTGAAACAGTTCCTGTCAATAAACATGCAGGAGCTTATGTGTCCGTTGCCCAGGGAGCTGGTGCCTCTCTCCATATTGATATACAACGGGCTTGTCACAAGGCCCACCACAGTGAATTCATCCCTGGAAAACTCTTCCAGAGTGTCCTCAGAGTTGGTGTCGGAGAAAGTTATGGTGCGCCCCAGCATTTCTTCTCCCCAGCTGTCCGCATCCAGGAGGCATTCATCCTCCGCCTCCGGCATACGTCCGGAGACCAGGCGCAGCCGGTTCACTCCCTGGGTTATTGATACGGCCTGAAATACCAGGTCGTTGCCGTCTATATCCACCAGTACGTCCTCGTAGCAGCCGCCCTCGGCTGCCTTTACCATATCCTGCTCCGCCAGATTAAAGACGTTTTCTTGGGAAAAGCCGATGGTAGAAACCACCCGATAGTCATAGAAATTCTGCTCGGCAAAATATCTGTCCGCAGAATCCACCAGCATGGGCCTGCAAATACGCAGCCCGGCAAACAGTCCAACCCCCAAAGCAATGATGGTGAGTATGGCCAGGTAGCGGCCCAGGCTGTTTTTTATTTCTCTTATGGTAGATGTAATGAGTATGTCCACTGTATCACCACTCTATCTGCTCTACGGGGATCGGATTTTCATTTACGGTCTCCGATTCTATTCTGCCGCTCTTCACTCTTATGACCCGGTCTGCCATATCACAGAGGGCGGAGTTGTGGGTGACGATAACTATGGTCATTTTGGTCTGGCGGCAGGTATCCTGCAAAAGCTTGAGTATGGCTTTGCCCGTGTTGTAGTCCAGAGCCCCGGTAGGCTCGTCGCAAAGCAGGAGCTTGGGCTTTTTTGCCAGAGCCCTGGCTATGGCCACCCGCTGCTGCTCTCCGCCGGAGAGCTGGGCAGGGAAGTTGGCAGCCCGCTCCTCCAGGCCCACCTGCTTCAGGACCTGAGCCGGGTCCAGGTGCTCGGGACAGATCTGCACCGCCAGCTCCACATTTTCCAGAGCCGTCAGGTTAGGTATGAGGTTATAGAACTGGAATACAAAGCCGATGTCGTATCGGCGATAGGCGGTGAGCTGCCGGTCATTGTAGGTGGATATATCCTGTCCGTCCAGCCACGCCTTGCCGGCAGTCATGGTATCCATGCCCCCAAGAATATTCAGTATGGTGGTCTTTCCCGCGCCGGAAGCCCCCACTATCACGCAGATTTCCCCCTGCTTTACGGTGAAATTGGCGCTGTTGAGGGCGTGGATATCCACCTCTCCCACCT
>CALWWB010000097.1 GCA_944385175.1 uncultured Oscillospiraceae bacterium | reverse complement strand
GTTGGCATAGGGCAGGGGGGAGAGCCGGCTGATGGAAACGCCGCCCTCATAGCCGTAGACCAGGGTGTTCAGCAGCGTCTGCACCAGAGCTTCCAGCACATACACCGCTGTGTTCAGCACCAAAAACAGGGCGGGCAGCACCAGGATGTGGCCGGTGAGCATGGCGCAGAACAGGGCAAAGCCATAGCTTGCCAGGGTGGACAGCAGCGCCGCCAGCAGCCAGCTGTTGAGCCATTCCGTCCTCACCGACTCATTGCCCGCAAAAATACCCAGGGATATGAGCCAGGTGAGCACTTCCGCCAGCAGCAGGGGCAGCAGCCCCGTGAGGCAGGCGGTGACAAAGGCGGTCTCCCGGCGCAGGGGCAGGGCGTTTATAAGGGAGCAGCTGCGCTTTGAATACAGATAGCTGAAAACCGCCATCACCGACAACAGCGAGGCCGCCATTGCATATCCGGCCACATCCACCGCCAGCTGGAGTATGCATTCCATAGTGTACCGCGCACTTATCCCCTGGCTAACATATCCGGAAACGGCTACCGGCAGCTGCACCAGCAGCACTCCCAGATAGATAAGCCACAGAGGCCAGAAGCGGCTGAGTATGTTCCGGCTCAACCCGGGGCTAAACGAGGATGTCTTTGATCTCATGCTCCGCACCTCCCAGCTCGTAAATGAATATCTCCTCCAGACTCAAAGGCAGCACGTCCATAAACAGGGGCTGCACCGTGGACAGCTTGTTGGTCACTTCCTCCGCCGCGCCCCGGAGTATCAGCTGCTGCAGTCGCCCGGTGGCGCTGCGGTGGAGTATGTCCAGGCCCTCCGGCAGCTCGGCGCCGTCGGCCAGGGCCAGCTGCACCTTCACCATGTTGTCCTGGAGCCGGCTCAAAGAGCGCTCCAGCAGCATCTTTCCCCGGTTCATTATGCCCACGTGGTCGCACACGTCCTCCAGCTCCCGGAGATTGTGGGAGGACACCAGAACCGTGCTGCCCCGCTCCGCCACGTCGCTGAGCAGCAGGCTCCACACCTGGCGGCGCATCACCGGGTCCAGGCCGTCCACCGGCTCGTCCAGCACTATGTAGTCCGGGCGGCAGCTGAGTGCCAGCCAGAAAGCCGCCTGCTTCTGCATGCCCTTGGACATCTTCCTCAGGGGCCGGTTCAGGCTCAGCCGGAAATCCTGCCCCAGCTTTTCAAAGCGTTCCGGGTCAAAGCCCGAGTACATACTCTTGTAAAACCTCATCATGTCCTTTATGGTGGACTGGGTGAAGTATGCCGCCTCGTCAGGGATATAGGCGATCCTCGCCTTTATTTTTGGGTTTTCATACACCGGCTCCCCGTCTATCAGCAGCTCCCCCGAATCCTGCCTGTATATGCCCACCACATGGCGTATCAGTGTAGACTTGCCCGCCCCGTTGGGCCCCACCAGGCCGTAGACTGCACCCCGGGGCACAGTGAGCTCCAGGCCGTCCAGGGCCTTGACTCCGTCAAAACTCTTTGCCAGAGCCTTTACCTCTATCATGGTTTCTCCTCTCCTTCCCTGAGTTTCTGTATAAGCTGGCCCCGGCTTATACCCAGCTGTTCCATTTCCTTTACCAGCTTTTCAAAACGTTCCATCAGCTCCCGCCGCCGGGCCTGGGCCGCCTGCTTCCCGTCGCAGACGAAGCTGCCCTTTCCCGGCACCGAGACAATGTAGTCCTCCTGTTCCAGCTCCCGGTAGGCCCGCTGTATGGTGTTGGGGTTTATGGTCAGGCTGGTGGCCAGCTCCCGCACCGAGGGCAGCTTGTAGCCCGGAGGCAGGGCTCCGGAGAGTATGAGCTGACAAAATCCGTCCTTCACCTGTTGGTATATGGGCCGTGCATCCCGGAAATTGATATGTATCAGCGGGGACACCTCCAATCCGTGTTAACTGTACTATGTGTCTTAATACAGTTAGAGTATAGCCTGCCCCAAAGAAAAAGTCAACAGGGTAAATCTTAATTAATCTTAAAAATAATTAAGCGCCGGGGATTTTGCACTGTTCCCCGGCGCTCTCATTCAGCCTGCGCTTTTTCACTTGCCGATGTTCTTGTAGTTTATAAAGTCTGCGGCATAGTTCACCGCCGCCTCGTCCAGGCTGAAGTTCGTCTCCGGAACGCCGGGGCTTCTGTAGCTGTTTATCTCCATAGTCATGGTGATGTAGGACTTGTCCAGGTAGGCATAGACTATGGCCTGGCTGCTGTTCTGGGATATGGTCAGCTCCGTGCCGTCGGCGGCGGTGTAGCTGCGGGTGGTCATGGGCTCGTCCTCCCGGACTGTGAAGCCTCCCAGCTCCCAGCCGTCCACCATTTCCCCGTAGGCGGTGCTGCACAGATAGGTGCTCAGCCTGCGCCCGTCGCTGAGAGTAATGTTTGCTGCGGACTGGAAGGAGCCGCTCTGGAAGGTGGAATAGTGGTCGAACTCCGGGGCCTCACGGTATATATCCCCGCTGCCCACGGCCTGGCCCAGGCTTTGGTTCAGGCCCTCGTCGCTGTCGTCCCCGGCATATTTTGTGACCTGCCCGCTTCGCAGGCTCAGGCTGTATTCCGCCGCCAGCTCCTCCAGCTTTTCCGCCTCCTCTGCGTCGGCCACGCCGTAGATGTGGTGGTAGTCCCCGTAGCTCCCCAGAGTGGCCATGCGCAGCATCTCCTCATCAAAGGCCTCCTTCTCCGCCTGGTCCACGGTGACCGAAGTAGCCGGGTCGAGGACCTCTTTATAAGCCGGCGCCATGTTCCCGAAGATGTCCGGCGCCAGATTGTCCGGGTCTTCTTCGTAGCGCCACAGAGTAAAGGTATAGGTCCCGTCCCCATTGTCCGCTACATCAATTCCGTCATACCCTGGGCCGCCGTTGTCGCTTATGGTAAGTATATCTTTCAGGTTGGGCAGCTTCTCCCGGTAATAGGCATCCAGCTTTTCCTCCTTGTAGCTTCTCCACTCAGAGAAAGCCTCCTGAGCCTTGTCCACCCACTCCATGGCCCAGTCCGGCCCCTCATAGGGCCGGGTCTGCCCGATGTCATATACCGTCACCGTGGAGCTATCCAGGCTGCCGTCGGGCTGCTCCCGGGCCATGAGCTGCTCCCGCTCCTCTCTTACCAGGCTCCTGAAGCCGTAGAACTCCGAGGCCAGGGCCGTCACCGTCATGAGGGAAGCTATCACCGCCGCTATAAGCAGGGTGCGGCGCAGTTTTTTCCCGTCGCCTTTGTTCCTGCCACTTCCCCGCTCTGAGGGCTGGGCCTTTGCCTGCTCCATAGCTCGCTGCCATATATCCTCCGCCGTGTCCCGGCTCAGGGCTATCTTGTTGTAGGAATCTCTCACCTGCATGTTAATCATCAAAGCCACCTCCCAGCATGGTCTTGAGTAGCAATCGGGCCCGGCCTATCCTGGAGCTCACCGTATTCTGCTTTTCCCCCAGCATCCGGGCTATCTCCCTGGCAGTGTAGCCCTCGTAATAAAAGAGATACACCACCGTCTTGTACTTTTCCGGCAGCCGGAGTATGGCCTCCATTGTCTCGTCTATCTCATGGGGCGGAGAGGCCAGGTACTGGTAATCCTCCAGAGCCCTGTCGCTGCGGTAGTGGCGGCGGAGCATATCCTTGCACACATTGGACACCGTCACGATAAGCCAGGCTTTCTCCTTCTCCCTGCTGCGAAAGCGCTCCCCGGAGCGTATCAGCCGGGCAAAGGTCTCCTGCACCGCGTCCTCGGCGTCATAGCTGTTTTTCATGTAGGTAAAGGCCACCCGGTACACCGTCTGGCAGTGCTCCCGATATATCTCCCGTGGGCCTCTGTTTTTGTCGTATGCTTGCTCAGCCATCTTCCCGTCTCCTTTCCGACTGCTTTATCTGCCGGCATATATAAGACGTTTCAGCCCGCCCTTTTCGTCCGGGATTTCCCCGGCGGGGAAAATTTTTTCAACCAAAACAAAAGCAAGTGCCCGGCGCATATACGCCGGGCACTATAGTGTCATTCACTTGTCCAGACCGTAAAAGCTCACTTTCCAGCCCTCGTCCCCTTGGACCAGATCCAGAACCAGATAGGTGAAGCTGTCCTCATGCCCCACCCGGAAGCGGATGACGGCGTTCCAGACCGCCTCCTCATCCTCCGAGGGGTACACATATTGCAGCAGGATGTCCGAGGGGGCCTCGCTGTCGTAGGCATATGCGCCCCACTGGTAGTCCTCCACCAGCCAGGGCTCTATCTCCTCCATCCCGCCGTAGAAATACACGTCGGCAAATTCCATGGCTATCTTCCCGGCCTCGGTGTCCTCCGGGGCCTCGGTGGGCTCCGGTGTGGGTTCCGGTGTCGGCTCCGGTGTAACTTCGGCCGTGGCGGCCGGGGTCTCTTGGCTCTGCTCCGGCGGCGTTGAGCCGCAGGCGGCAAGAGTCAGCAGCAGAGCAAGGCTCAGCAAAGCTGCGGTGAGAGTTCTCATTCCTTTGTCCTCCTTGGGCTTTTTGTCCTCAGGTATAGGGACGAGCGCCCCAGGCGGAATGTTCCCGGTCCTCAGCCCTCATCAGGGCAGGCCCTTACCCCGTCACCTATAGGCAGGCCGCAGAGATGGCGGCGCAGCATGTCGAAGGCGTGGTTGCCGGCCATGCGCCGGATATAGCTGCGGGTGTGGTAATCCCCCATGTGCAGCTCCTTCACATAGGTGCAGCCCTCTACCGCCATAGCCACAAACACGGTGCCCACCTCGTTGACGCCGTCGCCGTCGGGCCCGGCAAGGCCCGTAACTCCGATGCCGGCGTCGCTTTTCAGGATGCGCCGGCAGTTTTCCGCCATGGCCCTGGCCACCTCATGGCTCACGGCCCCCTTTTCCTCAATGAGAGCCGGGTCTATGCCCAGCAGTGCGGCCTTTGCCTCATTGGTGTAGGTCACCATGCCGCCCTTGAAAAAGCGGCTGGCCCCGGGCAGGTCGGTGAAGCGCTTGGCGATGTAGCCGCCGGTGCAGCTCTCCGCTGCGGCAAAGCTCATGGGCTTTTCCTCCATCAGCTTTATAAGGGCCTCTTCCATACTCTCCACATCCATGCCGTAAACGGCATCCCCCAGCTTTTCCCTGACCTCTTTCAGCACCGGGGCAATCATGGCCTCCGCAGCTTCCACGCTCTCCGCCTTGGCGGTTATTTTCAGCAGGCAGTCGCACTCCTTGGCGTAGGGGGCCATGCTGGGATTTATCATGGCGTTCATTTCCTCGGCAAAAATGGAGTCCACAGTGCTCTCCCCCATGCCGAATATATCCACGGTGTGGGAGACGATGTGCTCCCCTGAGAGCTTTTGCAGATAGGGCAGGCCATAGGCTTTGAACATAGGTACGCACTCATTGGGCGGGCCGGGCATCATGATGACGGTCTTGCCCTCCGCCTCAAAGGCGCAGCCCGGGGCCGTGCCCCAGAGATTGTGGAACACGGTGCAGCCCTGGGGCAGCATACCCTGGCTGTAGTTGTTTTCCGTGAGGATGCGTCCCCGGTTTATGTAGTCATAGAGGCCCTCCATCTCCGCCTTGTCCGCCACCAGCTCCAAGCCGAAGGCCTCCGCCAGTATCTGCTTTGTGAGATCGTCGCAGGTGGGGCCCAGGCCGCCGGTGGTGATGATGATGTCCGCCCTCTCCTTGGCTGTCTCCACACACTGTCTCAGCCGCTGGGGATTGTCCCCCACCACGGTGTGGTAGAGCACGTTGATGCCTATCTTGGACAGCAGCTCTGAGATGTCTCTGGCGTCGGTATTGGTCACGTGGCCCAGCAAAAGCTCGGTGCCCACGGAAATTATCTCGGTATTGTAAGCTTTACTCATGATCCAGTTCAATCCTCTCTATACCCTGCATGGCTTCCTCCACCAGGGCCTCCACATCCAGGACGCTCTCCACGGCCTCCACCTCGGAAACCTTGGGCCGGGTGCGGGGATGCCTCGGGGTAAACACGGTGCAGCAGTCCTCATAGGGGAGAATGGAGGTGTCGAAGGTGCCGATCTTCCGGGCCAGGGTGACTATCTCCTCTTTATCCATGCCTATAAGGGGCTGGAGCACCGGCAGAGTGGTGACGGCCTGGGTGGAAGCCATGGCCTCCATAGTCTGGCTGGCCACCTGCCCCAGGTTTTCCCCGGTGACTATGGCCTTGGCCCCGTTGTATTCGGCAATGCGCTGGGCTATGCGCATCATGAAGCGGCGCATTATGAGGGTGAAATACTCCTCCGGGCACTTGTCCCTTATCTCCTCCTGGATGTGGGTAAAGGGCACCACCTCCAGGGTCATCCTGCCGCAGTATTCCGTCAGGAGCCTGCCCAGCTCCACCACCTTGTCCTTGGCCTGCTGGGATGTGTAGGGGAAGGAGAAGAAATGTATGGGGATGAGGCGCACGCCCCGCTTTGCTATCATGTAGGTAGAAACCGGGCTGTCAATACCTCCCGAGAGCAAAGTCACCGCCACGCCGTTGGAGCCCACTGGCATCCCTCCGGCGCCGGGCACCGGGGAGGCGTGGACATAGGCGGCCAGGTCCCGCACCTCTATGTGCACGGTAAGCTCCGGGTTATGGACATCCACCAGGGTGTCCGGGTAGGCATCGGCCAGCTCGCCCCCCACGTACTGGCTCAGCTCTATGCTGGTCATGGGGAAGGCCTTGTCGCTGCGCTTGGACTCCACCTTGAAGCTCTTTGCTTTCTCCATCTCGTCTCTCAGGTAATCTATGGCCAGCCTGGCTATGGCCTCCTTGTTCTTTTCGCATCCGGCGGCCCGGCTGAGATTTATGATGCCGAAGACCTTCTGCAAAGCCTCAAAGGCGGCGTCCATATCGGCCCCCTCCGCCCCCTCCACGTATACCGTGGACTGCATGCAGTAGACCCGGAAATCCCCTATGGGTGCCAGGCGGCGGCGCACATTGGCCAGCAGCTTCTGCTCAAAGCTCTTGCGGTTCAAGCCCTTCAGGACTATCTCGCCCAGCTTCAAAAGTATTATGTCGTTCATCTCAAGTCTCCGTTCTTCCGCCGCATCTGACTGCCCATATCTCCGGCGGCTGGGGAATTTTTTGTTGGCAGCATCGGGAATTTATTATAGCACCGGAAACGCAGATTTTCCACAATAAATCTAGGGCATGAACCGATTTATTAAAGACTTCTTAAACATTTTACTTTACATAACATCTTACAGGTGTTAAAATTACTTTGTATAAATATAGATTGATTGGAGTTGGTTTCGGTGATAGATTACTGCCGCAACTGCGGAGCCAACCTGGAACCGGGGGCCACCAGATGCCGGCGCTGCGGTGCCGAGGTCTCCGATATACCGGAAGAGGAACCCTCATTTGGGGATAAGCTGAAGGAGCGGCTGAAACGTCCCGGAGTCCGCAAGCTTTTTCTGCCGCTGGCTGCCCTTCTGGTGCTGCTGGCTATTTTTTGCATAGCCTTTGCCCTGAGCTCCCGCTGGGATTCTCAGTCCCCGGCACCGGTCGAAGACAGCGCAGATGTGTTTTTGTCCAGCCCCAGCCCCTCTCCGGAGCTCAGCCCTGAACCCACCCAGGAGCCTAAACCCCAGTGGGCGGATATTTACAAAAGCTTTCTGGAAACTGAGCCGGCGGTAAACAGCGCCATGGTGCAGGATGCTGAAGAATACGGTTTTGACGGCATAGTTACTGCCGAGCTCTATGCCCTGGCGGATGTGAACGGCGACGGGGTGCCCGAGCTGCTGCTGGCTCAAAAGCCGGAGGCCCTGCCCGGCTGGAACGTCACCGGCGAGCTGGGTTACGCTGTGGAGCGCTACATCGTCTGTGAGATAAAGGACGGCCGGGTTTCTCCTCTCATGTGCGTCCGTCCGGATTATGACTTCTACCCTCTCACCATATCTGTAAACGACTGCTGGATTCTGGAGCTTACTCAGAGCGATTCCGCCAAGCGCAGCATGCTCTTCCGCTCCCCCGTCAGCCAGAGCAGCAGCAACAGCCTGGAATATGAATTTTCCATAGAGCAGCGAAGCAACAGCCTGGGTGAATTCTTCGAGATGCCCTCTTACTATTACGGTATAGACGGCAGCAGCGTCTCCAGCATGGATTTCATGGACAGGCTCTTCCCGGAGGGGGCGGACAGCCTCAGCTATTTCCCCATCTATTTCAAGGAGTTGAGTCCCGGCTGCCTGGATGAGCTGGAAGCGGATTGGGAAAATCGGGAGATCCGTCAGCTGAAGAGAGAGGACCTGTCCAGGCTCTGGACCATATCCGGCTCCGGCCAGATAAGCAAGGAGGCGGAAAGCGTCCTGCCCTATATCGGCGATGCCTACTGCATATCCGTCACCAATGAAGATCTGTCCTCGGTGATGGTGCTGGGCATAGACGAGGGTTTGGGTTGGGACTATGTCCGTTCCATTGAAGTTCTCTCCGTCAGTGTGGACGGGGCGGACGCCTGGCTCCATTCCTCCACCAAGGAGTCCCTGCCGGAGGGCCAGGTCTTTGAATATGTGGTGGGGCTCTCCTTCCTGGGAGAGGCAAACTGGAATTATACCGTATGCTCCGAAATCAAGCTCAGCATGTATGACGGTTCAGAGCTGATAAAGACCTTTTATACCCAGGCTCCGGCTACATTTGCCCCGGTCGTCTCTCAGGAGGCGGCTGAAGATGCTGCTTAGGTAAGTGCAGAACAAGGAGCCTTATCCCAATATGAAAATTATGTGCCTGTTGCAAAATAGAATTTTGAAAAAATAGGTCAAAGAAAAAGTTATCGAGAACCTGTCAATGTGACGGTTCTCGATAACTTTTTT
>CALWWB010000096.1 GCA_944385175.1 uncultured Oscillospiraceae bacterium | reverse complement strand
AATTCAATCGTTTTCTGCGGCGGCGTGTACGTCGCAGAAAACACTCCTCACGGAGCGGAGTGTCGAATTGTACGCCTCTGGCGTACAACCGAGGCATGGAGCGAAGTGCAATCCCTCTTGTCGAAGAAGACTAAGTCTTCTTCGACAAGCTGAAGCCAAAACTGCCGGGAGACCGGCAGTTTTGGCTTTGATCTTTCATGTATATTTGTTCCTAATCCTTGGGACAGGATATCTCCAGCAGCTCCTCTATAAGCCTGTGGAAGAGCTGCGCCTCCGCCGTATCGGCGGCTTTATAATAGACCTCCTTACCCTCCCGGCGACCGACTATCAACCCGGCGGTCTTGAGCTGACGCAGATGGTGGGAAACGGCAGGGCTGCTCATGTCCATCATGGCGGAGAGGTTAATAACGCACTCCTCGCAGTGGCACAGTATCCAAAACAATTTTAAACGACTTCCGTCATCCAGCTGGCGCAGCAGCTGGGAGAGCTTCTGAAAATCGGCGGCAGGGGGACAGTGCTCCATTGCCTCCCCGGCGGATTTCCCGTGGTCGTGAGGCAGGCTGCTGTGTTCCATTGCTATCCCTCCCAAACCTGTTTTTTAATATTTTACTCTAAATTTTTTGTTATGGCAAATACATTTTGCATGGCAGCACGAGAATAAAAATTAAATTATAAAAGGGGCTTGACGGAAATTGGAAGCAGGTGTATTATAAACCTGCGATAATTAAACAAATGCTTAATCATTTATTGATTATAGGAGGGTAATATGAAAAAGACTTATCAGATAGATGTGGACTGTGCCAACTGCGCCAATAAAATGGAGCAGGCTGCCTGTAATACACCGGGAGTAAAAAATGCCAGGGTGAATTATATGGCGCTCAAAATGACTGTGGAATTCCAGGAGGGACAGGACGCCTCCGCCGTCATGGAGCAGGTGCTGAAAAACTGCAAAAAGGTTGAGAGCGACTGCGAGATATTTCTCTGAAAATCAAAAGCACCCCGCGCCGTAGGCAAGGGGTGCTTTAAAAGGAACATAATATGAACAGTTGAACATATATTTATATGATTGGGGTGTCAGGATGAACCAAAAGCAAAAAAGAATGCTTAAGCGCATAATCATATCGGCGGTTGTTTTCATTTGCCTGCAGCTTATTCCGGCGGAGACTTTTTCCCGGATGGACGGGTTGCTGTTTGCCGGGGCGGGACGCTGGGTCAGGCTTGCCCTGTATCTGGCAAATTACTATATTATCGGCTGGGGCACCCTGAGAAAAGCTTTCAGAGGCATTATGAACCGTCAGGTCTTTGACGAGAACTTCCTCATGGCTGTGGCCACTCTGGGAGCCCTGGCTCTGGCAATATATGAGAACGGAGACTACGGCGAGGCTATAGCCGTTATGCTTTTTTACCAGGTGGGGGAGTGGTTTGAGAGCTACGCCGTGGGGAAGAGCCGCCGGAATATCAGCCAGCTCATGAATATACGTCCGGACTATGCCAATATAGAGCAGGACGGAAAGCTTGTGAAGGTGGACCCGGAAGAGTTGGAGCCCGGCAGCATCATCCTTGTGCAGCCGGGAGAGAAGGTGCCAATTGACGGCATTGTGACGGAAGGAAGCTCCGCGCTGAATACCGGCGCACTGACAGGAGAGAGCCTGCCCCGGGATGTGGGCCCGGGGGACGAGGTAATAAGCGGATGCATCAATATGAGCGGTCTGCTTAGAGTGCGCACGATCAAGAGGTTTGAAGAGTCCACCGTCTCCAAAATTTTGGAGCTGGTGGAGAATGCGGGGGAGAGGAAGTCAAGGCAGGAGGATTTCATATCCAAATTTGCCCGGGTCTATACTCCGGCAGTGTGCTGCTGCGCTCTGGCTCTGGCAATCCTGCCTCCACTTGTACGCCTGCTCTTTATGGGGCTTGAGGCCATGTGGGGGGTATGGATATACCGGGCCCTGACCTTCCTGGTAATAAGCTGCCCCTGCGCCCTGGTGATAAGCATACCTCTCAGCTTCTTTGCGGGTATAGGCGGAGCCAGTAGGGCGGGCATACTTGTAAAAGGCTCCAATTTTCTGGAGGCCCTGTCCAAAACCGACTGTGTGGTTTTTGACAAGACCGGCACTCTCACCCAGGGGGTCTTCCAAGTGGAGGGCATACACCACAGTACCATGGAGGAGGAAAAGCTGGTGGAGTATGCGGCCCTGGCGGAGAGCGCCTCATCCCACCCCATAAGCCGCAGCCTGCAAAGGGCCCACGGCAAAGAGCTGGACAGGAGCAGGGTGGGGGAAATTCAGGAGATAAGCGGCGCCGGTGTGCTGGCTACCGTGGACGGCAAGACAGTGGCTGCCGGAAACGACAAGCTGATGAAGAAACTGGGAGTGGCCTACAGGGACTGCCACGGTGTAGGTACGGTAATACACATGGCCATAGACGGAAAATATGCCGGACACATCCTCATTTCCGATATGATAAAGGCCCATGCAAAGGCGGCAATCTCTGCCCTTAAGGATCTGGGTGTGAGCAAGACCGTGATGCTCACCGGTGATACAGGAGCCGTGGCGGAGCATGTGGCGGCAAAGTTGGGCATAGACCGGGTATATAGTCAACTGCTGCCGGGAGATAAGGTGGAAAAGCTGGAACAGCTGCTGGCAGAGGAAAAGGGCGGCGGGAAGCTGGCCTTTGTGGGTGACGGCATAAACGATGCCCCGGTGCTGGCCCGAGCCGATATAGGCATTGCAATGGGGGCTATGGGCTCTGATGCTGCCATAGAGGCGGCGGATGTAGTCCTCATGGACGACGATCCCATGAAGATAGCCAAGGCCATAAAGATATCCAGAAAGTGCCTGGGCATAGTTTATCAGAACATATTCTTCGCCATTGGCGTCAAACTCCTGTGCCTGGTACTGGGGGCATTGGGCATAGCCAATATGTGGCTGGCCATCTTTGCCGATGTGGGAGTTATGGTGCTGGCGGTGCTCAATGCCATGCGCTGCCTGTTCATATATAAACTGTAAATAGCCGGGATGTGCGCTTGATTTTGCCTGCGGCTTGGGCTAAACTATAGACAGCAAGGCCGAAAGCAGGTAGGGACATGAAAAAGAAAACTTCCAGAATTATTGCAGGGATGATGCTGGCTGCTGCCTTGATCTTTATTGTCTGTGCCCCTGGGCCATCCGGAGGCAGCTTTTCCCTGGAGCAATGCCATAACTTATGTACTATATGGTGCTTATGTTCTGGTGATGGCCCTGCTCTTTGCCGCGCCCTTTAAGGACTAAGAGAGAATGTGTGGAGGTACTTATGAGGCGTAAAATACTCTGGGCTGTTGCCGGGGGCTGTCTGGTAGTGGCGATTGTTATTGTGTGCCTGTATGCCGGCGTTTTCGGGAAAAGACCCTTTAAAGATTTGACCGGGGCAGATATTGACTTTGCCGTGGTAGAGCTGATGCCGCCGGATGTGAGCTTGGATATACCGGATACGGAAAAACTGGCGGAGCTTCTCCGCTCGGTGGTTATCTATGGGGAGGATGACAGTTTTAAGGATTATGCGGGTCAGGCCGCTGTTTTTACTCTCAGTATGAGAGACGGCACCGTGGTGGAGATAACGGAATATGCGCCCTTCGTCATAATCGACGGCGTGGGCTATAAGGCAAAGTATGAGCCCTGTCAGGCTCTGAATTCCTACGCCAATGCTCTGCTCTCCCAAAGTGGAAAATAGATAAGGCAAAAATCTGGAGCGTATCCCATAGATACGCTCCAGATTTTTATACGTTCAGGCCGACTTCACGCATGACGGTTATGAGCTTTGCCAGACTTTCCGTACCAATCTCTGTGAGTGGCAGGCGAAGTATGCCGGAGTCCATGTTCAGCGCTCTCATAGCCGCCTTTACAGGAATTGGATTGGTCTCCACGAACAGGGCGGAGAAGAATTGGGCATAACGGGCGTACAGGGCGGTAGCCTGGCTGAAGTCCCCCTCCAGGCACAGGGCACAGAGCTTGGAGATAACGCCGGGGATGACATTGCCGGCAACGGATATGACGCCCAGAGCCCCCAGGGCCATCATGGCTACGGTATTGTCGTCATTGCCGCTCCATATATACAGATCGTCCCCGCAGAGGCTGCGGGTAGTGCCCACCAGGGCGATGTCTCCGGAGGCCTCCTTGACACCGTTTATGTTTGGATGCTGGGAGAGTATCCTGTAGGTGTCGGCGGCAATGCCTATACCGGTGCGGCTGGGTACATTGTAGAGTATCATTGGAATATCCACCCTGTCCGCCACATAGCTGAAGTGCTCCACAAGGCCCTTCTGGGTGCTCTTGTTGTAATAGGGTGTGACCATAAGTATACCGTCCGCTCCGGCGCTCTTGGCGTTCTCGGCGTTTCTCAGGGCAGTTTCGGTGTTGTTGCTGCCAACGCCGACAATGAGCTTCATACGCCCCTGGTTGAAATTAATTGCCTGGCGTATAGTCTCATACTGCTCGCATACGGACTGGGTGGCAGCCTCCCCGGTGGTGCCGCAGACCACAATGGCTGCCGTGCCGTTTTCATACTGGAAGTCTATGTTTTTTTTAAGCCTGTCATAATCCACGCCGTGTTCATTGAAAGGGGTGACGATGGCGGTGCATGAGCCTTTGAAAATAGGTGTCTTGACCATATATTACTCCATTCTGCCGCTTATGTAGTCAGCACAGCTCCCTGCATATTCCCGGCAGCGGCGGGCGGAGACATGCGGCCTGTGCTGCTTTTGCCGCCTAGAGGGGCTGTTTACACCTCAAATCATACGGGCAGGGGGAGAATATTATTACTGAATTCATTGAAAAAGTTTTGCGGCTCTGATATAATTTAGCCGTTGTGCGGATACGCCAGATATTTTGAAACAGGTGAAACTTTTGAAAAAATCGGATTTTTATTTTGAACTCCCGGAGGAGCTTATTGCCCAGACCCCACTGGAGAAGAGGGACAGTTCCCGGCTCCTGCACTTGAATAAAGTAACCGGAGAGATGGAACACCGGCATTTCTATGACCTGCTGGATTACCTCCATGAGGGGGATTGCATGGTCTTTAACGACTCCCGGGTACTGCCTGCCCGGCTCATCGGCGCCCGGCCCAGCGGCGGTAGTGTGGAGCTGGTGCTGCTGCGGGATCTGGGTGAGGGCCGCTGGGAATGCCTCAGCCGTCCCGGCAGAAAGACCAAGCCCGGCACAGAGATACACTTTGGAGACGGGGAACTGAAGGCCACAGTTGAGGCCGTGGCGGAGGGGGGAAACCGCATAGTCCGTTTCGATTATGAAGGCATTTTCCTGGAGGTGCTGGAGCGCCTGGGTAAAATGCCCCTTCCCCCTTATATCAAGGAAGAGCTTCAGGACGGGGAGCGGTATCAGACTGTTTATTCCCGGGAAATAGGCAGCGCCGCAGCACCTACGGCTGGTCTGCATTTTACAAAGGAACTCATGGAGAAGATAGCCGCAAAAGGCGTGAAGCTGTGCTTTGTGACGCTCCATGTGGGCCTGGGCACCTTTCGCCCGGTGAAAGCCGAGGAGATAGAGGAGCATGAGATGCATTCCGAATTCTGTATGGTTCCGGAGGAGACGGCCCGCATAGTTACCGAAACCAAGCGCAACGGAGGCCGGGTCATTGCCGTGGGCACCACCTCCTGCCGCACTCTGGAGAGCTTTGCCCGGGAGGACGGCAGCCTGCCGGTGACCTCCGGCTGGACAAATATCTTTATTTATCCCGGATACAAATTCAAGTGCATCGACGCTCTGGTGACGAACTTCCACCTGCCGGAGAGCACCCTTATCATGCTGGTGTCGGCCCTGGCAGGCCGGGAACACATCCTCAATGCCTATAATGAGGCCGTGAAGCAGCGCTACCGCTTCTTCTCCTTTGGGGATGCCATGTTTATCGAATAGGAGGAAGGCAGTGTATAAACTGATAAAACAGGAAGGACGGGCCCGGCGGGGAGCGTTTGAGACGCCCCACGGCACTGTCCAGACCCCGGTGTTCATGAATGTGGGCACCCAGGGGGCGATAAAGGGCGCCCTGTCTGCCAGCGACCTTAAAAACATAGGCTGCCAGGTGGAGCTTTCAAACACCTATCACCTCCATGTCCGGCCGGGAGATGCTCTTATAAAGGAGCTTGGGGGGCTGCACAAGTTCATGAACTGGGACGGGCCCATCCTTACCGACAGCGGCGGATTCCAGATATTCTCTCTGGCTCAGCTTCGCAAGATAAAGGAGGAGGGCGTCAGCTTCAACTCCCGTGTGGACGGGCGCCACATTTTCATGGGCCCGGAGGAGAGTATGCAGATCCAGTCCAATCTGGGCTCGGATATTGCCATGGCCTTTGACGAGTGCATCAAGATACCATCTCCCAGGGACTATGTGGAGAAATCCTGTGCCAGGACCTACCGCTGGCTCCAGCGCTGCAAGGCGGCTCTGGCTCAGTGCAATAGCCGGGATGATGCGGTGAACCCTGGGCAGATGCTCTTCGGCATAAACCAGGGGGCGGTGTTCCACGATATACGTATAGAGCACATGAAGAGGATCGCTGAGCTGGATCTGCCCGGCTATGCCATCGGCGGTCTGGCGGTGGGGGAGAGCCACCAGGAGATGTACGACACCATAGAGGCGGTTGAGGAGTACATGCCCAAGGATAAGCCCCGCTACCTCATGGGTGTGGGTACTCCGGGCAATATTATCGAGGCTGTGGCCCGGGGCGTTGATTTCTTCGACTGCGTGATGCCCGCCCGCAACGGCCGACATGGGCACCTGTTCACCTGGGGCGGAATAATAAATATCAAGAACGAGAAATACGCCAAGGACACCCGGCCCATAGACCCGGACTGTGACTGCCCGGTCTGCCGCAGCTATTCCCGGGCTTATGTGCGCCACCTGTTCAAGGCGGAAGAGATGCTGGCCATGCGCTTTGCTGTGATGCACAATCTGTATTTCTACAACAAGCTCATGGAGCGGATACGGGATAGCCTGGAGCAGGGCCGTTTTGACAGTTTCCGCAGAGAATATTCAGAAATTCTTGATAAACGAATATAAGTATCTTGAAATTTACAGTATAAACATATATAATACAAAAACGACATATAGTTTTCGGAGGTAATTCCATAATGAACCTGATTCTTGCAAACACAAGCGCAGCTGCCGGCAGCGGCTCCATGATCTTCATGCTGGTGCTGATGTTCGCCGTGTTCTATTTCTTCATTATCCGTCCTGAGAATAAGAAGAAAAAGAAGACCGAGGAGATGCGCAACTCTCTGAGCTTGGGCGACGAGATCACCACCATCGGCGGCATGACCGGCAAGCTGGTCCAGATAACCGAGGATACCGTCACTTTTGAGACCGGTGAGGACAGAGTCCGTATCCAGATCAAGAAGTGGGGCATTTCCACCACTGCCAAGATGGAGGCCGCTGAGGCCGAGGCCCGGAGCAAGAAGAAAAAATAATAGGCTCGGGTAATAAAAGACACCCTCTGGGAAATAGGATGTAACAATCTTATTTCTCGGGGGTGTCTTTTTTGCTGTCCAATATCAAGACGGAGGCCTGGGAGCCCAGAACGGTGCTGTGTGCACTGGCCGTGTGGGCCGTGTCGGCGCTGGTATTGCTCTGCATTGCCTGCCTTATACTGTCAAAAGCCAGCCTGGGAGAAGCGGCCATGGGCTATGTGAGCTCGGCACTGAGCTTTTCGTCTGCTGCATTTGCCGGAGCTGTACTGGGCCGGGGCAGATCCGGAGGAGTTATATATCCGGCAATGCTGACCGCAGCGGTGTTGGTGACGGCATTGCTCACAGTTGGCTTCATTATTGAAGGAGCGGATCTGCAAAGCTCCGGTGTATTGAGCGTGGTTAGCTTTACCTTTACCGGTTGCCTGTTTGGAGCGGTGCTGGCAGGAGGGAAAAAAACCAGGAGCCATAAAAAACGTTACAGAAAATGATTGACATAATAAATGCAATAATACAGACAAATAGATTCACTTTTGATACAATATAGAAAAATAAAAGCACACAGTAGAAACAAGAGTTGACATAAACAAAAAATTTTTTTGTTATTTTTGAAAAAAGGACTTGATTATTTTGCGATTTTGTAATATATTGTTACCACAGTCGATTATGTCAATCGAAAAATTATTTGTCGGTATCTGCCTATGAGAGCTCTGGAGACAAGATGCGCTGTGGGCAGGGAGAATTCCGGCACTCGTTCCATGGCGGTTTTTTTCAGTTTTATTTGTGCATCGCTTCTGGCACTGCTGTTTTTTGAGCGCAGCGGGTTTAAGAATCTTCCGGATACCGGGGGGCTGCTGCTGGGCATATCCGTGCTTCTGCTGCTGACGGCGGCTTATGCGGGCTCCTGCTGCGGCAGAACCTGCTTGCTCGTTGTAACCGCCCTGATGGGGGGAGTGTGTGCAGCGGGCCTGTGTGTTGTGGCCAAAGAACTGAAGGCTGGGGAATCCGGCAGCTTTTATTTGCTTCCGCTGCTTTTGCTGGCGGTTCCTCTGCAGTTTCTTATAAGCGCTTCCGGAATAAAAACTGCGGCTCTGCTGCGCAGGGCTGTACATGAGTCCCCATGGGCTTACGGAGTTAATTTCAGAGCCCAGAATATTCTGATGCTGCTGTCCGTTGCGGCTTCCGCCGTGCTCACTGTCTGCATCGTTTTCAGATAGATAATTCTAAGGAGAAAGGAGGGCGTTTGAATGCAGAATCAGGAATGTATCGATCTGTTCGAAAAATACCTGAGAGAAGATAAGAAGTCCTCTGCGAACACCCTCAGTTCCTATCTGCGGGATATCCGGCAGTTGGGAGAATATCTTGACGACCATTCCGAGCACGGCATTATTGATGCCGACGAGGAGGATCTAAGCGGCTATATATCTATGCTGCGCTCTAAGGGCAAATCTGTGGCCACCGTTTCCAGAAGCATTGCATCCATCAAATGCCTATACTCTTATCTCTGCATAAAGCAGATAATCAAAGTCAATCCGGCTTTGGGGCTGGTGCCGGAAAAGAGTACTCAAAAACTGCCCCAGATACTCACCAGCAAGGAAGTTGAACTTCT
>CALWWB010000095.1 GCA_944385175.1 uncultured Oscillospiraceae bacterium | reverse complement strand
CAACAAGAGCCGATCATATATCTACTTCTGGAAGGCACGCTGGGACGGAACGGCTGAATCTCTGGCCTGTCAGTCTACCAAGCTCCAGGAGGAATATGACAGCCAGCGCCGCTACTGCACGCCTCTCACCGCTGTGATACTTGCAGTTACTGCGGCGGTGCTGCCGGTGCTGGGCATGCTGCCCTATGCCACCCAGGACCGTCTGGCTGATATTGCCCAGACTTTCCTCCACGGACTCAGTCCGAGCCATGCCGTCAACTATTTCTCCCTGGTGAACCTGAAAGGCGGCTTTATAAGCATAGTGCTGGGCGCGCTCATATACCTGCTGCTGATACGAAAGCTGCTTATGGGAGAAAAGAAAAGCGGGGCGGGGAACTACCTTGACCGCTGGCCCGAAAAGCTGGATCTGCTGACGCTGATCTATGAGCCCCTGCTTTTGAAGATCCTTCCGGCCGTTTTCGGCTTCTGCTGCCGGGTGCTGGACTTTGCCGCAGACGGGATAATCCTGTTTTTCCGGCGCACGACCCATAGCCAGCTCCGGGAGCCGGAAGAGCTACCGGCAGATTATGTGCTGCCCTATTACCTGGGTAAGGGAATGAATTCCGCCGCCCGTCTTGGGAACCGTAAAGATGGCAGCCAGGACTACAGGCAATTGCTGGCCCGCCGGCGCAGCCTGTCCAGGGAAGCCTGGCGCATGTTCCAGGCCAGTGCTTCCTTCTCCCTGATGATGTTCGGAATCGGTATGATAGTATCTGTTATATATCTGCTTGTGGTATGAACCGGCAGAGCTTGGATTTCCCTGTGCCAAAGCATAAAAGACGGCCCCGCTGTTTTACAGCGGGGTCATATACTTATATCCTCCTTGTATATAGAGAAATGTATATGCCAGGCCAAATTAATCTCATTTGACTGAATACGGAGGGCTCATCCTGTAAAATCATATGGATGAAAGACTTTTTACGGGAGGAGCCAGAAATGAGCCATATGGTTTACGGATATGTCCGCGTTTCCACAAAGGAACAGTGCAGGTACCGGAGGAAGAACCTTTGCCTGAAAGACTTAAGGACGAGATTCGGGCGCAGAGGCAAATTGTACCCAGCGGCTGCATCCGTGCTATTTCAATCGAGGATATCTTGAGGTATAATCCAGTCAGAGAGCAGCAGGAGAAATCCGGTTAGAAGGAGAATCTAAAATGAATAAATGCAGAATAAGCGTTATGCGTAAAGTGGAACACACGGATCTAATGGAAAAGTATGAAAATCCCATATCCCATGCCTGCAATATGGAAGTAGGACAGGTGTTTATCGCCCAGGGCTGGCAGAAGCCGGAGGGCCTATGCCAGAGCGCCTGGGACAGTATGTCGGCTTTCGTGCTGGCCCTGAGCCATGGGGCGGAAGACTTATATGAGGGCTGGATGAAAAATCCCCGCTCCGCCATGATTTCCTGCAACGACGGCTTTCGTCCGGTGAGCTTTCTCATAGAGGCCATTGATGAAGATGCTTAACCGCCTCAGGACAGGATTGGGGAAAATATATAAAAATACGAGGTAAATTTTTGCTATCTAAATATCAATTATTTAATTGTCCCAATTCCTGCCGAGGCGTATAATCATCTTATCAGGGTATAGTCCAATTCAATAACATGAAAAGGAGAGTGCAGTGCATGCCGAACTACGATGTCATTGTCATCGGCGCGGGAAACGGAGGGCTGTCCGCCGCGGCCTACTTGGCAAAGGCGGGGAAAAAAGTCCTGGTGCTGGAAAAGCACAACCTGCCCGGAGGCTGCGCCACCAGCTTCCGCAGGGGAGACTTTGAATTTGAGGCCTCCCTCCATGAGCTGTGCCAGATGGGCACGGGAGAGGATTTGGGCCAGGTGCGCAAGCTGCTGGACGGCTACGGCCTGGATGTGGACTGGGTGCCGGTGGAGGAGGCTTTCGGCTCCATAAACACCGATCCGGAGACTGGATTTAAAGTGCATATCCCTGTGGGAGTGGACAATTTTCTGGATGCAATGGAGGCTGCCGTGCCCGGCTGCCGGGAATCCATGACAACCGTTATGGAGCTTGGGCGCATGCTGGGGGAGGGTGTCAACTGGCTGGTGGAGCGCCACAATGAGCCCAATGCTCTGGAAAAGGTGGAAATGCTGCTGAAGTACAGGGATCTGATGAAGGTGGTGCCCATTACCACTGACGAGATGCTCCGGCGGATAGGGGTTCCGGACAAGGCCCGGGAGATATTTGAATCCTACTGGGACTATGTGAGCGTGGATTCCACCAAGATGAGCTTTGCGGTTTACACCTACATGACTTATATGTACATTACCCAGAAGCCCTGGATCAGCAGGATGCGCAGCTATGAGATAGTCATGGCCTTTGACAAGCGTATCAGGGAACTGGGGGGAGACATCTGGTATAACAGCGAGGTAAAGAAGATAGACATTAAAAACAATGCGGTGCGGGGTGTGGAACTGGCAGACGGCAGCTACATAGCCTGTGAGCGGGTCATATCCAACCTGATGCCCACGGTGGTGTTTGACAGAATGGTAGACCCGGCGGAGGTGCCCATGAGGGACCGCAGGGCCATGAATGCCAGAAAGCTGGCCCAGGCCGCGTTCACCATATATCTGGGGGTGGATCTGCCTGCCGAGGAGCTGGGAATGCAGGGCTACGATACCTTTGTACGCAGTACAGGGGACACTCTGGCTCAGTACAACAACGGGAAGAACATAGATACCCATGTGGATTACTGCGTCACAATACTGAATTACGTGGTTCCCAATGCCACCCGCCCGGGCACATCTCTGCTGGAATTCAGCAAGTTCTATGCCGAAGACCCCTTTGCCGGAGTGGGCGAGGAGGATTACTTCAAGGTCAAGGACAAAATCGCCATGGATACGGTGCTACACTATGAAAAGCTTACAGGGGTAGATATCAGAAACCACATCGAGGAGATTGTGGTGGCCTCGCCCATGACCTGGGCCCGCTATATAGGTACGCCCAGGGGAGATGTGTACGGATATGAGCCCAGCCACTGGGACGGCATGTTCCCCAGAGTACAGTGCGGCCACAAGCATGACTATACTGTAAAGGGCCTGCGCTTCTGCGGCGGCCACGGCACACAGATGGACGGCTACAGCCAGGCCTACCTCTCCGGAGCGGAACAGGCCAGATATACTCTGCTGGATATGAAGGAGGGCAAGTGAGATGAAATACAACTACGACAAAAGCGCCCTCAAGGGCCTGAGCATAATGCCGTTTCTCAATCAGGTCAAGACCCGGAACAAGATGATAGAGGCGGCCTCCGACGAGATGCCCCAGTCGATATTCAACGTCAACCGGGTGGCTGCCGCACTGCACCCGGCCTGGCAGCATGTGAAGATTGCCAAGGTCACCGACCACGGGGACGCCAAGAGTTACCTGCTCATTGCCGACAAGGAAAAGGGCACGGAAAAGCTGGCTTATTTCCGGGCCAGTCAGTATGTGAGCGTAGAGCTGAACATAGACGGGGCCCTGGTGAACAAGCCCTACACCATACGCTCAAACCCGGCTGATGCTCTGGGCGCGGGCAGCAGCTACACCCTGACTGTAAAACTCACCAATCCGGCCTATGCTTCAAAGCATATTCTGGACAATTGGAAAGAGGGGGACAGCCTGAGCATCAGCGGGCCCCTGGGAGATTTTTACTATCAGGAGCTCAGGGATGCAAAGCATGTGGTGGCTCTGGCGGGAGGCAGCGGTATCACTCCCTTTTACTCTATGGCGGCGGCTATAGTGGACGGCATAGAAGATTTTGATATGACCATACTCTACGGCAGCCGAAGCAGCGACGGCATTCTGCTGAAAGAGGAGATAGAGGAGCTGGCGGAGAGAAGCAAGGGCCGGGTCAAGGTGGTGCATATCCTTTCCCATGAGGAGAAGGAGGGCTACGAGCATGGCTTCATCACCGCAGAGCTGATAAAGAAATATGCCCCGGAAGGGGATTACTCCGTGTTCATGTGCGGCCCCAGGGCCATGTATGACTTCGAGGACGGGGAGATGGCCAAGCTGGGATTGCCCAAACGCCGGGTGAGAAAGGAGATGTCCGGAGATTACCTGGGTGTGGAGAAGAACCCGGACTATCAGGCACCCCAGGAACAGGAGTTCAAGCTCACCGTGGACATCCGGGGACAAAAGCAGACAGTGGCCTGCAAAGCAGGGGAGAGTCTGCTGTGGGCCATGGAGAGGGCAGGAATTGCCGCCCCATCCCGCTGCCGCAGCGGCGAGTGCGGCTGGTGCCACTCCAGACTTGTATCCGGCAAATATTTCTGCCCCAAGGAGACGGACGGGCGCAGGCTGGCTGATGAGAAGTTTGGCTGGATACATCCCTGCTGCACCTTCCCCCTGAGCGACATAGAGATATACGTGTATCCGATAGTCAGGTGAAGCAGGAAAGTAATTTATTAATAATATAAAAAGTCCGGCGTCCCAAAAAGACGCCGGACTTTTTGCTTGTGAAGATGAATTCATTCCCAATTGTCCTCATCCCCGGGGTGGAGAGTGACAAAGGTATAGATATCCGGGTTGCAGGGCTGAGAACGGTCATTGGCGGCCCAATCGACAACCCCCATGCCCATGGCATCCAGAGAAATGCGCACGTGGTCATCAAAATAGCAGCCCACCATAGTTACCTTGTTGCCGGTATTCACCATGCGGCAGATGCCTTCCCTGTTCATGCCCACCCAGGGGCTCTCAAACAGATAGAAGTCAGTGCCTATTTCTGCGGTCTTGATACACTGTTCCTCGGTGAGCAGCAGTCCGGACTCCATCCAGTCGGAACCTGCGTCCAGAGAGAGAACGCAGTCGGTTCTCAAACCCCAGTCCACATAGGCATAATAGGCACTGTGCATGGCCGGATAGGCCCCAAGGCTGGAGCCGGCAGTGACGATGTCTTGTGGAAAGACACCGCATTCTGCCGCCGCCCTGTCCAGAATCTCCACCGCCTGAGCAGTCTTGCCCTCCATGTCCTCCAGACCGTTGCGGCGCATGAATACGGCCAGCGTGTTGGGGGAGGGGTTCATCATGTAGTAGAGGAGATAGTCCACGGACATCTCCTCATCCCGTCCGCCGGGGTAGTAAATAAAGAATTTGGTATTGCTGCCGCAGTTTTCCGGCACCACTATATATGCGCTGTCGCAGACATAGACATTGTCCAGCTTGTCTTTCAAGTAGCGGTTCTCTTCCCTCAGCAGCTTTTTATCATCTGCTGCCGAGGCAAATTCCTCAGCACGCTTGGAGCGCAGGCTGAGCAGGTCGCTGCCCTGATATGTACCCAGCTGCTCCCATATCCTGTGCGCTCCTCCCATATCGAAAACGGCAGCCAGAGTCTCCGCCTTCTGAAAGAGGGCGGAGTCTATTTGCTCCAGAGTATAAAGGCAATATGAGTGCTGCCCCAGCTTCTGAAAAACGGTGTGGGAGAGCAGCAGCTTCTCCGTGTCCTCCATGACCAGAGCCTCCTGCCACGAGCAGGCGATGAGAAAGTTCCGGGAATCCCGATAGTCTGGGATGGAGGCAAAGAGCTGCCGGGCGCCATCGCAGTCGCCGGACTGGAGCAAGCCTATACCCGCCTGATAAGTCTCCTCGGACTGGAGCGCGGCACAGTCGGCAGCGGCCCGGTCGTCGCCCAGCCGCTCATAAATGAGCCTTGCCTGCTCATGTTCTCCGGCCTCCTCCAGCGCCTGGGCCTTGCTGCGCAGGCTGTCCCCGATACAAATGCGGCAAATCTGCACTACGGCGCCGATAAATATCAGCGCCGCAATAATGCCTATAAAGATTGCCGATTTGCGTTTCATGTTTGGTTCTCCCGTCCCGGCTTATGGCCGCCAAGCCATAGTATATTTTTCTATGGATATGCAGTAAGGTATGGAAAACATCTCTCTATAATCCCAGGGTGTTTATCAGCAGCCAGGCCAGGCCGTAATAGGTCACCACGGCCACCAGGTCATTGAGGGTGGTTATCAGTGGGCCGGAAGCCACTGCCGGGTCCACCTTCAGCTTCTTGAAGGCCAGGGGCACCACGGTGCCCGTGACGCTGGAGAGGAGGATGGACACGGTCAGCGCAACGCCGGTGCAAAGGGCCACCGGCAGGGCCAGGGCGGTGTTCTGCCCTTTCAGCAGCGTAAGATACAGACCAATGAAGGCTACGGACAAGAGCCCCAATACAAGGCCGTTGGCCAGGCCCACACGGGCCTCCTTTATAACCAGACCGAATTTCTCCCTACCGCTGAGCTGTTCATCCATGAGTACCCGGATGGTTACGGCCAGAGACTGGGTACCCACATTGCCTGCCATGTCCAGAATGAGGGATTGGAAGCTGATTATAAGGGTCAGGTGTGCAACTACGCCCTCAAAGGCCCCCACCACGCTGGAAACCACCAGCCCCAGCCCTAACAGGATAATCAGCCAGGGCAGACGTTTGCCTATACTTTTTTTCAAAGGCTCACGGAGGTCCTCCTCGGCGGAGAGGCCGGCCAGCTTTGCATAGTCTTCACCCAGCTCGTCGTCCACCAGCTGAGTGATATCCTGAGAGGTGAGCACACCCCGCAGAGTATTGTCCGGGCCGAGGACAGGGATGGAGTCCTCGGAATAGTCCTTTATGCGCTCTATACACTGGTCTATCTGCTCCTGGGCATATACATAGGGATAGGAGCTCTTTGTTATAGACGAGAGCTGTGTATCCTCCCGGGCGATGATTAGATCCTTCAGGTCTATTGCCCCGGCCAGAGTGCCGTCCTCATCCACCACATAGATGGTGGATATATTGTCTTTCTCTGCCGCCTGGTCGATCAGGGAGCGCATGGCCTGCCGGATGCTGACACCGGCGGGGACGCTTATATAGTTGGTGCTCATGCGGCTGCCGATTTCGTCCTCATCAAAGGCGCTGAGCAGCAGTACCTCCTGGCGGAGCTCACTGTCCATGAGTTCCAGCAGCGTGCTGCGCTGGGCCTTGTCCAGCTCCTGAAGATAGTCCACGGTGAGGGCCGTATCAAACTGGGAGAGGACTGCCAGCTTTTTCTTTATACCCAGCTCAGACATGTACTCTTTCAGATTATCTGAATACTCCAATATGGCGGCCAAAGTCTCGCTGTCGAGGATACTGTAAAGCCGCCCCCTCTCGTCCCGGCCCATCAGTTCCAGGGCTGCTGCAATGTCGTTTTCGTGATAAGCCAGCAGCTTCTCTTTCAAAAGCTTCGGCGCCAGATTGCTGCGGACTATGCCCAGAATCTCATTGCTGTAGTCGGGGTGCTGGACTGCCCCCAGCTTCTCGTTTACCACATTGGTGTTCATCATTGTCCCGTACCTCCTTCTTTATACATTGAATTCCATGCGGGCCGGAGGGCTCCGCCTTCAGGAGAGCAGGCAGGGGACCGGAGAAAAAAGGGCATAAAAATGCCACTGTCCCACCCGGTACCGGTGCATGCTCATTTCAATGCAGTGCAGTTTCGGAAACAGACAATGGTCCCATAAATTTGCGCAGAAAAACAGGTCAGAAAACAGCCGGCCACCGGTAGCAGAAATTCTGACAACATATAGATACCCTGCCCGTACTTCGACTACCGCTACCGCCGTCCATGTTCTCACCTCACGTTCAAGTATTTGGGGCATAAATCCCCATGCCACTATACCACAAGCCCGGGCCGAGTTCAACACCGGAAACAAAATTTATTTTAAAAATATGTTGACACCCGACATATATCGTGATACGATACTATCGACAGACGACATAGTAGGTGCCCGACATAGGAGGCGAGGAAATGAAGAAAAATGAACCCATGTCCGAGAGCTACTATTACATCCTGCTGTGTCTTTCCCGGGGACCCAACCACGGCTACGGTATCATGCGCATGGCGGCCCAGCTCTCCGGCGGGGAAGTGAGGATAGGCTCCGGCACAATGTATGGGGCGACGGAGAATATGCTGAAAAAGGGCTGGATCAGGGAGACGGTCTCCCGTGAGCCCGGAGAGGAGAGGCGGCGCTTATACTGTATCACAGAGGAGGGCCGGGAGGCCCTGCTGGGAGAGATAGAGCGGCTGAAAAAAATGCTGGCGGTGGCCGGGGAGGTAATAGAATGAGCAGAAAATACAAGACCGAGTTCAGGGCTTATTTCGCCTGGGATTATGAGCAGGAGCTGGAAGAACTGGACCGCATGTCTCAGCAGGGCTGGCAGCTGGTAAAAGGCGGCTGTTTCCACAGCCGTTTCGTGAAAAACGAAGAGCTGCGTTACCGCTATCAGCTGGACTACCGGCCTGATGTGGAGGACATGGGCCGTTATCTGGAAACCTTCCGGGAGCAGGGCTGGGAGTATGTGAACAGTACCTACAACGGCTGGCGCTATTTCAGAAAAATCTATGACCCGACTTTGCCGGAGGAGGAATACCAGATATTTACCGACCGCTCATCTCTGGGGGAGATGACCCGGCGTTTAAGAAAGTTGGCCCTGGTGCTGATGTCTGTGGCCCTGCTGATGGCGGCGGTGGAGGGAGTGCTGCTGGTGATGAAGCCCAGGCTGCCTCAGCTGATAATGACCGGGACCCTGCTTTTCGAGGGGCTGGTGATAGCCTGGGGAGTGGGACTCATGGATGACCCAGAGAAGCGCCGGGGCAGGGCAAAGAGCGGCTATATAATATGGATGTTTTTCCTGGCCCTGGTGCTGGGCTCCGGCAGCAGCATCTATCTTATGGAGCAGCGATACAGTTCCGGGGTGATGTACCTGGGCGGCATCGGCGACGGTTCCGCCACAGTGGAGCACTGGGGTGAGTTTGACATAGCCTACAAGGACAACTACTATCTCAGCGCCGAGATAAGCGCCCAGTCCCCGCTGACCTTGAGTCTGGTCCGGGAGGACACAGGTGAGACAGTGTATACCCAGGAGCTGGAGACGGCAGGGGAGGAGCTGCCCTACATTGTGCTGGAGGATGAGAAGGTGAAGTTGAGGCGGGGGAGTTACAGGATATACCTGTCCGACTATTACGGGGAGACTCTGGCAGTGAACTGGAGCATTGAATGAGATGATGAGATGAAAAGAGCGGGGCTTGCGCCCCGCTCTTTTTCAGCTTGTCAAAGAAGGCACGGCCTTCTTTGACAAAAGAGCTTGCACTGCGCTCCATGCCTCGGTTGCACGCCTACGGCGTACAATTCGACACTCCGCTCCGTGAGAAGTGTTTTCCGCGACGCACATGT
>CALWWB010000094.1 GCA_944385175.1 uncultured Oscillospiraceae bacterium | reverse complement strand
ATCACCGACGAGGCCGCTCAGCTCCAGGGGGGCGTAGGCACTGCCGGCAGTGCAAACCTGGGGGCGAGCTATGCCATGTTTGAGGCTATCCACGGCTCTGCGCCCAGAAAAATGGAAAATGGGGAGGGAGACTATGCCAATCCCTCCAGCATCCTGAAGGCGGCGGAAATGCTGCTGCGTCATATCGCTATGGTAGATAAGGCGGACAAGCTCTCCGCAGCCATGGATGCCTGTGCCAAAGAGGGCCGGGTAATTATCACCGGTCACCGGGACGGAGCCACCTGCCGGGAGTTTACCGACTACCTGCTGGAAAAACTGTAAAAAGAAAATAAAAGAAATGTATTTCAACAGTCCCGGCCCTGCATTTTGCAGAGCCGGGACCGTTCACATTTTGTTGGCAAGGCTGTGAACGAAAAATTAACTTGGTTATTTTTATAGTTAATTCCTTTCTTAGAATTTACCTGTATTCTTAAGCCATAAAACAAAGGAGGCCCTTGAAGCAGAGCTCCCGGCCTCCCCAACAAAAAAGAAAGGAAATCAATACTATGAATAAAAATTATGAATTTGCTCTCACTGCCGTCCTCAACGACATTGGAATGGACAGAGCAGACGCCCACCAGATAAATATAGAAAAGCAGGACGGACTTTATTATGTGAGCTTCCGCACCGACTGGCAGAAATACGAGGCTTATGTGGATGCCGTTTCCTTCCAGGTCCTGGGCCTGAACTTCATGCCCGCCGGAGAGGTGTGCATGAACGAGATAGACTATATCGTGGCTTCCGTGGTAGCCTGAGAAAGGCAGAAAACAGAATAGAACTGCAATAAAAATTGTAGAAGGCGCCCCGCCTGTTAGCCGGCATTTTCTGCCACTTGACAGGCGGGGCGCCTTCTTGGCAATATAGGCCGCCGGGATGTTCACACATAGCTGCGGTCGATGTCCACTACGGCGTAGTATTTTTTCCAGCTGCTGTGCACCAGATCGGCTATGCGCTTGGAGAGCTCGCCGTCGGTCGTTTTAAGGTCGGCGGGAACCAAGGCGTCGAAAATCAGGTTGGTGTGAGTGGGGCCGGGCACCATGCGGAAGTCGTGGATCTTTATTCTGGGATCTATCTCCGTGAGCTTATCCACCACGGCATCCCGCAGCTGGTTGAGCTGCTCATTGTCACAGTCTATGGGGTCCATGTGGATAGTGGCAAGGATACCGAATTTTTCCCTTATCTCCCGCTCCGCCTGGTCCACGGCATCGTGAAGCTCAAAAATTTCTCCTTTGCCGTTGACCTCTGCGTGGAGTGACACAAAGCCCCGGCCGGGGCCATAGTCATGGATGATGAGGTCATGTATTCCCACGATCTCCGGATGAGACAGAGCGGTCTCCTCTATCTCCTTTACCAGCTCCGGGTCGGGCGCCTTGCCCAGCAGGGGAGAGAGTGTGTCCCGCATGGCGTTGTAGCCGGCAAAGATGATGAAAGCGGCAACCAGCAAGCCTGCCCAGCCGTCCACATTCACATGAAAGAAATAGGATATGCCCATGGACAGCAGGACCACGGTGGTGGCGATACAGTCGGAGAGGGAGTCGGTGGCGGTGGCCTCCATGGAGGGGGAGTTTATTTTTTTGCCCACGGCCTTGTTATAAAGGCTCATGTAAAATTTCACCAGGATGGAGGCCAGCAGGATGAGGGCGGGCAGCAGGGCCGCCTCCACCGGCTCGGGGCTGATTATCTTTTCAATGGAGCTCTTGCCCAGTTCAACGCCCATTGCTACAATGAGGGCCGACAGCAGCAGCCCCGCCAGATACTCCGCCCGGCCATGGCCGAAGGGGTGGTCCAGATCCGGCTTCTTGCCGGCAATGGCAAAGCCCAGCAGGCTTATGACGGAGGAGCCGGCGTCGGAGAGGTTGTTGAAAGCGTCTGCCACAATGGCCACGGAGCCGGAGAGGACTCCGGCGAAATACTTGCCTGCAAAGAGCAGCACGTTGAGAAAAATACCGTAGACGGAGCAGAGAGTACCGTAGGCACGGCGCACTGCCGGGGCGTTCACCTTATCCCGGTTCTTGATGAATATACGGGATAAAAGCTCTATCATTTTAAAATCGCCTCTTTTAAAAATAATTAAAAATCCAAATTGCTGATGCCGAAATACTTTTCCGCAAAGTCCACCCGCTCCACGGTAAAGACCCTGCCCCGGAGGTAGTTCAGAATACCCGCATCGGTGGGAAAATCAAAGCGCAGCCTGTAGGAATACAGGGCCTGGCCCTTTTCCTCAAAGTTGCGGTTGAAGCTCTCCCGCCCGTATTTGCCGTCCCCCAGCAGAGGCCATCCCGCGTGGGACATCTGGGCCCTTATCTGGTGGGTGCGCCCGGTGAGCAGCTCGCATTCTACCAGAGAGAGGCTGCCGCTGCTTTTCAGCAGCCGGTATCTGGTGACGGCGGTCTTGGCCCCCGGTTCCGGCTTGCCTTTTACGAAGACCTGATTTTTCTTTGCATCCTTGAAGAGATAGTCCTTCAGTTCTCCCGAGGGAGGTTTGGGGCGGCCCTGGACGGCGCAGAGGTAGAATTTGGATATCTCCCGGTCACGTATTTTGCCGTTCATGATGCGCAGGGCCTCCGCATTCTTGGCGGCTATGACTATGCCCCCGGTGTTCCGGTCGATGCGGTTGCAGAGGGACGGGGCAAAGGAATTTTCCTCCCGGGGCTTCCACTGGCCGCTCTGGGCCATATAGGCTTGAACATTGGCAATGAGGGTGTTATAATCCCACTGTCCGGCGCTGTGGCACAGCACCCCGGGCTTTTTATCCAGCAGAAGGATGTTCTCGTCTTCATAGAGGATGTTCAGCCGGGGGGTGCCTACCTTCAGATAGGAGTTTTCTTCCCGGGGCTTTTCAAAGAACTCGTCGTTTATATAAAGCTGGAGAAGGTCCCCGGTATTGAGCCGGGTATCCCGCTTGGCGCCCTTGCCATTGAGCTTGATGCGCTTGAGGCGGATGTACTTTTGCAGCAGGGCTTCCGGCAGCAGGGGCACGGCCTTGCCCACAAAGCGGTCCAGCCGCTGCCCGGCGTCGTTTTGCTTTACGGTCAGTTCCTTCATTATATTCCCAGCAGCCTTTCAAAATTCTTCCTGAAAACTTTTGACTTTTTGCAGTATACTATAGAAAATTGTTGTTGACAAGTCTTGACAAGTAAACTATAATACTAGGGCGACTGTGCGAGGTGCTGTTATGCGACTGAACCTGAGAGAGATAATTGAAGTGCCCGGGGGCTCCGTGCCTTTCCAATGTGAGCTGGATACCCAGGGGCTGGATTTTCCCTCCGTGCTGGAGTATAAGGGCAGACCCCTGGCTCAAGGCCGGGTGTACAATGAGGCGGGCGTGCTGCATATGGAGGGGACGCTGAAGGCGGAGATGACCTGCGTCTGCGACCGCTGCGGCAGCCGGTTCGACAGTGTGAAGCTCACACAGCTGGACGCCGTCATAGTGGAGGAAGAAGCCGAGGATCATCCTGAATTCTTTGTGCTGGATGGGGACGAGATAGATCTGGACGAGATACTTTCCACCCTTTTCATCCTGGACATGGACATGAAGTTCCTCTGTCGGGAGGACTGCAAGGGACTCTGCTCCACCTGCGGCAAGAATCTCAATCTGGGCCCCTGCGGATGCAGGAAAGAAATTGATCCAAGATTTGCTGTGCTTGAGCAGCTTTTGGATAAATAAAAAATTAGAGCTGCTCAAAACAGCCGTTATCAGGAGGTGTCAACATGGCAGTCCCAAAAGGAAAAGTATCCCGGCAGAGACGTGATAAGAGACGTTCTTCCGTATGGAAGCTCACCGCTCCCGGCGTCGTGAAGTGCCCCAACTGCGGCGCTTTCTGTATGCCTCACCGTGCTTGCAAGGCCTGCGGCCAGTACAAGGGCCGTGTGGTCATCAATGTTGAGGATAAGTAAAACAAGCTCAAGGAGGAAAGGTGCAGTACCTCTCCTCCTTTTGCTTTATTCTGGGCAGAGGATCAAAGCTTATGGATAACGCCATAAAGGCCATAGACAAGGACAGTCCCCTGGCGGGAAAGGTACAGCCCGGGGATACCCTGGTGGCCATAAATTCCAACAAAATACTGGATGTGCTGGACTATAAGTTCTTTGCCTACGACACCCGGCTGGAGCTTCGGCTGCGCCGCCCGGACGGCAGTGAGTACAGCTTGCATGTGACAAAAAACGAGGGCGGAGACCTGGGGCTGGATTTTGAGAGCTATCTCATGGACAAGCCCCGCTCCTGCGCCAACCGCTGTGTTTTCTGCTTTATAGACCAGCTGCCCAAGGGTATGCGTCCCACCATGTATTTCAAGGACGACGACGCCCGCCTCAGCTTCCTGCTGGGAAATTACATCACCCTGACCAATCTCTCCCAGAGGGAGATAGAGCGCATCATCGCTCTGCATATAAGCCCCATAAACATATCCGTCCACGCAACGGACCCGGATCTTCGGCGCCGGCTTCTGCGCAGTCCCAGGGCAGGGGAGTGTATGGAGATAATGGGCCGCTTTGCAAAGGCGGGGATAACCATGAACTGCCAGATAGTCTGCTGCCCCGGCCTAAACGACGGGGAGGCCCTGATGCAGTCCATGAGAGATTTGGAGAGCCTGTATCCCCAGGTACACAGCGTGTCCATAGTTCCCGTGGGCCTGACAAAGTTCCGGGAGGGGCTGTATCCGCTGACACCTTTTACAAAGGAGCACGCCGCCGAAACTCTGGATATGATAGACGCCTTCGGCGCTGAGTGCATCCGCCGCCATGGCAGCCGCATCTTCTGGTGCGGGGACGAGCTGTACATCAAGGCAGGGAGGGAGATCCCACCCGACGAGTTCTACGAGGAGTATACCCAGCTGGAAAACGGCGTGGGCATGCTGCGCCTCATGGAGACGGAATTCTCCTCGGCGGTAAAGCTGGGGGGCGAGCCGGACGGAGTGCCTTTCTCCATAGCCACGGGAGTTTCCGCTGCACCATATTTCCAGATCCTGCTGGACAAGGCCAAAGCGGAATATCCGGAGATAAAGGGAAAAATATATCCCATAGTCAACGACTTTTTCGGCCACAGCATAAACGTCACCGGCCTTATCACCGGGGGCGACCTGATAGCCCAGCTGAAGGGCAGGGAGCTGGGGGAGCGGCTGCTCATCTCCCAGAATATGCTGCGCAGGGCCGAAATGGACTTCCTGGACGACGTGAAGCTGGAGGAGGCTTCCGCCGCCCTGAAAGTGCCTATCTATCCCATCGAGCAGGACGGTTTCGCCTTGTTCGACGCCATGTGCGGACAGCTCCCGGAGCTGAGGCTGCCGGTGCGGGAAGAAAATGGAGAGCAGTTTTACAGGTACAATCAGAATTGACATTGAATTTTATATAGGAGGGTTTGAGAATGTCAAGACCTCTTGTTGCAATAGTGGGCCGCCCCAATGTGGGCAAGTCCATGCTGTTCAACCGTCTGGTAGGACAGCGGCTGAGTATAGTGGAGGACACACCCGGCGTCACCCGGGACCGGCTCTATGCCGAATGCGAGTGGTGCGGACGTAAATTTGATATTGTGGACACCGGCGGCATCGAGCCCAGCACCGACAGCGAGATTCTCATGTTCATGAGAGAACAGGCCCAGATAGCCATTGACTCCGCCACCGTTATTGTTCTGGTCACCGATATCCGCACCGGCGTTACCGCCGCGGACAAGGACGTGGCCAACATGCTGCTGCGCTCCAGAAAGCCGGTGGTGCTGGCGGTGAACAAGGCCGACTCCACCGGGGCGGAAGACCCGGCCATATACGAGTTCTATTCCCTGGGGCTGGGCGACCCCATTGCCGTTTCCGCCGTCCACGGCCACGGCACCGGCGATTTGCTGGATGCTTGCCTGGCCCACTTCCCCGAGGCAGGGGAGGATGAGGAGGAGAGCGACTGCATAAAGGTTGCCGTAATAGGCAAGCCCAATGTGGGCAAGTCCTCCCTGATAAACCGCATTCTGGGGGAAAAGCGCCTGATAGTCAGCGACATTGCCGGCACCACCAGAGATGCGGTGGATACCCTGCTGGAAAACAGGTTCGGACGCTACATGTTTATAGACACCGCCGGCATCCGCCGCAAGTCCAAGGTGGAGGAGCGGGTGGAGAAGTTCTCCGTCATGCGCTCCCAGATGGCCATTGAGAGGGCCGACGTCTGCCTTATCATGATAGATGCCAGAGACGGAGTCACCGAGCAGGACACCAAGATAGCAGGGCTTGCCCATGAGGCGGGGAAGGCCAGCATTATTGTGGTGAACAAGTGGGATCTGGTGGACAAGGAGACAGGCACCATGGAGAAGATGCGCAAGGATATCATGCGCGACCTCAGCTTCATGAGCTATGCCCCTATATTGTTCATCTCCGCCGTCACCGGCCAGCGCACCGACAGGATATTTGAACTTATAAACTTCGTAAACGACCAGAGCAACATGCGCATAACCACAGGCATGCTGAACAATGTCCTGGCCGACGCCCAGGCCAGGGTGCAGCCCCCCACCGACAAGGGCCGCCGCCTGAAGATCTATTACATGACCCAGACCGGGATTAAGCCCCCCAACTTTGTCATCTTCTGCAACAGCAGGGAGCTGTTCCATTTCTCCTACCAGCGATATCTGGAAAACCAGATCCGCTCCGTCTTCGGCCTTGAGGGCACACCGGTGCGTATCGTGATACGCCAGAAGGGGGAAAAGGAATGATAGTCTACTGGCTACTGCTGCTGCCTACCGCCTTCGTGGCCTATATTTTCGGCAGCATGGACACTATGGTCATCGCCTCCAATTTCTTCTTCCGCCACAATCTACGGAGGCTGGGTACAGGCAACCGCTGGCTCTCCAACTTCCGGCGCATATTCGGCATTCCCGGCTTTATCAAGTTGGCTATTGCCGAGATACTGAAAGACCTCATCCCCATTCTCATCGGCGGTATGCTCCTGGGTATCAAGGATCACGCCGATGTGGGCCGGGCCTTTGCCTGCTTTTGCCTGGTGCTGGGCAGACTGTACCCGGTGTTCTACAATTTCAAGGGCAGCCATGCCAGCATCGCTCTGGTGGTGGGGGCTTTCGCTGTGAATACCTCCGCCGGAGGCGCCGCCCTGGTGGTGCTGGGCCTTGTATGCCTCACCCGCTATCTGTCCCTGGCCACGGTAGCGGAGGCTGTGATACTCATTATGGTGGCGGTGCTTATTATTGACGATGCAATGCTTATGCGCCTGCTCATCTTCTCCGCCGTGCTGGTGATATTCAAGCATATCCCGGCTATGATAAGACTGATACAGGGCAGGGAATTCCGCTACAGCCTGGAGGAGGATATCACCTACAAGCTGGACGAGCGTTTTTGAGGTGGAGGTACTGAGCAATGAGCCTGACTTTGATCCCGGCTTTTGAGCATAAAAAAGAGATAGGGGAACTGTTCGGGGAATACACCCGTATGCTGGTGGAGCTGGACCCGGATTTCCAAAAGTCCCTGGATCAGCAGAACTATGATGAGGAGCTGGACCATCTGGAGGAGAAATACGGACTGCCCGGAGGGCGGCTGTATCTGGCCCTGTGGGAGGGCGAGCCGGCGGGCTGCGTGGGCATGAAACAGCTGGACGCTCACACCGGGGAACTCAAGCGGCTGTATGTGCGCCCGGCTTACCGGGGACATCATCTGGGCCGACTTATGGTGGAGCGCATCATTGAGGATGCCCGGAGCCTGGGATACCGACGGCTCATGCTGGATACCATGCCGGTACTTGAAAGCGCCCTGCATCTGTATGAAAGCATGGGTTTTCGCGTCACGGAACGCTATAACGACAGCCCTCTGGACACCACGATCTTCATGGAGTATAAGCTGTAGTTAAATATGTGCCCTATAGATTCCAAAAGGAAATGAGCATGGGTGCGGGTTAACAGATTTTCAGATATGCATATAAAAAAGGAGTAAGGTCAAACATTTCCCTGCTCCTTTTTTATATGCTTAGTTTTTTGCAAACAGGAATTCTACCGGCCGTTTTTATAATCAATTATTTTGTCAATGTTATCTTCCAATACTTTCCTGCTATATGTTTTTTCTCCTACAGAATCTCGAACCTGACGCCATAAGGCAGAGGCCGCTTTTAACTTGTCATGATATTCTGAGCTAACTGGATCTGCACAAAAGTCCTTAAAAAATTGATTCCACTGGCATGAAGAGTTGTCATACCTGGCATAATCCGATTTTCCATAATAGACGTCCAGCAAATCCTGAATTGTAAATTCGATATATCTCTCTCTTCCTTTACCTTTCTCCAGGCAGCAGCCATATCGGCTGTAAACTTAAATGGAGAAACTCCTGTTAAGGCAGAGAAATATTCCCTGAACTTCGTGTTAAAAGAAAAGGCGCACTCAAGCAATGGAGTATTTGTTGTGATATCAGCCGTCAGTTTGATTTTTCCTCGGGGCCTGGAGCCATTAATATAATTACCATCAAAATATTCTTTAATGATATTGATTAATTCCTGCTTTGTACCCTTACTTTTTATCTTTAATGCTTTGCATATTTGAGAAAGTTCCTTGTGGTACCAATAATATTTGTTAAACTCTTCAAATGAATTTATTTCTCTGAATTCAGGCTTTTTTTCAGTCAATATCCTAGCCCCCTATAAATTCCCTGCAGGAAACAGCATACCAGATTTTGTTCAGACAAAACCGGAATTATATCGTAAATCTTATACGATATGAACCATTAAAGCAATAGGGCGACAGCAAATAGGATTAACGAAA
Organism: uncultured Oscillospiraceae bacterium; assembly: GCA_944385175.1. Classification (GTDB taxonomy): domain Bacteria; phylum Bacillota; class Clostridia; order Oscillospirales; family Oscillospiraceae; genus Limivicinus. Next base: position 441 of record CALWWB010000094.1, on the reverse strand, counting down.
AACAGAAAGAGCGGGGACAACGGAGGACATACTTGCCAGAATAATAAAGCTCAGGCAGGTCAGAGGCTGGCCCGAATACCGGCCGGCTGTGAAGTCCACTCTTCCCCAATCCACCCTTTCCTCATGGTACAGAAAGAATCTTGTGCCCTAGGTGCAGCCTCTGGAAAAGATATGGGCCGCATTTGACATCAGCCTGTCCCAGCCTTTTGCCGGTGAGGGGGAGGCTCTGGAACTCATAAGGAGCTAGCGCCTGCTTCCGGGATGCTGGGCTGCCCCGGACCATAATCAGCAGCGGGCGGTGCTGAAGTTGATGGAAACCATGGCCGGAGACAGATAACAGAGAGCAAGAAAAAACGTGGAGGCGTTGAAGTGACCCCAAAAAGTTAGACAATATTAGAAAGTAAAAATTGTTTAAGCAGCTGAAAGGGCTTGTTGTCTGTG